>JAAUQE010000013.1 GCA_012032425.1 Leptolyngbya sp. RL_3_1 | reverse complement strand
CACGAATCGGTGATCCTGACCTCCACCGAAATGCCGGGTTCCGTCAGCTTTTGGGCGGTGCTGGCGGTGTTCTTCCCAGCAGTGACCGGGATTATGGCTGGGGTGAGCATGTCAGGGGACTTAAAAGAGCCGACTCGGGCCATTCCGATTGGGACGATGGCGGCGATCGCCGTCGGTTACGGGGTCTACATGGTGATCCCCCTGCTGCTCTACTGGCGAGCCGATGCCAATACCTTAATTGCCGAACCGCTCGTGATGCGCCGGATGGCGATCTGGGGTGATGCGATTTTACTGGGGGTCTGGGGCGCGACCCTCTCTAGTGCCCTTGGCAGCATTCTGGGAGCGCCCAGAGTATTGCAAGCCTTGGCTCGGGATGGCATCCTGCCTCGGTCTTGCCGCTGGCTGGGCAAGGGCCATGGTCCCAGTGATGAGCCCCGCCTGGGCACCCTGTTTAGCCTGGGTATTGCCCTGGCGGCAGTTTCCGTGGGGGACTTGAATCTGATTGCCCCGGTCCTGACCATGTTTTTCCTCACCACCTACATGGTGCTGAATGTGGTTGCTGGGGTGGAGGGGTTTTTGGCCAGCCCTTCTTTCCGCCCCACCTTCAAGGTGCATTGGGGCTTCTCTTTGCTGGGGGCGCTGGCCTGCGTGGCGATCATGTTTTTGATCAATGCGGTGGCAACGGTCCTGGCCGCTGTGATTGTCTTGGGTATTTACCTATGGCTAGAGCGGCGGGAAATTAAAAGTACCTGGGGCGATGTGCGCCAAGGGATGTGGATGACCCTGCTGCGGGCCGCCCTGCTGAATATCGGCAGTGCCCTCGACTCCAAAAACTGGCGGCCCCATCTTTTGGTTTTCTCAGGATCTCCCGCTAAGCGCTGGCATCTGATTGCGCTGGCCCACACCTTGACCCACCAACGGGGTCTATTTACGGTGGCCAGCGTGTTGCCCTCTGGCAGTCGGGATGTGGCCCGACAAGATGCCATGGAGACGACGCTGCAAGATTATCTTGAGCGGCAAGGCATTCAAGCCTTTGTCAGGTTGGTGACGGCACCCGACCCCTTTGCGGGCATGACCCAACTGATGGAAGCCTATGGCATGGGGCCGCTGATGCCCAACACCATTTTGTTGGGGGATGCCGAAAAACCGGAGAACCGCGATCGCTTTTGCCGGATGGTCACCCAATGCCACCAGGCCAAACGCAATGTCTTGATTTTACGCAGCGACCCTGAAACCTTTACCCAGATCCAACGCCGTCCGGCCCAGTATCGCCGCATTGATGTCTGGTGGGGCGGTCTACAGGCTAACGGCGGGCTGATGCTGATTTTGGCCTATTTGCTGCGCACCAGCATGGATTGGCGAGGGGGCCGAAGTTTGCCTCAAGCTGGTCGTACCCGATCCGGCTGCCGCCGCCGCTGCTGAGGCGAATCTCAATCGCCTGACGGAGAGCCTGCGCATTGGGGCCAGTTCCCAGGTGATTGTGGCGGATGGTCGGCCCTTTGAGGAAATCCTAAGACTGTCCTCTCAAAAGGCTGACTTGGTATTTCTAGGGTTGGCGACACCCACCAGTGCCGAAGCCTTTGGGCAGTACTACGAAAAGCTGCAAATCCAGAGCAGCCCTTTACCGAGCACCATTTTTGTCATGGCCTCTGAGGATCTCGCCTTTGCAGAGGTCTTACAAAAGGAATAGCTTTAGTCTTAGAGGCTGTTTGCAAAGGGGTGACCCGAGTTTGAAAGGATACCTGATGCCCTCGGGGTGGGAGCTACAGCCTTGATTTATGCGTGGCTCTCGCTGGGGGTTGCAGGTGACTAAAGCTAACCCCGCAAACTTTTCAAACAGCCTCTTAAACCGGTTGGGGTTATAGGTCGTGAAACCGGACCAGGGTAGGTTAATCGGGCTACTGATAGTTCACAATGCGGCTGAAGCTACTTGGCTCTAGGCTTGCGCCTCCCACCAGCGCCCCGTCAATATCAGGCTGAGCCATGATTTCATCCACATTGCTGGGCTTGACCGAGCCGCCGTACTGAATGGGAACATCCTTATAGGTGAGCTGCTGACGAATCAGACCGGTGACACGGTTGGCTTCGCTAGTTTCACAGGTATCCCCCGTGCCGATCGCCCAAATCGGTTCATAGGCAATGATTAGGCGGGTCTGATCAATGTCTACTAACCCTTTCTCAATCTGATGCTGGATAATCGCCTCTGTTTCCCCAGCATCGCGCTGTTGCTTGGTTTCGCCGACACAGAGGATGGGGGTAAGACCATGGCGTTGAGCGGCCTTCAGTCTTTGGTTGACGGTTTCGTCGGTGTCACAAAACAGTTGCCGTCGTTCACTATGGCCGACAATCACGTAGCGCACCCCCAGCTCCGTCAGCATCTCGCCCGAAATCTCGCCGGTGTAAGCGCCGCTGTCTGCCCAGTGAATGTTTTGCGCGCCGAGCTGAATGCGGCCACCATGGAGATGTTTAGACAGGGTACTCAGGGCCGTAAAGGGCACACAAAGAATAATCTCCCGATCATCAGGGGTTTCTGAGAGCTGACTGACAAACCCTTGCAAAAACGTCAGGGACTCTGCCTGAGTTTTGTGCATTTTCCAGTTGCCAGCGAGAACAATCTTACGCACGAATTCTTAGGTAACAAGGGACAGGCGTAACCTACGCATCCATGAATCCTACAGGCAAAGCTGACCCGGAGCAAATCACCGTTACACAGTAATTACGCCATCACATGGCGGGCGATCGCACCAGTTCTTGGGTAAGGGGATGCTTCGGATAGCGCAGGCAAAACAATTCTCGGCTACCCAGCAACATCATCTCCTCTGACATGGGCAAAACCCCGGCAACTGGGACGCTATAGGTCTTTTCCACCAGTCGCCGCACCCCGTCTGTATCCAACGAACTCAGCACTTTATTAATCACCAACATCAGCTTGGGAATCCCCAAATGCTGCGCCAGCTCAACGGTGACCGCCGTCCCTTCAAAGTCTTGACCATCAGGCCGCAAAATCATTAGCAACATGTCTGACAAGGCCATGGCCAACAGGGTTTCGTTGTTGACCCCAGGATGGGTATCGATAAAGACGTAGTCAAGGTTGAGGCGATCGGCCAGGGTGTTGAGGCCGTCACTGAGTTGAGTGATCTCGTACCCTTCACTGACGATGCGGGTGATCTCCTCAGTTTTAAAGCTGCCTGGGGCTAGGTAAATCGACCCGTTTCGCTGCTGTACGGCCTCGGGGGTCAGGTTGTACATCGCCTCTTCAATGGAGCAGATCCCCCAGAGGTAGTCATTCAAAGTTCGAGTCACATTCGCTTGGTTGAGCCCAAAGGGAATATGGATGCCAGGGGACTGGAGGTCTGTATCGACAATGCCGACGCGCTTACCGGTCATGGCGATCAAGGTGGCCAAATTAGCAGTGACGTTGGATTTGCCGGTACCGCCGCGAAAAGAATGAATGGCTACCAATTTGAACATCATGTTATTCCTTCAGTCCCTGAGGCATAGCTGACTGGGCAAATTGTAGAGCAGCTCCCTGTGGTTAGCAGGATTCTTTGCTTAACCCGGACTGCCCCCAGAAGCTTGGTGGGAACGCTGGCAACGTATTGCCGCACAAACCGAAGCGGCACGACGACAACGGGCACAATTGCCTCGGATGCGTTCTGAGCGATATCTGAGCGATACGAGATTGCCAGCGGTTGTGTCTGCGGACTCGTTCGCCTGCGGGCGCGATCTGTCTAAAATTCAGCTCTTGAGGCTGCAACCTGCCCTGTTTTCTCATTCTTGAAGAGGTCTCAAGATTCACGGGCCGGATTGGGTGTTAATCCTGAGTGGCCGCCATGGCCAGCCCATTCAATGCCTGACTGACTCGCTCAATCACCGACTCACAGCCGATCAGATGATGGCGCTCCATGAGATATTGGGGGTCGTTGTAAGCCAGCCAAACCTGCTCGGCCTCATCCTGCCAGATCAATGCCTTTTGGGGTAAATCGATCGCCACGGTCTGATTGCACTGCATCAATGGCGTCCCGACGTTGGGGTTCCCAAAAATCAAAAGTTGCGTATCCCGCAGTTCTTGGTCAACTGTGGCGGCGTTTTGGGCATGGTCAATGCGGGTCATGAGGGTCAATCCCCGCTCTTGCAGCAGCGTCGCTAGGCGATCGCTGGTAGTGGCCACATCAAATTGACTCGGCACCTGCACGAGACCATTCTCTGTCCGGTGCATGTCGGCTTGCCCTGCCGAACAGGCAACCACGGTCCAGAAGCAGGCGATCGCCCAGGCCAATACAGCCATTCGTCTCAGAAATTTCATGGGATAGCTCCGCACTAGTCATTTCGGGGGCAGGAGGGCAGGAGAGCAGCGGGGCAGGGGGAGCAGGGGGGCTAGAAACCGAAATAGTCAAGTGATTCACGTACAACTCACCCCATCACCCTCCCACCCCATCACTCATACACAGTTACTTCATGACCCCACAACTCCCCTAAGTCCCAGAGGAGGTAAACGAGAACCGAAGTTCAGGGGTCTCGTTCGACAGGATGCCGTTAAATTCGATCACCTCTCCCTTCACCAAGACTAACAGCGTGAAGGGAATCGCATTCTGGGCAGCGCGGCAGCGCTCAAAGATATTCACCGTTACCACAAAGTCGCCCGTGGGAGATTGCCCCGTGGGCCAAAAAATATTCTCGACTGGGGTGGGAGACAACGGCTGGAAGCAGGCGGCATTCGCATCCACATCCAGTTGCCCACCGGAGGGAATGAAGGGGTTTTGGTAGCTGACGGTGTCGCCAACGGGATCTGTGACAAACACATCCAGGTCGTCGATGGTGTCCCAGCGCAGCGTGACTTGCACATCACCGGTTCTGAGCACCGGCTCGTCCCGCACCCCACCCCCGCCACAGAGCAGCGATAGATTATGAACCGTTAGTCCCTGGTCCGTGAGAAAGCAATAGCCTTCATTTTGGGCGATCGCGGGGCCGCTGATCAGGGCCGCCAAGAGCCCACTGGTCAACAATAGCCAAGGCGATCGCGCGAGGGTCGGGACCAGGGCATACCAATCATGGGAGGAATCCTTGAGCGTAATGGGCGTCGGGCAGGCCCACGACCCGCGTTTAGGCTAGGACCAGCGGCCAGAAATCAGCGGTCAGGGCTGGGAGGGAATGGGCTCAACATCCAGTGTGCCCATCGCTAAGCGATCCCTGTTAACCCCCAACAGCCTTGGCCCAAACCAGGACTTGAACCGCTGTACGGCAGGGACTGTAGGGGATCACCCATCGTCTTAACGGATCACAGTTTCTCGCTCCTGATAGCGACTCTGGATCAGGTCTAACCCGAGCTGCAACGCATCTAAGCGGGTAATGGCAAAGGACCCCTGGGAGAGCATTTTTAAGATATCTAGCCGTTGAAGGCGCTCTTCTACGCGACCATGGGCACCCACCAAAAACACATCGCGGCGTTTATCCCTGGCCTCTTTGACCATGTTTTCAATCGCTAGGGAAGCCGTCACCCCGATCAACGGCACATCTGTCAGATCTAAAATCAGCGCGTCGTAGTTACCGACAATTGATAGCCGTTGAGAATCCCCTTGGCCGCCCCAAAGCTCAGCGGTCCCCCCAGATGAAACAGCAAAATCCGTCCCTTCGCCTGCCTCATCAGCGCTTGTTCTTCTGGGTTCAGCAGGAGCCCATCCGTCGGGTCATCAATTTTGACAATGCCTTCAAGCTGTAGCTCGGTTAAATGCTTGACGGTGAGCAGGTTCGCGATAAAGACCCCCACCGCTACGGCCGTAATCAAATCCACAAACACCGTCAGGAGCATGACCCCATACATCAGCCCCGCCGCTTTGAGGGAGAGCTTATGGGCGCGCTTTAAGAAGCTCCAGTCAATGATGTCAATCCCCACCTTGAGGAGGATCCCCGCCAAGACCGGCTGGGGAATCACCGCTGTGAGTGGACCTGCACCGAGCACCACCACCAGCAACACCAGGGCATGGATCACCCCAGACAGTGGGGTGCGGCCCCCAGACTTAACGTTGATCACCGTACGCATGGTTGCTCCGGCACCGGGCAAGCCCCCGAACAAACCCGATAGGCAATTGCCGATCCCTTGGCCAATCAGTTCGCGATCGGAGTCGTGCTGGGTTTGGGTAATGTTGTCAGCCACCAAAGAGGTGAGCAGCGAGTCGATCGCCCCCAGCACCCCCAGCATGATCCCGTAACCCACCATGGTTTTGAGCTGATCGAGCTGGAAACTGGGCCAGTGAATGAAGGGCAGGCCGGTGGGAATGGTGCCAATGCGCAGCACGCCATCGGTGGGCAAAACGATCACCGATAGCAGGGTCACCAGCACGAGGGCCAGCAAGGGGGCTGGCAGGACGCGATTGATGCGTCGCGGTGTCCCAAAGACGATCGCCAGAGTGAGCAGACTCAGCCCCACGGCGGCTGGGTTGGCGGTTTGAATATAGTTCGGCAAGAGCTGGAAGGCGTGAATCACCGTATCGGCATTGGGGTGGCCCAGCAACGGCCCCAGCTCGATCAAGATAATAATGATGCCGATCCCGGACATAAAGCCGGAGATCACGGTGTAGGGAATCAGGGTGATGTATTTCCCTAGTTTCAGCACGCCGAACAAGATTTGGCACACCCCTCCTAAGGTCACCACGGTAAAGGCCATGGCGACACCGTTCTCCGGGTTACTGGCGACGAGGGATGTGAAGACGGTACCCATGACCACGGTCATGGGGCCGGTGGGGCCGGAAATTTGGGAAGGGGTGCCCCCAAACAGCGCTGCGAATAGCCCCACAAAGAAAGCCCCGTATAGACCCGCGATCGCCCCGGCCCCCGAAGAAACCCCAAAGGCCAAAGCTAGGGGTAAGGCCACCACAGCGGCGGTTAAACCACCAAATAGATCGCCCCGCAGATTACGAAAATGCAACCCATTAACGAGGCGCGTGGAAAAGGACATGGGTTAAAGCCTAGGAGTTTGACAGATGAAGCGGCAGTCAAAGCTGTCGATGTGACCATTAAAGGGTAAGGCTAAGGTTTACACCAGGACAAATCGCTGCGGCCCTTCCCCTGACCGCAGGAGCGGGCGCGATCGCACCCCCCCTCTGCCCCCGGCCCTAACCCCTGGGCCAAAACCTCACCAGAGTGCAGAGAAGAGCGCCGAGAAACCTGCGGACCAAATGCCTATCTGTCAACAAAGATCCGCCAAAAGACTCAATCATTTACCTAAGTCAAAGTAGAGGCAAGTCCGACTTGAGGATAGAGATCAATCCAGTCAAAGCATCAAAACCCTTCAAGGTCATGGCTATTGGCTTTATCAAGGCTTGATTTTTAAGTTTTTTACGCAAAGAGGGTTATTAAAAGTTCATTAAGTTGTTTATACTAGGCCACAGGTAGAGCAATAAGTAGAAATGCTCATTTAGCTCTTCCCCGGTTAGTCGCCTGCCACCCTCCCAGGCCAGACAACGATCTCAACCGGTACCCAAACTGTTCACCGGAACCTCCGTGAAGTGTGATGATTAGCGAACATTTTCCCTGGTTGACCACCCTAGTTATTTTTCCCCTCCTGGCTGGTTTACCGATTCCGCTTTTGCCCGGCAACCACAAAACCATCCGGGCCTACACCCTCGGCGTCGGATTGGCCGAGTTTGGCCTGATTCTCTATACATTTGCACGGTTCTTCTCCCTCCAAGAGTCGGGCTTACAGTTGGTGGAGTCCTACAGTTGGGTGCCTCAGCTGGGGATGAACTGGTCCCTCGGGGTCGATGGCCTGTCTATGCCCCTAGTGGTGCTCAGCGGTTTGGTGACGACCCTCGCCATCCTGGCTTCTTGGAATATTAAACTTAAGCCCCGCCTGTATTTCTTCTTGCTATTGCTGATGTACAGCGCCCAGGTTGGAGTCTTCCTGTGCCAAGACATGCTGCTGTTCTTCCTAATGTGGGAAGTTGAGCTGGTGCCGGTTTATCTGTTGATCTCCATCTGGGGCGGTCAAAAGCGGTTATATGCCGCCACCAAGTTCATTCTCTACACCGCGATTGGCTCCATTTTTATTTTGGTGGCGGCCCTGGGGATGGCTTTTTACGGCGATGCGGTCAGCTTCAACTTTACGGACTTGGCGCTGAAGGAATATTCGCTTCCCTTCCAGCTCTTCGCCTACTTGGCTTTCTTGATTGCCTTTGGCGTCAAGCTGCCGATTTTCCCGCTGCATACCTGGTTGCCTGACGCCCATAGTGAAGCGCCTGCTGCCGTTTCTATGATTTTGGCGGGGGTGCTGCTGAAAATGGCGGGCTACGGCATTATCCGCATGAACATTGAGATGTTGCCCGATGCCCATATTTACATCGCCCCTTTCCTGGCCATTCTGGGCGTGGTCAATATTATTTACGCCTCTCTCACCGCCTTAGCGCAGAACAACCTCAAGCGCCGCATGGCTTACTCATCGGTGGCGCACATGGGCTTTATTCTGATTGGGTTCTCGGCCTTCACCACTATCGGCATGAGTGGGGCGCTGCTGCAAATGCTCTCCCATGGGTTGATTGCGGCGGTGATGTTCTTTTTGGCTGGGGTCACCTACGAGCGCACCCACACCCTGGATATGGATGAGCTGGGGGGCATGGCTCGCAAAATGCCCACGGCTTTTGCCTTCTTTACGGCGGCAGCGATGGCGTCCTTGGCGCTACCGGGCATGAGTGGGTTTGTGAGCGAGATTGCCATCTTCTTGGGCATGGCGACCAGTGATGTCTACAGCACTGCCTTTAAGGTCACCATCATCGTTCTGGCAGCGGTGGGGGTGATTCTCTCTCCCATTTACTTGCTATCGATGCTGCGCCGGATTTTCTACGGTGATTCCGGCACGGTGGTGAAGCAGGTGCCTAACATGCTAGACATCCGGCCTCGGGAAGCGCTGGTGGCGGCTTGCTTACTGGTGCCGGTGATCGGGATCGGTCTCTATCCGAAACTGGCCACCCAAACTTACGATGTCAAGGCAGTGGCCCTGTCGAATCAGGTCCAAGACACGCTGATGCTGGTGGCCAACAACCCCACCCAGCCTTCGTTCACAGCGTTGACGGCACCGCAACTCACGGCAACGGTGCCTGATGCAGCTCTGATTGAATAGCGATCGCCGGTTCCGGTGCTAGTTCAGTGGGGGGTCTGATCAAAACCAAGAAGGAGGGCGTGGCTGAGACCATTCCCTCCTTTTTTGATCAAACTGGCTTGTAGATCGAACTGGTTTGTAGAAGGATTAGGTGTAAACGCAGACAGGTTAACGGGTATAGCCAACGCCGTAGCGGCTATAGCGCAGCCCTTGGTAGGGGTTAGGGTGCGGCTGGTCTAGCGCGGGCTGGGGCTGGTGTTGACGCCGCTTGAAAAGACCGCCCCGGTAAATCAGTTGCATAAGGGAACTCCAATGCGGATGAATGGATCTATATGGCGCTGGCCACTTTGCTTAAGACACCTCGGAACGTCTGGTTCTGCGGCCCACAAGCAAAGTGGCTCGCAGTCTGGTCTTAATCAGGCTGGCGACTGCCATATATGCCTATTTTGCCGCTTGATGCACAGTTGCGATCGCGATCTTGTCGCAATAGCAACATTTTTAAGGCGGGCTTGCTGGAATTAATTGCGCTGCCCACGGTCTGATCTAGCCTGAGTTCGGGTCGATGCGGCTGTTAAGTAGGAAAGCGCGATCCCTCCTAGTTCACCAATGGTGATCCATCGCAAAGCGTACGAGTTCGGCCCGGTTGCTGGTATTTGATTTCCGCAGCAGGCTGCTGACATATTTCTCAACGGTGCGAGGACTAAGGTATAGGCGCTCGGCAATTTGGCTATTTGAGAGGCCGCCCGAGAGGAGATCTAAAACATCCTTTTCCCGCTCAGTTAGGCTCAGATCCTCTTCCGCAGATGAGGCCTCGGCGGGTGCCGGGGCCTCACCCCGCTGCACTGAGGCGCTGTACTGCATCAAGGCGGATTGAACCAGCTGCGATCGCGCCAACAGGTTCCGCACCACTGCGCCAAGCTCATCCAGCTCAAAGGGTTTTTCGAGGTAGACATCGCAACCCGTCTTGTACCCCTTGACGCGGTCTTGGGTTTCGCCATGGGCAGTCAGTAGCACCACCGGGATCAACCGCCAAGCCGGTTGCTGACGGAGGGACTTGAGAAAGGCATACCCATCTAAGCGGGGCATGGTGATATCGGTAATGATGAGTTGTGGCTGAAAAATTTCAACCTGCTGGAGGGCCATCCATCCATCCACCGCCGTTGCGACCGAATACCCCTCCAGCTCCAAATAATCCTGGAGGGTGAGGCGGGTCCCTGGGTCATCTTCTACAACGAGGATGCTAAGCGGCATAGAGAGTCTTGGGGGTCAGCAGGATAAACAATTGATTGCCCACCTCCAGACTAAAGGGTGTTTTGCCAAGGGGAGGGGATCGCCCCCTCAAGTTTGAAGAATACTTCTGACGACACCTGAAGAAATGTAAAGATACTTGACTACAGTAGCTTGCAGTCTGGTCCTAACCGAACTGGCGACTGCTATAGCTGCTCTGAGTTGTCATGGCTGGGTTCCCCCATTGCAGCGGTGCCGATAAAAAACGTATTGCCGCTGGACTGCTCCAGGGCTTGCAGCAACCGCAGCTTTAGAAGAGCCGGGTTGTCGTGGGTGAGGCGGGCTGCGTTAGCCAGGTTTCTGAGGGCCGCCGTTTCCCCTCGGGCGCGCTCCAGTTGGGCCAACCCGGCCTGTCGAGCCTGCACCACTTGGGCATAGAGTTTCTTGAGTTCGCCAGGTAACATCAAATCTTTGAGGCTGACGCTGATGAGACGCAGGCCGATCGCCGCGACTGGGTCGGCACAGCTTGTCAATAACTGCCCGTTGAGCTGCGCCCGGTTGGCCATCAGCGCATCGATCGCGATCGCCTCGACCGTTTCCCGCAGGGCCGTTTGCACGGTCAGATACAGCGCTTGGTAGTAGTTAGAGACCTGATTGATGGCGGCGGCTGGGTCGCTGATTTCATAAACTGCCGTTAGGCTTACCTTCAGCCCCACCCCGTCAGCGGTGAGCACCGCTTGTCCGGGAATGGAAATATATTGAGGGCGAATATCCACCTTGCGAATGGTGGTGTTGCCCAGCAACCCGACCCAATATTGACCGGGGGGCAAGACTTGCTTAAAGCGCCCCTTTACATATTTCAGACCCCGTTCGTATTCAAAAATCGTGATGCGCATAACCATGCTGACGCGCATAGGGCGGGTGTGGGGCTCCCCTGAGGCCAATCCAGACAACCCAGCGGAGGGGTTAACCTACAGAGCGGAGTTACCTGTGCCGAGGGCTGATCGACGCCAGAGGAGCTGGGGTTAGGGGATGAGCCTAAGTGTTGACGACACTTCGTTAAGGCCGCAATCGACAAGCCTCAGCCAATGGATATTGGCCCGAGGCGCTAGCTAACCTTAATTCCCTTAGTTTGCCTTAAGTTCAGTGGCTGAGTCACTCGGGTTGCAAAGGTTCACAGACCGGATTGGGGGTTAATCCGGTCGTGCATCAATCAAATGCTGCCCTGCGCTCCGACGGCGGCGGTGCCGATCAAAAACGATGTTTCCAGAACGATGTTTCCAGAGCGATGCTGCCAGAACGATGTTGCCAGATTGCTCCAGGGCCGGGACGCTTAATTGTCTTGAGACCTCTGCCCTACAAGCGCTCCAGCACTTGAATCCCCAATAGTTCCAACCCCTGCTTCAACGTCCGGGCCGTCAGATCACACAGCATCAGCCGCGATGTGCGCTCCGGTTTCGCCGCTTGCAGCACCGAGCAGCGGTCATAAAACTGATTAAACACCTGGCTTAGCTCAAACAAATACTGACAAAGTCGGTTGGGGTACAGATCCTTCGCCACCTCCGCCAACACCTCATCCAACTGCAAGAGGTGCTTGGCCAGCGTCAACTCACTCTCATCCCCCAGGTGAATCGCCGCATTCTCACCGAGCGCCGTGAAATCAATCCCTCCCTTGCGGCTGATCCCCTGCACCCGCACATAGGCATAAAGCAAATAGGGGGCGGTGTTGCCCTGGAGGGCCAGCATCTTGTCATAGCTAAAGATGTAGTTGCTGGTGCGGTTTTGGCTCAGATCCGCATACTTGACCGAGCCGATACCCACCGTCTCCGCCACCTGCTGAATGAAGTCCTCCGTTTCCTGGCGGTCCTCAGCGGCGATGCGGGTTTCGAGGTCGGCGCGCGATCGCTTCACCGCCTCATCCAGCAAATCCTTCAGCCGCACCGTCTCCCCGGAGCGGGTTTTGAACTTTTTGCCGTCCTCCCCCTGCACCACCCCGAAGGGCACATGGGTAAATTCGCGCTGGTCCGGAATCCAGCCCGCCTTGGCCGCCACCTGAAACACCTGGGCAAAGTGATTGGCTTGCCCCGCATCCACCACGTACAGCACCCGCTCCGCCCCATCCTGCTGGGTGCGATAGCGAATCGCCGCGAGATCCGTGGTGGCGTAGTTAAAGCCGCCGTTGGATTTTTGGATAATCAACGGCTGGGGGTCACCCTCTTTGTTGGTGAAGCCATCCAGAAAGACGCATTGCGCCCCCTGGTCTTCTACCAGTAGCCCTTGTTCCTTGAGATCCTGGGCCACATCGGCTAGGAGCGGGTTATAAAACGACTCCCCCCGCTCTTGAAGCTGGATGTCGAGGCGATCGTAGATGGCTTGGAAGGCGCGGCGGGACTGCTCGCAGAGGATCTGCCAAGCCTTGCGGGCGATCTCATCCCCCGACTGCAACGCTACTACCGCATCCCGCGATCGCCCCTTGAAATCCTCGTCCTCATCAAACCGCTGCTTGGCCTGCTTATAAAAGGTAACCAGATCGCCGATATCCACAGCCTCGGCATCGGCCAGGGCCTCCGGGCAGACCGTCTGCAAATGGGTGATCAACATGCCGAACTGGGTGCCCCAGTCCCCCACATGGTTGAGCCGCAGCACGTCATGGCCCATGAATTCGAGGACGCGGGCAATGGAGTCGCCAATGATGGTGGAGCGCAGGTGGCCCACATGCATTTCCTTGGCGATGTTGGGGCTAGAGAAATCGACGATTACTTTCTGGGGTTGCTGGACGGTCTCGACCCCGAGGCGATCGCTGCCATAAATGTTCTGAAGCTGCTCTTGGAGATAGCTGGTTTTCAGCCGCAGGTTAATAAACCCCGGCCCAGCAATTTCTGGGGTTTCGCAGAGGTCATCCACCTGTAGGTGCGCGACGATTTGCTCGGCGATCGCCCTCGGCTTACTTTTCAACCGCTTCGCCAATCCCATCGCCCCATTCGCCTGGAAGTCCCCAAACTTCGGGTTGCTGGCCGGGACCAACACCGGATCGGCATCCGCTAGCTCCGGCCCAAACGCCGCCACCAGGGCCTGTTCACATCGAGTTCTGAGGGTGCGATCGCGGCTAGCATGGAGCATTCCTCCCCCGTCCTGGGGGTCAATATTGGGACCTATTGTGATGACTGCCCCCCACTCTGACCGACCCCATCCCCTGCTGACTGCAACGGCGATCTCGGCCCTGCCGGAGCAGGTGTTCGTGCATCCCCTCAATCCTAGAGCAATCCGCCACACCAAATCCCTGGGGGACGCGGTGGGCTGCATTCACCTGGGTATCCATCTGGTGCGCTTGGCCCCGGCAATGACTCCACCCAGTACCACCGTCACCATGCCGAGGAGGAATTCATCTATATCCTGTCGGGGCGAGGTCTGGCCGAAATTGGCGATGATACTGTAGAGGTCAAACCCGGTGACTTCATGGGCTTTGCCCCCAACAGCCTCGCCCACGGGCTCACCAACCCCTTTGACGAGGACTTGGTGTACCTGATGGGCGGCACCCGTTTGGACTACGACATTTGCGACTATCCCAAGGTGAATCAGCGACTCTACCGGGTGGGGAGCAGCGCAAATGGGTGGATGTATAGCGCTGGCCACTGCCCCTGATTTCCCAATGGCGAAGCGATGGAGCGGCAATCCCTTGACGTTCAGCAGCCGGAGCTGAAGCGCTGTCCTCAGGGAGGCTACGGAGATGCTGCCGTAGCCTGAGGGCAGCGATGGCCATAATCTCCGAAATTTTGCGGAGCGACCTGGATAGATCCACCGGATCGCGTTTTAGGGGGCTGTAAACTCTGTTAGCCTTGAGAGGTTCAGAACTAGGAATGCAGATTCACCCGGCGTATATGGCCCTTTCACCAACGGCGAATATCCTGGTGGATATGGAGCGGCGACTGCGGTCGCTATTGCCCGCTGATCTATACGCTGCCGCCTGGATTGACCCGGTCTCAGACACGTTGATGCGGGTTTTTGAGCACCTGCGCACCCTTCAACACATTCTGATCAATTACGTCCCTCGGGATGTGTATAACCACCCCCCGCTGCCGGGTGAAGTGCGCTACGGCTGGCAGGAGGGCACCTTACTCTTCACGGATTTGGCCGGGTTTACCCCCCTTTTAGAAGCCCGCGCCGCCGAAGGCATTGATGGGGCAGAGCTGCTGCTGAAGCTGCTCAACAATTACTTTGCAGAAATGATCGAAATCGTCAGTAAGTCTGGCGGTAACTTGCTGGAATTTACCGGTGATGCGCTGCTGGTGCAGTTCCCCGCCGACCAAGGCCGCCATGATGTGGAGCAGGCCGTCCATGCCGGACTCAGGATGCAGCGGGCAATGCGTTCTTTTCGTCGCATTCCCACCCACAAGGGGGAGCTGTCGCTACAGATGCGGGTGGGGCTGCACGAGGGTCGGTTCGTCAAGGCTGACATCGGCACACCGCAGCGCATGACCCATGTGTTGCTAGGGCGGGCCGTCACCATTGCCAAGCAATCGGAAGGGGCCGGGGTGGTCGGCCAGGTGTCTTTGACTGATGGGGTAAAGCAGTTTTTGGGCGATCGCATCCAGCTCAAACCCAATGGCGACAACTACTGGCTGGTGGAAGATGACTTTAGCGCTGAGGAACTGGGGGAATACGAAATCACCCTGGCCCGTCGCCGTCAGCCCACGCCGATGCTATTCGATCGCAGTGTCGAAGCGCTGCTGACGGAAATTGGCACCTCGGTGGACCTGATTGAGCCCTTGGCCAGCTATGTGCCCCGAAAAATTTTGCAATTATTGGTGGAAACCGCCGCCGATCGCCGCATTCCCCCTTCGTTTCCCACCATTGCGGTCGCCTTCGTGAATCTAATCGGGTTACCAGAATCCGTTGACGATTCGCTACCGGAAGAAACCGAGTATTTGGTGGACTGCTTCTCGGATGCGTTTTCGCTGATTAACGGGGTGGTGGAGCTAAAGGGCGGGATTTTGCAAAAGGTCACTTACCACTCGATCGGCTCTGAAATGCTGCTGCACTTTGGCGTGCTGAATCCTGACCCCAGCGACCCGTTTCGAGCGGCGGACTCGGTTTTAGCCATTCGCGATTTAATCGAGTCGTTGCCTTCACCAACGGTGCAGGGCAAAAAAATCCGCGTCACTTACCGCATTGGCCTCACCTACGGGCCGGTGTTTGCGGCAGAAATTGGCGAGAAACGGGGACGGCGGGAATTTAACGTGTTGGGGGATACGGTCAACACAGCGGCACGGTTAATGAGCCGCGCTGGAGAAAACAAGATTTTGATGAATCAGTTCATGTATGGGCAGATTGGCAATCATTTCCATACCAAGTCGTTGGGGCAGATTGCCCTGAAGGGTAAGGCCCAAACCCAGCCGATCTATGCCCTAGAGGCACGGCACACGCCAGACTATTAAACCTGCGTGGTAAGTTGGCGGAAAGATTAAGTTGCGTTTGCGATCGCCCATGTCCCTTGCCGCTACCACCGTCCCCCTCGATCAAATCCGCTACACCGATCAGGGGCTCGTACCCGCCATCGTGCAAGACTACCTCGACGGCACCGTATTGATGATGGCCTGGATGAATCGAGAGTCATTGCAAAAGACCTTAGATACCGGCGACACCTGGTTTTGGAGCCGCTCCCGCCAAGAACTGTGGCATAAGGGAGCCACCTCCGGCCATCTGCAAAAGGTCCAGTCCATCCGCTATGACTGCGACAGTGACGCTCTGTTGATCACCGTCGAGCAGCAAGGGGACATTGCCTGCCATACCGGCGAGCGCAGTTGCTTTCACCAGATTGACGGCAAGATTGTGCCGCCGCCCGCCGATACCCTCTCCCAGGTGTATGGGGTGATTCGCGATCGCCAAGCCCACCCCCAAGAAGGCTCTTACACCAATAAGCTGCTGGCCGGGGGCGACAACAAAATTCTCAAGAAAATTGGCGAGGAGTCAGCGGAAGTGGTGATGGCCTGCAAAGACGACAATGCTGATGAGATCGCCGGAGAAGTGGCGGATTTGCTCTATCACACCCTCGTGGCCATGGCCCACCACAATGTGGATGTGAAAGCGGTGTACCGCAAATTGCAAAGCCGTCGTCGTTAGGGAGATGCCGCTAAATAACGCACCCAATCAATTCGGTTTCGACTCCGCTCAACCTGCCAGCATCGAGAGTTGAGCGGAGTCGAAACTCGGCCTGGGGGGATATTATTTGCAAGCTACTCCCTTAAAGCCCCTAACGACTCATTTCCAACATCCGCTGAATGGGCTTTAGGGCCGCCGCGCAGATCTCCGGGGACAGGCTGATTTCCGGCTGGCGCTCGGCCATGGCCCGGTGCAATTTCTCCAAGGTGTTCAGCCGCATGTGGGGGCATTCGTTGCAGGCACAGTTGCCCGTAGGCGGGGCGGGGATGAAGTGCTTGTTGGGCACCTGCTTTTCCATCTGGTGGATGATGCCCGATTCAGTCACCACAATGAACTGGCTGAGATCACGCTGCTGCACGTACTTCAACAGCGCCGTGGTGGAGCCAATGAAGTGGGCTTGACGCAACACTGGTTCCTCACATTCGGGGTGAGCCACGATCTCAGCATGGGGGTACTCCATTTGGAGCTGCACCAGCTTCTTCTCGGAGAAGGTCTCGTGGACCATGCAACTGCCCTGCCAGAGCACCAGATCGCGGCCCGTTTCAGCCATGACGTAGCGACCGAGGTTGCGATCGGGGGCAAAAATAATCGGCTGGTCCGCCGGAATTTGATTGACGATTTTGACCGCGTTGGAGCTGGTGCAAATAATGTCACTCATCGCCTTAATCTCGGCGGAGCAGTTGATATAGGAAATCACGAGGTGATCGGGATGCTTCGCCTTAAACGCTGCAAATTGGTCCGGCGGGCAAGTGTCGGCCAGGGAACAGCCCGCATTCAGGTCCGGTAAGAGCACCAGCTTGTTCGGGTTCAAAATTTTGGCGGTCTCGGCCATAAAGTGGACCCCGGCAAACACAATCACGTCGGCATCGGTTTGGGCTGCCTGCTGAGATAACCCCAGGGAGTCACCGATATAGTCCGCCACATCCTGAATGTCGGGCTCTTGATAGTAATGGGCCAAAACAACGGCATTCAGTTCCTGCTTCAGGGCTGCGATCGCCTCAAACAGGTCAACAGTCGTTGCAGGGGCGGGGTTAGCGGACAGGGCAGTCGTGAACACAGGCGCTAGTTCTAGTGGAATAAATTTTAAGGCGTGAGCTTATTATAGTTGGTTTCACCAAAACTCATGGGTATTAGCTGTTACATTTCGCCATAGGGTCCCGTGGCGAAAGCAATTCAAGCGACTATGATACAGACTAACAATATGTAGCTCTAGGCTTAAGGACTGCAAATATCCAGGCTGACGGCGTAATGAGGAGACTGCTATGACGAGTCCAGTAGAGGGTTGTTTGCGGGTGGGTCAAGCGGCCCCTGATTTCACGGCGACGGCGGTGGTCGATCAAGAATTCAAAACCATTAAGCTCTCTGACCTCAGGGGCAAGTACGTGATCTTGTTCTTCTATCCCTTGGATTTCACCTTCGTTTGTCCCACAGAGGTGACGGCCTTTAGCGATCGCCACGGCGAATTCAAGGATCTGAACACCGAGGTGCTGGGGGTCTCTGTAGACAGCGAATTCTCTCACTTGGCCTGGATCCAAACCGAACGCAAGCTCGGGGGCGTTGGCGATCTGGAATATCCACTCGTGTCGGATATCAAGAAGGAAATCAGCACCGACTACAACGTTTTGGACCCCGATGCAGGGGTGGCCTTACGGGGACTCTTTATCATCGATAAGGAGGGAGTTATTCAACATGCCACCATTAATAACCTCTCTTTTGGCCGTAGCGTCGATGAAACCCTGCGGACCCTACAAGCGGTTCAATATGTGCAGAGCCATCCCGATGAGGTCTGTCCTGCCGGTTGGCAACCCGGTGAAAAAACCATGGTGCCTGACCCAGTGAAGTCAAAGGAATTCTTTGCCACCATTTAATTGGCCCGTTTAATTGGGAAATAGAGAGTAAGAACTCTTTTGGGTAGGGTTTTGCCAGACTAAAACCCTACTATGGAAACCGCTATTTTTCGGTAGCTTCCTAATGGAAATGGCTGTCTACGCTCCGCCTTCACTTTTATTGAGTGGCCGATTTTGGCAAAATTTCTTGCCGGTGCCGCCGTTGAACCAACTGCAACTGGGCGATCGCGCCCTGATTTTTGCCTGACCCGAGTCCAAAACCAGCAGCCCCAGCGGCTTTCTCAATATTGGGGCGATCGCCCATCGTTTTGGCCTTCACCCGCATCTTTACCGAACGCCACTACTGCCCCCTCTGCTTTCCCCATTTGGTGGCGCTACAGGAGGCTTATCCCTTGATTCAAGCGGCGGGGGCGGAGCTGCTGCTGGTGACCAGTACAGACTTAGCCCAGAGCCAAGTGGTGCTTGAAGAGCTGGGGCTGACCATGCCTTTCCTCTCCGATCCCTCCTGCCAGGTGTTCCAGCAGTACCATACAGGCCAAGCCCTCGGGGCACCGCTACCGGCCCAGTTCGTGCTGGATCGCTATGGCCGCATCCGGTTTTGGCATCGCTTCTCGTTCCTACAGCCCAATGCTGAGCCGACCCGGCTGCTGTATGCCCTGTCTAGCCTGCCACTGAAGGAGGCGATCGCCTAATCCTCACTTTTCAACTCTGCAAAATCCCTAATTCTCAAACACAATGCGGAGCAGCCCTAGAAATAGGACGAGTAAGGCCAAATAGGCCGCCATCGCCACCAGCACATTCACATCAATAATGTTTAGGCTGCCATTAAAAGTGGGGCTGATAAATAGCGTCGAGAAAGGGTTCACGAAAGGCTGTGACAACCCATAGATGACGCTAGAAAACGTATTGTCCGGGTTGGCAGCGGTGAGGCGCAGGAGAAATCGCAAACCCAGCAAGGCTTCTAAGGCAGCCACCGCATAGATCACCCCCTGCATGAATTTGCCCAGCACCGTTACCTGGCGGACTTGGGTCTGGCGGACTTTTTCCTGGGCGAGACGCTGCCGCTCTTGTCGGGCTTCGGGTGTAAACCAGGGATCAGGTTGCCCATTTCGCCCTGGGGACAGGGGTTGATAATTGGGGTCTGGATGGCTAGGGTCTGGATGGTTGGCGTCGGATGGACGGGGATCGTCAGGGTGAGGCATCGGTTCACAATGGGAATATCTTTGAGCAGCCTAGCAAAGATGCTGCTTAGCAAAGATGCTGCATTCTAACGGTTGAACACATTCTGATGAGTGGTGGGGGCAGGCAAGGCCAATGCCATGACGTCCGCTAAATCTCTATGGCTTCTCCCCTGAATAGAGAATGACGGTACCTTCTCGCTCTCTACAGGAGATTGCTAAGCTAGCGGTCAATAGGTTGGAGTGATGTCCATGGTTCAGTGTAATGCCCACCCGATCGACTTGCGGCTGGAGTGATGACTCGCCGTTGTGCTTGGAGAGCGCTGGTAATCGGGATTAGTCTGTGGCTCGCCCTGGGGATCGTCTCTCTGGCCTATAGCCCCAGTCAATCTTCGACCTTGCCGACGTTGCCGACGTTACCAACCCTGGCACAGGTTGATCCGTCACCACCCATTATTGATCTGACTCTGAAGCGCGCCCTACAGACAGGGGAGCTAGCGGACAGCTTGGCTGCCACTGCCGAGACGGCTCAGCAGTGGGATCAGGTGGTGGAGACCTGGGGAGCGGCGATGCAGCAACTGCAAGCCGTGCCCCCCGATAACCCGCAACGGGTGTTTGCCCAGCGTCAGGGGCGCGACTATTTGGCGAAACTGGCGATCGCCCAGCGCCAGTCCGAGTTCGCCAGTCGGCCCACGGTGTTTCCCTCGGTGGGGAGTCCCGTATTAGATGAGCAACTGGGAGTCTATCTGTCCTATGTGGCCACCTTTGGCCCCCCTGACGTATTGATCTTGGGCAGTTCTCGGGCCTTGCAAGGGCTTGATCCCCAAGTGCTGGAAACGGCCCTGAGCCGTCAAGATCTGCCGACAGTGCGGGTTTATAACCTAGGGGTAAATGGGGCCACCGCCCAAGTGATCAACTTTTTACTCCAGCAAGTGTTGTCGCCGGAACAACTGCCCAAACTCTTGCTCTGGGCGGGGGGCTCACGGGCCTTTAATAGTGGCCGCGTCGATCGCACCTTTGCCGCCATGCTTGCCTCACCGGGCTACCAAGCCCTGCGGCAGGGGCAGCGCCCTGCCCTAGAACCGAACGCCCCACCGAACGCCAACCCGATTCCCATCAGCGCCATCAATGGCTACGGGTTTTTATCCGTGGCCGATAGATTTGATCCTCAGACCTACTACCGAAGCTATCCCCGCGTCAGCGGCCAATACGATGGGGCCTACCAACCCTTTGAGCTGCGGGGCGTGCAAACGAGCGCGCTGCGGGCGATCGCCCGCTTTGCCCAGGCAAGTAATCTACCCCTCGTCTTCGTCAATTTACCCCTGAGCAATGACTACCTTGATGACACTCGGTTGCGGTATGAGCGCCAGTTCCAACAATACCTGCGTCAAGAAGCCCAAGCGGGAAACTTCACCATAGTGGATTGGCTAGAACAGTGGCGAGGACAAAACCAGTTCTTTGCTGATCCCAGCCATCCTAACCAAGCCGGGGCTGTACAACTAGCCCAGCGTCTGGCCCAAACCGCTGTAATTGCTTGGCCCGGTCAAGACCCCTAGCACTTGACGGCATCAGTTTCGATACCGATCCCCCTCATCTCCCGGCCCCTTCTCCCAAAGCCGGCAGAAGGGTGGGCGTCAGGAAGTTGTGAGTCTTATTAAATTCTCATTCCTAAGGGATCCGCAAGGCTCCAGATCTTTGACCGATTGGGTTTCTGCCATGGCGGGTGATGGCTAGCAAACGGTTTAGAAAACCTGATTAATCATAGAAAAAACTTATATCTTTTCTCGATGCTATTCGCTGAGATTATGGGTAAAGTAGATTCAAGTTGATTCGCAAAGCCGTTGAGGTCACTCCCATGGCACACACCACCACCGCTCCTCGCACCGCTGCTCGTTCTCACCGCTCGACCCGTGAGACCGTCATTCCGACCCAGCCGAGCTCTACCCTCGATACCGCATTGCTGGTCGCTTTTGAACATGCGCGGCGACTAACCGACATCTATGGGACGACCGTGATCGACGTGGCGATCGCCTGGGAAACTGTCGAAGAATTGCAAACGGCCAAGACCCGCCAGCAAGCGTCGAAAAAGTCCGCCTTTGCCCGCTACTGCGAGGCGAATCCCGATGCTCCTGAATGTCGCATCTATGAAGATTAGGCCAGGAAGATCAGGCCAAGAAGGTCAGAACAGCCCATGCCATCGGCTGATGGGCTCAGCGTTCTGATCTACGTTGTGAGTTTCGAGTCCCTCTCACCTTGGAAAATCTAAAGACAGAAACTGCGGTTTCTGTCTTTTTTTGATCGGTGCCGATCATCTTTGTCGTCGGGGCACTGATTTACTGAAAAAACCCTTGAAACCCTCACTCTGCCGTAGGCTGGGTTAGCGTTAGTGTGAATCAGGAAAAGTGCTGCCAGTATTGAGTTTTGCTCCGCTCAGCACCAACCTACGCTAAGAATTTTGTCAGTCAATCAGGTCGAGGTATGCAGTCAAAGTGGAGGGCGGTGGGCCTTTTGATGGACCATGGGTAAATTAGGGAGAAGGACGGGAAAACCGCACCCCCATACTTTGGGAAAATCGGGTTTTCTGGCCTGTAGTCTGAATTATCGATTTGTCAGGCCCCTTTTACATGACCCGCTCCCCTGCGTTGCTCAGCTCTGACCTGTGTGCAGAGATTGGCCACCTGCTTTACGCAACTATCATCGCCATACATGATCGGCAAGCAGCACTACTCTCTGATGCCTGCCGAACTTGGTTGCGAAAGGCTTCTCCAGAAACGCATCTCGCTAAAATCATCGAACCCCTGGAACGGCAGACAACGCTTCCTGCTTTGGTGAAGGTTGTTGAGCGCATCCTTAATCAAGTCTTTGTGCCTCAGTTCAAAGCCTCAAAAGCCTATGGCCAGGTTTTGCAACGGGTGCAGGCGCTCGTTAACGCGAGTGAAACCCCGTCGATTCCCGCTGTGACTGAAGAACTAGAGTCTGTAGAGGCGGAAAGGTCTCATGGGGAAACGGAGATGACGCCCAGGGCACCTGATGCTGGTCTTCTATTACTCGATGCTGAGAATATGAAGCTGCCTGATGGGTTGGAAGACTTTTTAGAGGAAATTGGTCAGTATCCGATTCGCTATCATCTCGCCTTTGGCAATTGGGGAAAGTTGGGCAAGCGGGATCAGGAACTGCATCAGCGGGGTTATCAAATGGTGCATGTGCCCTCAGGGAAGAATAGTGCCGATATCAAAATGTCCCTGGATGCGACTGTGATCTCCCTCCGCAATCCTTCTATTCGAGAGGTGTTTATTTGCTCAAAAGATTCTGACCTGCTGCACTTGGAGAATGCACTGCTCAATTTGGGCATTACGCCCTACCGGGTCAGTCGTCACGGAGACCGTTTCGAGGTGCTGAATATTGCAGCGCAAACGACCCATGATTTTGAGCCTCCTCAGGTTATGGCGACAACGGAAGCGGCTAGCGAAACAAAAGCGGAATCGGCAACTTCTGAAGACGTTCCGGCACAGCAGCCTTTGCCAGAGGGCGAGACGGTTAAAGCGCCATCTTTATCCCAGATGGGGAGCTGGCTGAAAATCCTGATATTGCAAGCACAGCAAGCTAATCCCGAACAGCCTATTACAATCGCGACCTTGGCCAAGCTTTTTCGCGATCGCAACGGCATTTCAGCTAATCAAGCGTTAAAAGCCAACGCTAGCAATCAAACCTTCAAGCAATTTTTGGCTGCTCACGCAGCATTTGAGCTATCCCCTTTGCCAGATAGCCAACAGATGCAGGTGACCTTAAACGCAACCCAAGAAACAACTCCGGTAAAACCAGCAGCGGCTCAGACATCCGGCCAGCAGACCAAAACACCTAAGTCGATTAAAACGGCCCAGGCGTTAGAGCAGGCGTTGATCAAGCTTTTGTGGAGTTTGTCCTCTCATCAAGCCGGTGGTCAAGTAAGCCTATCCCTTTTGGGGACGCACTTTGCCCAGATCCATAAAGAACCGATGAGCAAAGTGCTCAAGCGCATTGGGGAGCCCAAAGGACTTCCCAAGTTTTTGGCCAAATGTCGATCCCTAAAGCTACAAAAGCATGGAAAAGAATGGCGTGTAGTGCTCGCCTGCGTCAGCTAAGTTGGTGCAAGCCATGGCAGTGTTGCTCTCGATCAAGGACGGAGACCAACGAGAAGAAGTAAAGCGTAGGCGCTGTGTTGATTCAGGGATGTCCAGCCGCCGCCGATTGCTGCATCTCCTGGACCTGATAAGAGCGGCAGGCCAAACTGCCTACACCGTAGAGAATGGCGGCATCGGATGCCACCCCCACTGCCGCACCGATGAGCGGCAGCACCTCCACCACGCTCAACCCCGACTTTGCCAACCCTGAGCTGCCCGTAGACAAACCCCAGAGTGGCCAAGACTTCTCCTCGCCGCCGCGCATCGCTGGGGGAAAAGCCGTAAATTGCCGCAATTCGATAGATCATCTCCGCTTGCAGCGCCGCGATCGCCCCCATATCCACCGCCAGTAACAGCACGGCTAACGGCGGCAGTAGGTTGGTCACAAGCCCGACTTGGGCCGCTCGCACGGTCGCGTCGGCGATCACGCGCTGAGCTAACTGCTCGTTGCTATCGAGGGGGTACTTGACCCGTAGGTCTGAGATGGCCTGCCGGATTTCTGCTGCATTGACTTGACCCAGGGCCGCTAGGAGCCAACTCAACCCCGGCACTCCGGTGGCAAACCTAACCCAGGGAAAATCCGCGATCGGGGCAACGGTTTTTCCCAACAGGTCGGTGCCCTGAGCAATGGTCGGGGAAGCCAACTCAATCAACCCATCCCCGACCCAATTCAGACCGTCTTGGAGGGTTGCCGCGATCGCTTGGACGATGCGAACAACATCACTTGGGTTGCTGTTGGGGACGTTAGGAGGCGATGTGTGGGAAGCCATACTGTTTGTGCAGAGGTTTCCCAGATTTTATCCAGCGTGCTGGCGACTCAGCAGCGTCCAAAAGGCAGATCCTGCCCCATGAATTTGGCGATCGCACAGCCGTCGCCAACCCCGCCAGTCCGCCCCAAAAACCGCTGCTGACCCAAGCGGCCCTAACCGTTGGTGAGCTGGAGACGTAACTTTCAGCAAGAGAAAAGGGGAGAGTTTTTGCGTTAGGAGTTAGAAGGGAGCTCTCCCCAAGCTTGGGTTATGCCAGTCGCCAGCCTGATTAAGACAAGACTGCGAGCCACTTTGCTGGCGGGCCGCAAAACCAAACGTTCCGAGGTGTCTTAACCCGTAGTTTGCCCTAGGGGAAAAACTCAAGTTTTCAATTTGGATGTGGTTTAAAAACAGCTTGAGAAAAACGAGGCAACAGCGCTATCGCCTCGCAGCACAGGTGTTACGTGAATCCCTGTCGATAGGGTATCCAGAGATGGCCATTCTCTGAACCGGGCAAGGTTGGCCATCACCCGTTGCTGGCTCTGACCAACCATAAACCTTTATCTATCTAGACTCAGGTTTTCATATTGCTAAGTCTATACCTAAAGGTTTCGGATTGATCGCTGACCCAGCTCAATCTGAAACAGATTGCTAAATCCTAAAGATAAGTAGAGGTTATGTATTTGAGCGTCTGTGATGCTTTTGCCTGATTTCAAAGGGGGATTGCCGCCTGGGCGATCGCGCCAGTTATAGCGCTGGAGAAAGACCTGGCACATTGAAAGGGTGCCCGAGGCTGACACCAGCCCTGCGGCTCAGCCTGATGACTCGGGGAGGCTGGTGCCGCCCCTAATCAATCTGCAACGGAGGCGCATCGCTGGGGATGGCCGGACTCGGCGGTGGGGTTGTGACGGTGCGACTCAGACCCGCCACTGCAATCAAAAAACCCGTGACGCAGCCGAAAAAAAAGACCCAGCCATGGGACGGCTCTAGCAGACAGATTAAGCGGCGATCGCGATCATAGACCTGGACCCGCCAGCCCTCGTCTATGTCCTTCAAACCATTCGTTTGTTTCACAGTTCTGCTTCTCAACGACACATGACATTCAGAACGGCACCATTGCCGCTGACTCTGCAACGTGGATTGCGAACACCTGTGCGAAGTTAACTGAGCCTTCACTCTGCAACGCAGCTCAGTCTGTTAATAGCTTATCGCCCTTAACCGCAACTGCCTACTTGCCCCCATGGGTCAGGCTGGGGGTGATCACCGTTCTGTAGACAGGATTTTGGCCTGAGTAAATAGAGGCAATAGATAGAGGCAATGGATAAATGATCATCGCTAGGGCTCCGGGCGAGGGGAGTCATCCGGTTGCAACTGGGCTTTAGCCTGCTGCCACAGGGATTCTAATTCCCCTAGGGTATAGTCGGCCAGGGGCCGTCCCGCCACGGTTTCCACGTGATCAAAGCGATCAATAAAGCGACGATTAGTGCCCTGGAGGGCGGCGCTGGGGTCTAAATGGTGCCATCGGGCTAGATTGACGAGGGTAAAGAGCAGATCCCCCAACTCCCCTTCCTGGTTAGCGGGGGACTCTTCCGCTAGGGCGGTTTTAAATTCCTGCAACTCCTCCTCAAACTTGTCCCAGACCCCGCTCACGTCCTCCCACTCAAACCCAGCCTTGGCCGCCTTTTCAGAGATTTTGAGGGCGGCCAGCAGCGGCGGTAGGGTGCGGCTGTACTTGCGCAACTTGGGGGAGAGGCGGTTTGGATCGTGGGCTTCGCCCTTTTCGGCTGCTTTGATGGCGTCCCAATTCCGATTTACCTCCTCGACATTGGCCACGGTGGTCTCGCCAAACACATGGGGGTGACGGCGGATCAGTTTGTCGGTGATGCCCTGGGCGATCGCCCCTAAGTCAAAAGTTCCGGCCTCTTGGGCGATCTGAGCCTGCAAAACCACTTGCAGCAGCAGGTCCCCAAGCTCTTCGGCAATGGCCTTGTCGTCCCCGAATTGGAGCGCATCCACCACCTCATAGGCCTCCTCAATCACATAGGGAATCAAGGTTTGGGGCGTTTGCTTGAGGTCCCAGGGGCAGCCAGTTTCGGGATGACGCAGTTGCGCAATCACGGTAATCAGGCCATCTAAGGCCGCTAATATCGCCGAATCAGTTACGGGAGTTGCCATCAAAAAAGTCCTGCTTCAGAACGGATGTATAGCGCTGGCCGTTATGCTGCTGTTTAGCGCTGCCAGTCGGCTTCAGCCCCCTCGGATCGCCCTCAGGAACATACACGAAAATCATATCCCCGCCCCCCTGCCGAGTTGCACTTGATTGCACGGGGGGTTACCGCCGCCGGGGCCGCTTCGACGGAGATCGAGCCCGCCGCCAGTGGGAAACGCTCCAATCACTGATGGAATGGCTCATGGCCCCCAGTTCAATGCCAATGCCCAGGGCAAACCATTGGCCGCGATAGGTCCATAACCCCCAGCGCAGGGCGCGGCCCAGCTCTCGCCAAGTCAAGCTCAGGTGGCCGGTGACATGGGCAATTTCTAACCCTAGCAGGGTGACGGTCGCCGCCCACAGTCCCAAATACAGTAAGCGCCCCAGGGTCCCGGCCAAGGGGCCATGGGAGAGCCAGGAGCGATGGCGCAAGTAGCCCCGATAGGGTCGCCAAATCCAACTCAGCCAGCCCCAACGCTGACTTTGTCGCGATCGCACGTCAAGATCGGGGCCAAACATCAAGCCCCCGAATAAGAAGCCTGCCATCATCAGTAACGTCAGGCCTAATTGACGCGTCAGGACACCGCCCACGATCGCGACCAGAGGCAGGCAAGTCCAGGTGATGCGATCGTGGGTGCGTCCTGAAGGCATGGTTCAGATGTATCAGCCTTCAGGATTTAACGCAAGTACCGGTGTTGATATAGCTGGGGCCAGAAAGCCTATGGATACTGACCGTGCCTCTCGGGGACCGCCTTATCCGTGGGGGGCTGGCAAGCTCTGGGCCTTAGAGCAAGGATTTCGGTACCGGCTCCAGCAGCCAGTTCGGCCAGACTAGGTGCTGTTGACCGATGCCGATATTGAGCGCGGTGCCACCCCTGTGCAGTAATTGGTTACCCAGACAGAGGCCCAGCAGATCAACCTAGTCTCACTAATGGTGCAGTTGCGGTGCCAGAGCTTCTGGGAACGGCTGCTGACCTTGCCTTCGTGTTCTTTTTTCAGAGGGCAAATCCTATAGGTCCCGGAAATCCTCTAATATTCCGCCTTATCTGCTTGCGTCTCCCATTCATTCAAAAACCGCGATCGTTCATCCGCCATCAGCGGTTCCATGGGAATCTGGCGCTGGTCTCGAGGCAGGGCTAGCTCATCGTAAAAAATTTGACTGTTGAAGCCAAAGCGGGCCGCCACCTCTTTGGTGTTACCGTAATAAACCCGATCCAGACGCGCCCAATAAACCGCCCCCATACACATTGGGCAGGGTTCGCAACTGGTGTAGAGTTCGCAGCCTTCGAGGCTCCAATCGCCGATATGGTCACAGGCTTGGCGAATCGCGGTCATCTCAGCATGGGCGGTGGGGTCATTCAAGGAGGTGACTTCATTCATGCCACGGCCAATAATTTCACCATCTCTAACGACGACAGCCCCATAGGGACCCCCCCGCCCCGAACGCAGGGCTTTGATCGAAAGGGCGATCGCACTTTCCATGAAAGGATTGAGCAGACTATCTGACATACGACCTCCAGAGATGCAGCATTTTGACCATAGCGAATATTGCTATCCAGCGTTGATATTGGGCGGAGCGGGTTGGAGCGATTGCTGCTTTTTAGCATTTACCAGGCCAGCCGGAGTCCGGAGTCCCTCAAAAATTGCTGGAGGTCACCCATCTGTCCGGTGGTCACAATTTGAGCTGGGGTGAGATCCTCGGGCTGGCCATAGCGCAGCAGCCATCCTGCCGTCGTACCGGCAGCGGCCCCGATAATCCATTCCCCCTGGTGGATACGGGTCATGGCGTTGGCAATGTGGGACACCGCCAGGGACTTGCCACCGATTAACAGGTTATCGATGCCAACGGGAATCAAGCTCTCTAAGGGCACCTGGAGCGGCTGGACAAAATAGCTGGCGGTACCGGCGCTGGAGGCTTCGAAGGGCTCTTCGTCGTTGCGGTATTTGCAGCCGTGGATATCAATGTCGTAATGGGTGAGGCCGATGGTCGTGGCGCTAAAGTCCCGACCACCGGCGAGATCATTGCGGAGGTCCTGTTCTCGAATCATGAATTCCTCTTGGCCATAGGCGGGGCGGCCAATGATGCGGCGACCTTCACGAATGTAGGGGGCCATGCTCAGGCCTGATGTGGTGCCCATGAGGGCTTCGCTGCCCGTC
>JAAUQE010000172.1 GCA_012032425.1 Leptolyngbya sp. RL_3_1 | reverse complement strand
CCAGCCCCCTCCGCCAGCACCTCCGTTTGCCCCGGATAATCATGGCCCGCCTGATGCCAAACTGATTTGGCAATGGGGCCGGTGACAATGGCATCAAACTGGCCGGTGATGGCACCGGCGATCGCCGCCTGTAGCCAACAAAAACTGAGGTGACCCGTGGTCGGGGTTGGCACCCCAGGGCAAATCACGGCGGCTTCGCCAGCGGCTTGACCCGCAGACCGGGGCGGCGATTGTAGGGTAATCTCCTGGCGATCAACCAGCGCCAGCAGTGATGCCCCCGCTTTACCCAGCAGCGACGCCTCGCCAATCACAGTGATCTGGACCCCTTGCCTGACTCGCGGATCCCCCAGGGCCTTAGCCACCACTTCTGGCCCAATCCCGGCAGGATCCCCCAGGGTAATCGCAACCTGGGGGGCTTTTGGCTGGGTACTGCTGTGTCTAAGGGCAGGGGGGGTGGCATTTCCATAGGCAAAGGGCTGACCTAGTTTAGAATAAGAAAACTTCCTTAAGGATGGATACCAAACTGGCCCCTGACGCTGGGATCAGAGAGTTTTGCTACCGCATCAGCCAGTCGAGGTGATTAGCAATCACTTGTTACGATGATTCTTAAGAATTACCTAGAAGTTTAGGACACAGAAACATCATGGGCCGTGTAGGGGTTTTACTGCTGAACTTGGGGGGACCGGAGCAACTTGAAGATGTCCGGCCCTTTTTGTTTAACCTGTTTTCGGATCCAGAGATTATCCGTTTGCCGGTGCCCTGGTTGCAGAAGCCCCTGGCCTGGTTGATCTCAACGGGGCGAGCTAAGCGCTCCCAAGATAACTACAGTCAAATCGGCGGCGGCTCGCCGCTGCGACGCATTACCGAAGAGCAGGGGATTGCCTTGCAGGAGAGCTTGGCGCAAACAGGGAATCCGGCCCAGATCTACATTGGGATGCGCTATTGGTACCCCTTTACCGAAGAAGCGATCGCCCGCATTAAGCGCGATCAAATCGAAGAATTGGTAATTCTGCCCCTTTACCCCCAGTTTTCCATTAGCACCAGCGGCTCTAGCTTTCGGCTGCTGGAGAAAATCTGGCAAGAAGATCCGCAGCTCTCACAAATTCGCTACACCTTGATTCCGTCTTGGTATGCACGACCGGGCTATGTAAAAGCCATGGCTGATTTGATCAGCAAAGAGCTGGATCAACTGCCGGATCCGAACCAGGGACATATCTTCTTTAGCGCCCATGGGGTGCCGGTCAGCTATGTCGAAGAGGCGGGTGATCCCTATCAGCGGGAAATGGAGCATTGTGTTGAGCTGATTATGCAGGCCCTGAATCGCCCCAATGCCCATACCCTGGCCTATCAGAGCCGGGTGGGTCCCGTGGAATGGTTGCAGCCCTACACCGAAGATGCGATCCAGGAACTGGCCGCAGAGCAGGTCGAGGCCCTAGTGGTGGTGCCCATCAGCTTTGTCTCTGAGCATATCGAGACCCTGCAAGAAATTGACATGGAGTATCGGGAAGTGGCTGACGAAGCGGGCATTCCCACCTTCCGCCGCGTGCCAGCCCTCAATACCCATCCTATTTTCATTGAAGATATGGCCGCGATGGTGACCGAGGCCCTCGCCTCCCCTGACCGTTTGTTCTCCGATGTGGTGCAGCCAGAGAAAAAATTCAAGCTTTACCCCCAAGAGCGTTCGGCTTGGGGTCTGACGCCTTTTGCCGAGGTTTGGAATGGGCGGCTAGCCATGGTGGGTTTCTTAGCCCTACTCTGGGAGCTATTTAGTGGCCATGGTCCCCTGCATCTAGCGGGCTTACTTTAGGGCTAAGGCGATCGCGGAGGCCGTAACCCATAGCCACGAAGAGGGCGATCGCGCCAGCCCCAATCCCAATCGGACTGGGCACCCAAAAATCCGCTTCAATCTGATTCACGGTGCCGGGATGCAGGGGCCATTGATTGGCCTGATCGCGCTCAGGAAGCCGTTCCCGAAAGCCGCCCCCATCACCAGTCGCCCGCCGATTCAACCCCCAAGGGGTGGTGAGCTTGAGGTGACCCGACAGCAATTCCACCCCTTGCAGGATGGGCGCACCCACCGTTTTGCCGGTGGGGATAGCGCTGAGGTCAAGACTGAGGACTAAGTGATTATGGATGGCAAAAATCCAATTTCCCTGGGTCAGATTCAGGGCAGCTGTCACGGCTTCACCACTGGGTAAGGTCAGGGTTGTTCCGGCAGCACTACCAAACAGTTGGTTAAAGCGCTGTTCTAATTCGGCCCCGTTGTTAAAGGGCACTGTTACCGTCACCGTCGTGGCATCTACCCACCGCACCTGCCCCCCGACCGCTTTCACCTGACTGACCCAGTCATCCCGCCAGATTTGCAATTGCTGTGGCGACAGGGTGGCGGCCCAGTGCAAATGTTGCACCAGTTGACCATGGGTCTGGTTATCAAACTGAATATCGAGGTCGTACTGGAAACAGCCGGTTAACAGCACCAGGGTAAACAGCACCACTGCCCGAGATAGACCCTTGAGCAAAGCAACCATGGAAACCACCCCAGTCAGTCAGGTATACAGCAGTCGCCAGTCCGGTTAGGACAAGACTGCGAGCCACTTTGTTTGTTTGCTAAAGAACAGGGCGATCCGAGGTGTCCGAAGCAAAGTGGCCAGCGCCACATTATGGGGCAATTCATCGCCACAAGCAATGCAAGCAGCGCTCACGCGATTTGAGCCAGGGCGGCGGTCGCTGGGGGTAGGGCGATCGCGTTTTGCTGCAACGGCACCTCGATCCTAAACGTGGTGCCCTGACCAAGGATGGACTCACAGCTCAATTGGCCTTGATGGCGCTCCACCACAATCTGGTAGCTAATGGATAAGCCCAGGCCGGTACCTTGGCCCACGGCTTTGGTCGTAAAAAAGGGATCAAACAGTCGCTCCTGCACGGCAGCAGACATGCCCGCGCCATTGTCGTGAATGGTGATATAGGCTTGGCGAGGGCCACGCGTCGTGGTGATGGTAATCGTGGGCACTTCTCCCGGCGGCAGGGCCGATACCGCCAAAGCGTCGATCGCGTTACTCAAAATATTCATAAAGACCTGATTGAGCTGTCCGGCGTAGCATTCGACCAGGGGTAAGTCACCGTAGGCCCTGACCACTTGCACCGGAGACCGATGTAGATCGCCCTTGAGGCGGCTATTCAAAATCATCAGTGTGCTATCCAACCCCTCATGATATCAACGGCTTTGATATCCGACTCATCCAGGCGCGAGAAATTACGCAATGACTGGACAATAGCCCGGATCCGCTCCGCCCCCAAGCGCATCGATCCCAGCACTTTTGGAAAGTCTTGGATGACAAACTCTAAATCGATTTCCTCGGCTTCGGCGGCGAATTCGGGCGATGCGGCTGCCAGGGGCTGCTGATGGTGCTCAATCAAGGTCATCAGAGTTTTGGCATAGTTCTCAGCGTAGTTAATGTTGCAGGCAATAAAGCTAACGGGGTTATTGATTTCATGGGCAACCCCGGCCACGAGCTGCCCTAAGCTCGACATCTTTTCACTCTGAATCAGTTGGGTTTGGGTATTGCGGAGCTCATCTAAAGCGGTTTCGAGCTGCTGGATAAACCCCTGAATATCATTGGCCATGGTCTGCATGGTCGAGGCCAGCAGTCCAATCTCATCTCGGCTGCGAATGGCCAGGGGGGCCGAGAAGTTGCGGTTGGAGAGGTTGCGAGCATATTCTGTGAGGCGATTGAGGGGATGGGAAATCCGCTGCACCATCACATAGGTGGCCACAATACTGAGGATGAATAATCCCAACATCACCCAAAGTTGGATGGAGGCTGCGGCCCGAATCTGTTGAATCATCCGCACCTGATCCATGCCCACATAGACGTAACCCAAATCGCCCCCCTGAATCGGAAACGAAAGGTTGATCACATAGCCCACCTGCTCAACGGTCATGTACTCAACGGTCACCTGCCCGTAGTCATTTTCGAAGTTGGGGGAATGGGTAAAGCGATTGAGGCGGTGCTGGGGAGTCCGGGGGGCGTACCCGCTGGTGGGGGATTAAAGTTAGGCCGCTGGAAGCTCGCGGGAATCTCTCCGCCAAAGCTATGGGCCAGGAGTTCACCGTCGGGTGACGCGACAAACACATAGGCGACCCCCTGCAAGTCTTTAAACCCATCTAGGAGCTGAGGGAGCGACCCTAAGGTTTGGTTCTCCAGGGCTTGTTGACTGACCCCTGCGACCCCTCGGGCGATCGCGCTCCCCCGGCTGGCATATTCACCGGCTAGATACCAGCGCAAGCTGTAGGCCGAGGTGGCTGATAGGCTACCCACGACAAGGCCAAACAACAGGGCCTGACCTAGCAAGGTTTTGCGAAACAGAGATGAAAGCTTCATAGGGGCAATGCGCTACCCACCAGCGTCAAACAGGGTTTGATGCTGCCAGGACCTTGATGATGGGAGAGACGGTAGCGCAACCCAAGGCAAGTTAGTTGCCGTTTGGAGCTACCGCATTATGCCCAATGTTTCGTCGCCAGCCGTTCACGCTCCGGGATCGGGGGGAAAGTTCCGCAGGATTGCTGAGTCTTCATGCCGCCCTCAAGCGCATCCTGAGCGGCTTTTCCGTAAACATCGTGAAGCCCCAGAATCCCTAAGCGCCCCCGCTAGCGTAGTCAACCAACTGCAAGAGCTGGGCGCGCAAATGACCGAGCCCTAAACGGGCCTGGGCTGAGATGAACAGGGCATTGGGAAACTCATCTTGGGCGATCGCTAAGGTGTCGCTCTCGGCCTGGTCCAGCTTGTTGAACACCAGGAGAATCGGCCCTGGGGTAATCGGCATCTCCGCCAAGATCGCCATCACCGCCCGAATTTGGTGCCGCCAGTCAGGGTGGGACAAATCCACCACATGGAGCAGGGCATCGGCCTCGGTGACCTCTTCGAGGGTGGCCCGAAAGGCATCGACGAGCGAAGGGGGCAGGTCACGAATAAACCCCACCGTGTCGGTGAGCACCAGGGTGCGTAGTGCCTGGGTCTCGGGATCGGCAATGGCCAGACGGCGGGTGGTGGGATCGAGGGTGGCAAACAGTTGGTCCGCCGCATACACCTCTGACTGGGTGAGGGCGTTCACTAGGGTCGATTTGCCCGCATTGGTATAGCCCACCACCGCCACAGAGGGGACCTCGGTCTGCTGCCGTCGCTGCCGCAAGCGGGCGCGATGGGCCTGGAGCTGATCGACATCCCGCTGGAGTCGCGCAATCCGCCGTTGAATGGCCCGACGCTCGGTTTCGAGCTGGGTTTCCCCTGGCCCTCGGGTGCCGATGCCGCCGCCCAATCGAGACATGGCAATCCCCCGGCCCGTCAGGCGGGGGAGTTGGTACTCCAACTGAGCCAACTCCACCTGCAATTTTCCGGCCCCAGTCCGGGCGCGCTGGGCAAAAATATCCAGAATCACCTCGGTGCGGTCCACCACCCGGACCCCCACCTGGGCTTCTAGGTTACGCACTTGGGCGGGGGAGAGATCCCGATCAAACACCACCAGGTTGATGCCGAGGGTTTAGTACCGTCAAGGCCAATTTCTTGGATCTTGCCAGCGCCTAACACCGTTTGGGGATGGGGGCGATCGCGACGCTGATGCATCTCCTCTAACACCTCGCCGCCAGCAGTTTCCACCAGCCGTCGTAGCTCCTGCAAGCTCCCTTGAAACTGCCCCTTGCTGGTGCGCGCCGTGATCAGCCCCACCACCAACACCCGGTCCTGGCTGCTATCGACCTGCTGGGCCACAAAGGTGCGGCGAAACTCGGCCTCAAGGGCATCGGTGAGGGCGACAAAATCTTGGCCGGTCAGCAGGTCTAAAGCCATGGCTGGTGAAACCGTCCACCGCGCCTCCGGGTGGGGGACCAAATGGGAGAGATAGGCCAGCTTGATATAGCCCGTCGCCCCGCCGCCCCGCCGCTGAAAACCCTGCCCAGAAAGGGTAAGGGTGATCAGGGCATCCAAACGCTGGATGGCCATTGCGGTCAGGTCGCTGGTGCTGGGAGCCGTTTGCTTCAGTTGGGTGGCCATACAGCGGATCCCGCAGAGGCGCTCGGCCCCATAGCGCGGTAGCTCAACCGGGGGAATCTGGGTTTGGCGAGGGGTCCCGACCCCGACCCGCAACACCTGCCCCCGCCGATTGACATACACACACAGGGGTAAACCCAAGTCGGTACTGATGGCGGCGAGACGCTGGGCAAACTCTGCCGTCGTGAAGCGATCACCGGGCAAACGCTCATGGTAGAGCCGCTGTAACTGTTTAAGCTGGCTGGGTTTTAGACCTTTTAGTTGGCCATAAATCGGTTCGATACGCTTTTAACCTCATCTGCGAATCGCATTTTTAGCATTGTAGTGGAGCCCCCTTTCTATGGGTTGGGATCTGTTACAGACTATATCGAGCCTCTTGCTAAAGATGGCAAATCGGGCCAAATTGCCACCAATCAGCGTAGTCTAAAGGCAGTTTGAAAATCCCTGGATTTCAGACTATACTCTGCTATCTCTTAGAGAGATTGCTTGGAAAAGGAGCCCGATGGCCTAGCGTCATTAAGCTTGTTGAGAAGAATCAGTCACATCTGGCTAACGCTACCGATGTCGTCATATATCTTCGTTACCCAATTCGCTTTTCGAACCTCTGTTCAGAAGCATTGAAGGCCCTGTCAGCCCATTCAATGGCCTTTGCTGCCGAGCAAATCCGCCATATTCACGTAGTATAAATTCTGGCCACCTCTCAACCCGTAGTTCATCCTGCGGTAAAAACTCAAGTTTCCAAGTTAGATGTGGTTTACTTTCCAGTTCTGCTGACCGGCAGCCATCTTTAACAGGCACCGCAATTGCTACTCAGAATGATGCGTTTCCACTGGTAGATATGAATACAGACTTTGAATCCGACTCAACCGCTCCCGAATCTAACCCCAGCAGCGTTGATCCGACGCCCACGGGTACGGGCAGCGCCGATGCCACTGAACAAATTCAAGTGGTCTGGGAAAAAGTATCCGGCGTCCTGGCGAACTTGCCTGACTATGTGACTGAATTTTTTAAGGAGTATCAACGACCCCTGATCAGCGTGGGGTTGATCCTGGGAGCGGTGGTCTCTGTCAAGCTGCTGTTGGCGATTCTCAACACCATCAATGAAATCCCCCTCTTGGCCCCCACCTTTGAGCTGATTGGCCTGGTCTATGCCGGCTGGTTTGTCTATCGGTACTTGCTCAAAGACACCAATCGCCAAGAACTGAGCGAGAATGTCGTCTCACTCCGGGATCAGGTCTTGGGTAAGCGGGGCTAGAGGCGCGAGCAGTATTACCCGAGAGCGATGTCCTGAGATCTCCTGAGGCCGTTCGGCGATAGTGTGCAATAGTCTGGTGTTGGGTTTTCCGTACCCTACCAGGCTATTTTGCGTTCCAGGTCACGATGACCGCTCTTTATACTGGTTTACAGACCGGGTTCTGCTGCGGGCAGGATCACCACCAGGCAAGTTAAGGAGTCCGCTATGCCACTGGATACGGCTGTCATGACTGCGGTAGAGTCCCTAGACTATCGGGTCACCGTAGGGGATGTTGCGGCCAAGGCAGGGCTGAACCTAGAAGTCGCCCAACAGGGATTAATCGCTTTAGCGGCAGACACCCAAGCCCATCTCCAAGTGTCGGAAGCGGGAGAGATTGCCTACGAGTTTCCGAACAACTTTCGGACAATTCTGCGCAATCGCTATTGGCGCTTACGGTTCCAGGAAACCTGGCAAAAAATCTGGCGGGTGTTGTTTTACCTGATTCGGATTTCCTTTGGGATTCTGCTGATCCTTTCGATTGTGCTGATTGTGGCGCGATCGCCGTGTTAATGATTGCCCTCAACTCTTCTCGGGATGAGGATAATCGCTCCAGCGGTTCTGGGGGCGGTGGCATGATCTTTTTTCCTCGCTTTTGGATGGGGGATCTGTTCTACTTTTTTAACTTCAATGACCGCCGTCGCCGGACCTCCGTGCAAAGGCTGCGCGGTACGGGTCGTCAGGAAGAGATGAACTTTTTGGAGTCAATCTTTTCCTTTTTGTTTGGCGATGGTGACCCCAACGCCGATTTAGAAGAGCGCCGTTGGCAGACCATCGGCACCGTTGATCGCAATCAGGGGGGGCCGTCGCGGCTGAGCAAATTGCCCCTTACCTCGATGATGTGGGTGAGGGTTGGGCCAACGAAGACGAAGACTACATGCTGCCGGTGCTAACGCGGTTTAATGGGGTGCCTGAGGTGAGCCCTCAAGGTCACATCATTTATCACTTTCCGGAACTTCAGGTGACGGCTCAAAACCGCTCCCGCACCTCGGTGGCGGCTTATCTCAAAGCCATCCCTTGGAAGTTTAGTCAGGCCAGCGGTAACCAGATCGGGATCGCGATTGGGTTGGGGGTGTTTAACTGTGTGGGTGCAATTGTTTTAGGGGTGATGCTAGCCGACAATGGCAGCCTGGTGGCCGAACTCGGTGGATTAGTCGCCTTCGTATATAGCATCTACGGGTTGCTGCTCGCCTACGGTGTGGCTTTCTTGGGTATTCCTGCCATTCGTTATCTTTGGATACAGCGTCAAAACAGCAAAATAGCCGCTCAAAATGAGCTGAGGCAATCCCGTGCCAGCACTTTAAATCAACTGGAAGGGGCAGTCACGGAGAAAATCGCCTACGCCCAGCAATTCGTGGCTGAAACGGTCGTGACCAAAGCTGATCTGGCGTACACCACTGAGACCGATCTAACCGATCAAGAATTTGAGCAATCGGCGAAATTAGATGCTCAATGGCGCGATCGCCTCAACGCCGCCGAGTAATAAGTAGGTTGGCACAATTAAACCAAAGACCCTCAACCCCCAACCCCCTTCTCCCAGAACGGGAGAAGGGGGCTAAGATCGGCTC
>JAAUQE010000171.1 GCA_012032425.1 Leptolyngbya sp. RL_3_1 | reverse complement strand
CTCACCCGGATCCGGGGTGCTAGAGGTGAATATTCATCCCGTCGCCACCTGGGCAGAACTGGTTGATCTGCACATGGCCTTAGATGACGAGGCCTTTGCCTGTGGCCTCACCTGTGAGCGCTACGGGTTGGATGGCCGTCCCCTTGGCACGGGTGGCGGTGCCCACATCACCATTGGCGGCTCTACCCCGGCCAGTAGCCCTTTGCTGAATCGCCCCGACCTGCTGCGGAGTTTGATCACCTATTGGCAGCACCATCCCAGCTTGACCTACCTGTTTGCAGGGCAGTTTATTGGCCCAACCAGCCAGTCCCCTCGGGTGGATGAGGCCCGCCACGACAGTCTCTACGAATTGGAAGTCGCCTTCTTAGCCCTGGCACCGGGGGCAGCGGTGGCTCCAGAACTCATTGATCATCTGCTCAGCCCTTTTTTGGCGGATATTACTGGCAATACCCACCGCACCGCCCTTTGTATCGACAAGCTTTTCCCCACCCAGAACCCGCCCCTACAGTTGGGTTTGCTGGAATTTCGGAGCTTTGAGATGCCCCCCCACCCGCAACTGCGGCTCCTGCAAATGCTGCTGGTGCGGGCCTTAACGGCTTGGTTTTTGCGCACCCCGTTTACCCAGCCCTTGCAGCGGTGGGGGACTGAGCTGGGCGATCGCTATCTGCTACCCCACTATCTGCAACAGGATTTTGCCACCGTCCTACAGGGATTGAGCCAAGCCGGATACCACTTTGCTGCCGACTGGTTTACCCCTTTTTGGGAGCGACGATTTCCCCGCTATGGGCAGGTTTCCCTAGCGGATAACCCAGCGCGTACCCTGGAAGTGAGGGCGGCGCTAGAACCCTGGCCTGTGATCGGCGACCTCAGCAACAGCGGTTCCTCCCGGCGGGTAGACAACACCCTAGAGCGTTTGCAGGTGCGCCTGACCGGAGCGGTGGGGGACAATCTAGAGACCGGGCAATTGGCCACTCGCTACGCCGTGCTCTGTAACGGCCATCCCATTCCGATGCGATTCACCGGTATCCCTGGGGAGTACGTGGGGGCGGTGCGCTTTCGGGTGCGGACCCTGGCCACCTTGGACCATCCCATCTTGGCCCTCCATACGCCCCTGACCCTGAGCGTGGTGGATACCTGGCAGCAGCGGTCTGTGGGCGGAGCGGTCTATCATCATCAGACACCCGATGGTCGTTCCTACGACCGGGCTCCGACCACCCCAGCCCTGGCCCAAGCCCGCCTGAGTGAACGATTCATCCCTTTAGCAGAGATCCCCCCCCTTGGCGACATCCCCCCCCCGATGCTGCACCCCGATACCCCCATGACCCTGGATCTGCGCTTGGCTAATCAGCGATGAATGGCAGGTCAGCCCTTGGGCCATTACGATCCCAGTACGAGCAGTGTTGGCTGAGATAAAAGTTGGACTACATTAGATGCAGTAGATTCAGCGCTGATCAATCAATCCCTAGTATTCAAGGGCGGAATTAACCCCACCATGACAAACCCAAGGCAAGGGGCTGAAGCCCCTTGTTCAACGCTAAGGCTATTTAAGCCGTCGAGTCCTAGAACAGCGCCTTTAACGATTTGGATCGGTTCCGGTCACCCTAGCCCCTTACCCAGATGGCATTTCAGCGGGAATTACAGCAGGTTCAAGCATGGTGTAAACGCCCCAGCTTTGCGTTTCAGTGGCCCCTGATGGTGACCGGTGGAATTTTGCTGTCGGGAGCGGCTTGGCTATCGGGAGCGGCCCTTTGGCAATCGCGGTCTGCCGATGCCGAGCCCGCCTCGCCCGCTTCGACGCCCGCTTCGACCCAGTGGGTGCCCCTCCAAAACGGACTGGGGGACGGACTGGGGTATAGCGCCAGTCTGATTCGACAAGCGGCCCCCCGCCTGACAGCTCAGGCGCAAGCCCCTGAGCCGGTGATTCCGGCGGCAGAGGCGGGCGGAGAGGCGGCGATCGCTGAGCCTCCGGAACCTTTGGCGGCAGGGGCCTCTGTGGTGATCGATGATGCCCTAGAGATGCGGGTGGCGATCGCCCGACGCATCTCTACCTTAGACGTCGGCACCAGCACCCAGGGGTGGCTGATCGATGCCAGTGGTCAACAGCGCTGCGACATTCCGGCCCAGAGTAGCTTATTGGCCACACCCACCGGGCAAGGACTCAACTTCAGCGGCTGTGAACTTTCGACAGCGGTTTGGCTAGAAGCCTCGGCGGGAGGATATCTCTATATAGGTGATAGCTGGTATAAAGGTCGCGTGCTGCTGCTGAATGACGGTGGTGAATTGATTGCCGTCAATTTTGTGCTGCTGCGCGATTACCTCTCTAGCGTCGTCGGCAGTGAAATGTATCACCACTGGCCCTTAGAAGCCCTGAAAGCCCAAGCCGTAGCGGCCCGCTCCTACGCCCTGACCCATCATGTGCGGCCCGCCAGCGATCATTTCGACTTAGACAATACCCAGCGCTATCAGGCCTACAAGGGGGTTGCCCTCGAAACCACCAACACTCAAATTGCCGTCGCGGCGACCGCCGGAGAATTTATTAGCTACCAAGGGGGGATTGTCGAATCGCTCTACGCCGCCTCGGACCAAATTGTGCAGGAGGCCCATGGCGGACAAGGCATGAGCCAAACCGGAGCTAAGGACTACGCCGTCCAGGGCTATAGCTATGAGCAGATTTTAGGGGCGTACTACCCCAGCACCACCTTGTCTCGTCTGGTTGTGCAATAAGTTCTCAATAGGGTTCACGCCAGTGGGATGCGCCCGCTGCCATGTTTGTCTCAACATATGCAGATCAGATCCTGCATGATGAAGGGGAAGCTCAACATCCCTTTGCAATGCCCCGACTTGTTTTGATCGCTGGGTTTGAAGCCTTTAATACGGGGCTCTATCGTCAGGCCGCCGACCAGGCCATGGATCGCTGCCCTGAGGTGGAGGTGCGGGTGTTTTGCGATCGCGATCTCACCAGCCAACCTGAGGCGATCGCCGCCGCCCTAAACGGGGCCGATGTATTTTTCGCCAGCTTGATTTTGACTACGACCAGGTGCTGTGGCTGCGGGAGCGGGTGCAGCAGATTCCCATCCGGCTGGTGTTTGAGTCGGCGCTGGAGCTGATGGCCCTGACGCAACTGGGGAAATTTGCGATCGGCGAGAAGCCCAAGGGGATGCCCAAGCCAATCCAGTTCATCCTCAGTAAGTTTGGCAATGGCCGCGAAGAGGACAAGCTGGCGGGGTACCTGAGCTTTTTGAAGGTGGGGCCAAAGCTGCTCAAATACGTGCCCGTGGGTAAGGTGCAGGATCTGCGTAATTGGCTAATCATCTACGGCTATTGGAATGCGGGCGGCCCTGAGAATGTGGCGGCGATGGTGTGGACCCTGGCGGAAAAGTACCTGGGGCTCACCGTGGGAGACATTCCCGAGGCGATTACGGCCCCGAATATGGGGCTCTTGCACCCCGACTACGAGGGCTATTTTGAGTCCCCCCGGCAGTATTTGACCTGGTATCAGCAGCAGTACCCAACGGCCAACCGGCCCGTGGTGGGGCTGCTGCTCTACCGCAAGCATGTGATCACCCAACAGCCCTACCTGCCCCAGTTGATTCGGGCCTTTGAGGCGGCGGGGTTAGTGCCCCTACCCATTTTTATCAACGGGGTGGAGGGCCATGTGGCGGTGCGGGACTGGATGAGTAGCCCCTATGAGCAGACCCAGCGGGCGCTGGGACAGGTGCTCACCCGATCGCTCTCTGCCGAGGCGGTGTCTGTGGATGCGATCGTCTCGACCATTGGCTTTCCGCTGGTGGGGGGACCGGCGGGCTCCATGGAGGCGGGGCGGCAGGTGGCGGTGGCTAAGGGGATTCTGGAAGCCAAAAATGTCCCCTACCTGGTGGCGGCACCGCTGCTGATTCAGGATATCCACTCCTGGACCCGTCAGGGGGTGGGGGGGCTGCAAAGCGTGGTGCTCTATGCATTGCCGGAGCTGGATGGGGCGATCGACCCGGTGCCCCTAGGGGGCCTCGTGGGGGATGACATTTACTTGATTCCCGAGCGGGTGCAGCGGCTGACGGGGCGGGTGAAGCAATGGATTGCGCTGCGGAAGAAGGCGGCGGGCGATCGCAAGCTGGCCATCATCCTCTACGGCTTCCCGCCGGGGTATGGGGCGAACGGGGCACCGCCGCCCTGCTGAACGTGCCGCGATCGCTGCTGAAACTCCTCCAGGCTCTCCAGGCCGAAGGCTACCGCGTTGGGGATTTGCCGGACAACGGCGAAACCCTAATCGACTGGGTGAAAGCCGCCGATGACGCCACCTCTGGCTATGTCAATCCAATGCCTGAAGACTTTGCGGCCCAGGGTTCTTTACCCGAATTGAGATCCCAGGGTTCTTTGGGGTTAAGTAACAGTAACGGTCACGATTCCACAAGAACCCTGGGATCTGATATCCCACCGGGATCTGGAACGCCCACCACCGTCAACATTCGCCAACTGGAGCATTGGCTGGGCTACCTGCTCAGCCACCGGGTCGAAAAGCAGTGGGGCGACCTCACCCGCACCGGCATCAAAACCGATGGGGACAACTTTTTGCTGGGGGGCGTGCAGCTCGGTAATGTCTGGATTGGGGTGCAGCCCCCTTTGGGGATCGCCGGTGACCCGATGCGGCTGATGTTTGAGCGAGACCTCACCCCTCACCCTCAGTACGCCGCCTTTTACCAATGGCTGCAAAAGGGGTTTCAGGCGGATGCGGTGGTGCATTTTGGGATGCACGGCACGGTGGAATGGTTGCCCGGTGCCCCTCTGGGTAACACCGGCTATTCCTGGTCGGATATTTTGCTGGGGAACCTGCCCCACCTCTATGTCTACGCCGCCAATAACCCCTCCGAATCGATCTTGGCGAAGCGCCGGGGCTATGGGGTGCTGGTGTCCCACAATGTGCCAACCTATGGCCGCGCCGGTCTCTACAAGGATCTAGTGGCCCTACGGGAGCTGATCGCTGAATATCGCGAAGACCCGGATAAAAACGCGGTGCTGCGGGACTTCATCCTTAAAAAGATTGCCGACACCGGCCTGGAAGCGGACTGCCCGTTTACTGAAGCCCGCAACTTAGGGATTGAATTTACCCCAGACAATGGTCGCCTCTTCAGCAAAGACGCCCTGCTAGCCTACTTTGCCCACCTCTATGAATACCTGCAAGTGCTGGAAAATCGGCTGTTTTCCAGCGGCCTCCATGTGCTGGGGCAGGCCCCTGATGCCGAGGCGCTGCACAGCTATTTAGAGGCTTACTTTGGGGAGGACCTCAAGCCAGCCGTCCTAGAAGCAGTGGTAACGCAGTGGTCTGATAGATGCCCTCAAAATAGAGCCTCATTGGAGACGCTAACAGATCGGACGATCCCCCCGGCTGTCGCCACCGATAAGGGGGGCAAGGGGGATCCTCACCCTACAGTGGAAGCCGATCGCCTCTTGCACCGTTTCTACCCAGATGAGCCCGAACCCCAGCAGCAGGGGATTAAGGCCAAGCTGCTGGAAGCCTTTGAGATCTGCGATCGCCTCTCCCAAACCACTGACGAACTCACCAATCTCTTGCGGGGATTGAATGGCGAATATATCCCCCCGGCTCCTGGGGGTGACTTACTGCGGGATGGACCGGGGGTATTGCCCACGGGGCGCAACATCCATGCTCTGGACCCTTACCGGATGCCCTCGCCAGCGGCCTATGAACGGGGTCGGGCGATCGCCAGAAGCTCCTGGCCCAACACCTCGAAGAGCAGGGGGAATATCCCGAAACCGTGGCGGTGATGCTGTGGGGGCTGGATGCGATCAAGACCAAGGGCGAATCCCTCGGCACCCTGCTGGAACTAGTGGGGGCCGAGCCGATCAAAGAAGGGACGGGGCGCATCGTCCGCTATGAGCTGATCCCGTTAGAACGCCTCGGTCGCCCCCGCATTGATGTGTTGGGCAACCTCTCGGGGATCTTCCGGGACAGCTTTGTAAATATCTTGGAGCTACTGGATGATCTGTTCCAGCGGGCCGCAGCGGCCCCGGAACCGGAGGATCAGAATTTCATTCGCAAACATGCGTTGGCGTTAGCCGCCCAGGGGGTGGAAAATCCCACCGCGCGGCTGTTTTCTAACCCAGCGGGGGACTACGGCTCGTTGGTGAACGATCGCGTCGTCGATGGCAATTGGGAATCTGGGGACGAGCTGGGGAAAACCTGGCGCGATCGCAACAGCTTTAGCTATGGTCGGGGCGACAAGGGTCAGGCCCGCCCGGAGGTGCTGGATACATTGCTGCAAAGCACGGGGCGGATTGTGCAGCAAATCGACTCGGTGGAATATGGCCTCACCGACATCCAGGAGTATTACGCCAATACGGGAGCCCTGAAGCAGGCGGCGGAGCAGCGCCAGGGCCAGCGGGTGACCGCCAGTTTTGTGGAGAGCTTTTCCAACGACACCACCCCCCGCAACCTAGAGGATTTGCTGCGGATGGAGTATCGCACCAAGCTGCTGAACCCCAAATGGGCAGAAGCCATGGCATCCCAGGGGTCGGGGGGAGCCTACGAGATCTCTCAACGGATGACGGCGATGATCGGCTGGGCCGGGACCACCCAGTTTCAGGATGGCTGGGTTTATGACCAGGCGGCGGAGACCTATGCCTTTGACCCAGCGATGGCTGAGCAATTGCGGCAGGCCAACCCGGAGGCGTTTCGCAACATCATTGGTCGGATGTTGGAGGCGGAGGGGCGGGGGTTTTGGCAGCCGGAGGAGGGGGTGTTGGAGAAGTTGCAGGGGCTGTATGACCGGGCGGATGAGGCGTTGGAAGGGGTGACGGTGTAGGTCACGAGTCCATGCAGTGGCGTTTCTGGCCCTGCTGGAATTCAAAATTAGGCGTATTTCGCAAGACGGAACATGCGCTTGGGGCAAGAATTCAGGAGCCAAGAGCTAGGAGCCTTGTCCTTGCCGCATTCTGGCTCTTGTCTCCTAGCTTCCTTCCCTAACCGGTTTTCCCGGCTCATAGCAGTCGCCAGTCTGATTAAGACAAAACTGCGAGCCACTTTGCTTATGGGCCACAGAACAGGACGATCCGAGGTGTCTTAAGCATAGTGGCCAGCGCTATAAATTACAGGCCCCGATATCAGGCACTTGGCAGGAACGTCTGCTGATTCTGTAAGACTTGCTTGGCAAAAAGGAGCTTCGATCGCAGATCAGCATCGGCAATGGTTTCCAAAAAGTTTAGAAATGCCATCTGTTGAGCCAAGCTGTGAAAGGGAAATGCCTTAGTCGCTAAATCAGGCAAATTTGCGCCCACCCGCAGCACCTCAATGCCAATGATCTGATCTGTGACATCGTAGTCGTACACAATATCTGGCTCAATGGTCTCTGAATCCACCACTTCACCCTGCGAAAGCTGGACATACAGGGCATCCCCTTCGGGATCGAATTGAATATTCATAACCTGCCTCGCATCCGCCGATCAAAATGAGTGGGCGCTTCTACGGTCAGCACAATCCACTGTCGGTCAATTTTGCGCTCAGCTAACCGCGTCCTAGCATGTTCGCTGAGATCATGTCGAACGACAAGTCCTTGCCTTGGTCGCCGAACGTCATCAGCGGCGCATCAAAATCAACTGGCAATTCTCTATTGAAACGGCCCGCAGCAAACTCTCTCGTCACCATGACAAAATTCGCCGTGATGAGACTGAGACCAGCACACCAGAAACTTAATTTACGCCGCACTAGCTGCTTGCCTGATTTAGTGCCCCTTGATGCCAGCGACCCCAGCTATAGCCTTGATAAAGGTCAGCCCAGTGATCTTTGCCCCGCCTGTGCAAAGCAACAGCTTTCGGATTTAGGCCCCTGGCAAGACCCTGCTCAGCAAGTTTTCCCAGAAGCGCTTTTGCCCCTGCGGTTGTTCAAATATCGAATGTGGCTCCGGCTGGTGATTCCAGGGCTGTACCATGGTTCGCCTTAGAGCATCCATCTCCCCAATCAAGCGTCAGGTGAATCCGCTTGATCGGTTTTTAAAGTTTTGCCTCATTTCCCCTTAAACATTTTGCCGACGGCACCCACCAACGTTTCCCTCGGCAAAACCGCCCTGCATTCACCAACACCTGGTTCATGATCCCCCCCCGTCACCACATTCGCCTGTCCCTTCTCCAGCGCCTTTAGCGCCTCATCTACCACCGCCTCCGGCGACGCGTAGTTCTGCCCCACCGACTCCCCCAGGCTGGTCGGAAAGTCCGCCACTTTAAAAAATTCCGTCTCCGTCGGTCCCGGACAGACCGCCAGCACCTTGACGCCGTAAGGCTTGCACTCCTGCCAGAGGGCTTCGCTAAAGCTGAGCACAAATGCCTTCGTCGCTGCGTAGATGCCTAAATAGGGCAACGCCTGAAATGAGGCCGTCGAGCCAATATTGACAATGCTGCCCGACCCCCGTGCCTTCATTCCCTGCAAACAGCGATAGGCCAGATCCACCAGTGCCACCACGTTGAGCTGGATCATGTTCAGGTGGTTGTCTAGCTCTCCTGTGGCAAACTCTCCATAGGTGCCATAACCGGCGTTGTTGATCAGCACGTCTACCTCAATGCCCTGGCTGGCTAACTGATCCCACACCCGCTTCGGCCCATCCGCTGCCGTTAGGTCCTGGGCAATCACTGTGGCCTGAATGCCGTGCTGCTGGCTGAGGCGATTCGCCAACGCCTGTAGCTTGTCTGCCGATCGCGCCACCAACACCAGGTCGTGCTGGCTGGCGGCCAGCTTCTCAGCAAACACCGCCCCAATCCCCGAAGATGCGCCCGTAATCAATGCCGTGGTCATAGATGTAACGTTTTGTATTTCACCCCATTATGGCGGGCTTTCTCCTTGGCCGGCCATTGCGGAGGCATGGGGCAGGGTTGATTCTCTAAGGCAGGACTTACGCAGCCACGATTGCTGGCGCTACCGATAGCGTAGGGATCCCCCTGCCCCCTTAT
>JAAUQE010000368.1 GCA_012032425.1 Leptolyngbya sp. RL_3_1 | reverse complement strand
CAGTAAACCCAAAGCGCGATTCCACTAAAACTGAAGCCCTCCAGACTGGCGAGCAGCCCCGCTAAAGCCGCAAACCATCTTCGGCGTACTAGGGGAATCCCTTCGCCCCAGGTCCAGGCCACCCAGAGGGCGGCCACCGGCATCAGCGATCCCAACACAACATTCAGCCAGCGGTAGCTATAGGGGATCAAGGCCATCCCCGCCACCGTTATCTGCGGCGTTATCTGCGGGTCAGGACCGGTCCCCAGATCGCGCTGAGGTGAATGCTGAGGGCGATCAGATATTTCCCCAGGGGCGGATGCAGGTCGAAAAAGGGCTGGTGCTGGAGGTAGTCCACCGCAAAGGGCACATAGTGGGCCTCGTCAAAGACCAGTGCTGCTGGCAAGTCGATCCGCCACAGCCGTAGGGCCAAGTTCAGTCCCCAGAGCAGAGCCAGTCCCCAGGACGACGAATTCCCCCAGGACCAGGACTTGAGGTGCTGAATCACGCCCATCTACTCGGCCTCAGGAAGCGGGCTAGCCGCAACGAGAGGATATTGGGGATCTGGACTCAAAACTGGACTCAAAACAAATCCAGATCGGTGACTGCACCCCGGCTACTGGAGGACACCAGCTTGGCGTACTTGCCCAGAATACCTCGGGTATAGTTGGGGCGACGGGGCTGCCAAGCCGCCCGTCGCTGGGCGATTTCAGCATCCGGGACGTTTAATTGCAGCAGGTTTTGGCTGGCATCAATGGTGATGCTGTCCCCCTCTTGGACGAGGCAATGGTGCCCCCCACGGCGGCTTCTGGGGCGACATGGCCCACCACCATGCCGTAAGTGCCGCCGGAGAAGCGGCCATCGGTGATCAAGCCCACCGAATCACCAAGACCGGCCCCAATAATGGCAGAAGTGGGGGCAAGCATTTCCCGCATTCCCGGTCCCCCCTTCGGCCCCTCATAGCGCACTACCACCACATCCCCGGCCTGGATTTTGTTGTCGAGAATTGCCCGCAGGCATTCCTCTTCTGATTCAAAAACGCGGGCTGGGCCGGTAATGTCCTGGTGCTTGATGCCGGTGAGCTTGGCCACGGCCCCCTCTTCGGCCAAGTTGCCCTTGAGAATGCCCAGGTGACCCAGAGGGTACAGGGGCTGATCAAAGGGACGAATCACATCTTGATCGGTTCTGGGGGTGATGGGAATATCGGCCAGCAGCTCAGCAATGGTTTGGCCAGTGATGGTCAGGGCGTCCCCATGGAGCAGCCCTGCGTGCAGCAGCATTTTCATCACCTGGGGAACGCCGCCCGCCTGGTGAAAATCTGTCGCGACGTAGCGCCCGGAGGGTTTGAGATCGCAGATCACCGGCACCTTGTGGCGGATGGTCTCAAAGTCATCCAGGGTCAGCTCGACGCCAATGGCGTTGGCGATCGCCAACAGGTGCAGCACCGAATTGGTGGAGCCGCCCACGGCCATGATCACCGCGATCCCGTTTTCAAACGCTTTGCGGGTGAGAATTTGGCTGGGCAGGATTTGCTGGCGGATTGCCTCCACTAAGACAAAGGCAGACTTTTCGGTGCTGTCGGCTTTTTCAGCATCCTCAGCCGCCATGGTCGAGGAATACATCAAGCTCATGCCCATGGCCTCGAAAGCCGAGGACATGGTGTTGGCGGTAAACATGCCGCCACAGGAGCCCGCGCCGGGGCAGGCGTGCTTTTCCACCGCTAGGATCTCTTCATCGCTGATTTTGCCCGCGCTGTATTGGCCCACCGCCTCAAAGGCACTGACCACGGTCAGGTCTTCACCGTTGTAATGGCCGGGTTTGATCGTGCCGCCATAGACAAAAATGGCGGGAATATTCAGGCGGGCGATCGCGATCATTGCCCCCGGCATGTTTTTGTCGCAGCCGCCAATGGCCAGCACGCCGTCCATACTCTGGCCGTTGCAGACGGTTTCGATGGCATCGGCAATCACTTCTCGCGACACCAGGGAATATTTCATCCCTTCGGTGCCCATGGAGATGCCGTCGCTGATGGTAATCGTGCCAAACATCTGCGGCATCGCCCCGGCCTGCTGGAGTCCGGCCTCGGCCCTAGTGGCTAAACCGCCCAGCCCCATGTTGCAAGGGGTAATGGTGCTGTGGCCGTTGGCCAACCCCACAATTGGCTTAGTAAAATCATTGTCGCCAAAGCCCACAGCCCTGAGCATGGCCCGGTTGGGGGTCCGCTGCACCCCTTGAGTGATCGCCTGACTTCTACGGTTATCCGGCATGGTTGATGTGTCGTACGCAATCTCCCTATCCTACCAATCCCTTCTGGTCTAAATACAGGGTGAAGGGGTGAGAGAGTGAGAGGGTAGTGGGGTGACGGGGTAATATGCAGTCCGGTTGAGTACCCACGAAAAAATCATGAGAATGTAAGGGCGCAGGGGCCTGCGCCTGAGGCAGAATGCAGGGAAAAATGCCGAAGAGAATCGCTTCGGTGCCCAGTAGGTCATTTAGCGTCTGAGCGTCTTCGGGCTTGAGGATGAGTTGAGATCGCGGCAAAACCCTTCAATCCCCAATCCCATGACCGACTCGGTTGGCATCCCTGGCAGCGATGCCAAACTAAATCGATGCCAAACTAATTTGTATGCAGTGCTTTCAGCCGCTATTGGCCTTAAATCCGGTGCCCTACCGCCCTATCCAAGAGGTTTGAGTCATGGTTCGGCATTGTCGTCAGTTGGGTGTGGTCTTGGCTGGTTGCCTGAGTTTAGGGGCCGTCTGGTTGGGGCCAGTGGGGAAGCTGCCGGTCTTTGGCGATGCTGTTGCCTGGGGTGGCCCCGCCCGCATCGCCGAAGCCGATCAGCGACGGGAGGCTGGGCTCCAACAGTTCCAAACGGATCAGATCGAGCCAGGGATCCTTAATCTGGAGGCGGCGGTGGGCATCTATCGGGACACCGGCAGTACCCGGCGGGAGGCCAATGCCCTCGATAATCTCAGCTATATGTACTCGGCAACGGGGCAATATGACGCGGCGATCGCCGCCGCCCAGCGCTGGCT
>JAAUQE010000170.1 GCA_012032425.1 Leptolyngbya sp. RL_3_1 | reverse complement strand
GTATTGATGGCTTTGAGGTGATGGCGGTGGCCCCCATGGACCGAAACCCCTCGCTGCATATCCATGCCCAGGGAAGTGCCCATCAGGGCCTGCTCAATGTCATGGACGGCGATCGCATTCCCCCCCAGTAGGCCATGGACATAGCCTTCGCGGATCAGGGTCTGGAGATGGGCGCTCCCCCCGGTATGGATCACCACGGGACCCGCCGTGACCACCGCTTTGCCGCCCTGATCACGAATACGGCGGAGATCCCAGGCAATTTGTTCCACCACGAGTTCGACCCGCCGTTCACTGGAAACGCCCGCCCCCATGAAGCTAAACTCTTCTGTCAAAGCGGGCTTCAGGGTGGTGGCGGTGCGGTGGGTGCGAATCCCCTCGCTGCCGACCACGACAGATTCGCCCTCCTGCAAATCCCGCAAGAGCTTACAGTGGGCCACTGGTCCGTCGGCGGTTGGGGTAACGGCGATCGCCCCATCCATGCGCTGCCCCTGCACAGGAATCCACTGTCCACCCACCAAAACCTCGGTGGGATAAATCGCTGTGACGTAAAAATCATCGGGTGCGACCCCATCCTGCACAATGGCTTCCAGGTGGGCATCAGAGATTTGATCAGAGACCACCACAGCGCCAAAATCGACCAACTGCCCGAGGATGTCTTCAATGACGGTTCCATTGGGCGCTGCCACCTTGACTTCTGCGATCGAGATATCTTGGCGTTGTTCACCCAGGTTGAAGTTCAAGACCTGGAAGCTACCGCCTCCCGCGACGATGGTATCTAGGGCGCGATTCACTAAACCGGAGTCCAGCAAATGTCCTTCCAGGCGAATCACCCGATGTTGGATGGCGGTCGCCTGGGGTGAGAGCCGACGGGGTTCCGTCACCCGCAACGTCAAACATTTGGCGGCTCCACCGGCCTTCAAAAATTCGGTGAGGGGCGTTTCAACTACGGTAAATCCCCGTTCTGCCAGGGTTTGCTTGAGACTATCGCTAGCGCTATTGATGACGATAGTCTGGTCAATATTTACCGCGTTACAGGCAAAATTAACCGCATCCACATCATTGGCGGGGATACGCTTTTCGGCGGGAATACGTCGCTCAATCAAATGGTTGGAATAGGTGTCAAAAGCGGGGGGATAGTAGAGTAAATCCCCATTGCTGAGGGGACAGAAACAGGTATCGAGGTGATAGAACCGACGGTCAATCAGCCGGAGCGACAACACTTCCACATCCAACCATCGGGCGAGGTGGGGATGGGCATCCAGCTCAGTGCGAAACCCATATCCGGCCCAGAGCCATGCGCCGGCGCGATCGAGCAGGGCATCTCCGGCTCCCTCAAAGGGCAAACTTTTAGGCAATGTCTTGACAGTGAAGCCCTGTTCCGTAAACCACTGTTGGAAATAAGGTTCCTCCCCCTGCCGTTCGGGGTGGAGAAAGCGGCTGAGCACCACCGTATCGCCCAGAACCAATCCGGCGTTGGCGGTAAACACCATGTCGGGCCATCCGGGTTGAGGTTCCACTAGGTCTACCGTCGCCAGATCTTTTAGGACGTGGTAAAGCTGCTCCCATTGGTCTTGGGCGCGATCGCGCGACGAGCGATGGATATTACCCTCCATCCACGGGTTGATCACATAATCAACGTCGTAATGCTCTGGGGCACACATCAAAATTCGCACAGGTGCTGTCATGGTTAGCTCAATTTTGGACGTAATTGGCGGACTGTAAGCGCTGGCTCAGTTAGGGCGATATCGCCCTAACTGGCCTGATAAACCCTGTCCACATCCAAGCCCCTTGCCCTCCGGTAAACCTCAAGCTTGCAAGTTGGATGGGGTTGACAGCACGCTAGGGGACGTTCGCGGCACAGGGGGTCAGGGACACATTGGCATCAGCGATGCCAGCGAGCAATTCTCGACCGTAGCGCCCCAACCAGTGGTTTGCGTTCAAACCCATCCATGAAGTCATGAAAGACTGACTTTGTCGATGGTCCTTGCCTCACTCTTTGGCACTCGGTAAGGGCTTATTGAGATTGGCGCTGCCCACATCGAAGGAAATCGCGTAAGGGCTATCTGTTTTAAGGGATGCTTTTCTGATTTCTAGGCCAACGACATGGCCGTCTTCGTCATAATCAAGCACTAACCCAGGGGCAATTTGCGCAGTTTCCTCAACCACAGTCGTGATAAATGCAATCTGCAGAATATCTCTATCTGGGTCATAAACGACTTTCATACGTTAAGGACATCCTCAGGGCCAACGATGAACTGCCTAATAGGATAAACGGATGGGGGCCAAAGCCATTGGCAATCCCATATTTTGTTTTTGAGGATTTGCTCTCGATCGCGATCGCCGCCTACGCCCCAGCCACCGGAGCCGACAATCTGATTTCCAGAGCCTTTCAGGGGTGGTCGCTGGCCCCACCTACAGTTTTGTGCTCTAGGCTAGTCAATCCTCTAAAACAACGGAGTGCCAGCCCTTGCGTTGATCCCCGGTAATGTCCATCATGATGTGCTTAACGAGGGTGAACTCCTCCAAGGCATAGTAGGACATGTCTTTGCCGATGCCGCTCTGTTTAAAGCCGCCATGGGGCAGTTCGCTGGCCAGGGGAAGATGATCGTTTACCCAGACCGTGCCGCAGGCCATCGCCGCCGACATCCGCATCGCCCGCTGTACGTTAAGGGTCCAGACGCTGCCCGCGAGTCCGTAGGGGACGTCATTGGCTAGGGCGATCGCCTCCGCCTCATCGCTAAAACGGTTGACCGTCACCACCGGGCCAAAAATCTCCTCCTGTACGCAGCTCGCGGCTTGGGGAGCCTCCACCAAAATCGTCGGCGGATAGAAGAATCCCGGTCCCTCCGGCAGAACGCCGCCGGTGGCGACCTTGATCCCCTGCTGTCGTGCCCCCCTGGACATAGCCATCCACCTTTTGCCGCTGAGCATCACTCACCAACGGCCCCATATCAGTGCCCTCGTCGAAGGGTGCCCCCATCCGAATCTGCTCGGCCAGTGCCGTGAACCGGGTCAAGAAGGCATCAAAGACGGCTTCCTGCACATAAATGCGGGTGGCGGCGGTGCAGTCTTGCCCCGTGTTCATAAAGGCGGCGGGAATCGCCCCCCGTGCCGCCGCTTCAATATCGGCGTCATCAAACACAACGAAGGGCGCTTTGCCCCCCAGTTCTAAGGTCACCCGCTTCACCAAGGGGCTGGCCAACTCAGCGACCCGCTGGCCGGTGCGGGTGCTGCCGGTAAAGGTGATCATGCCCACATCGGGGTGGGTACAGAGGGCTTCGCCCACCTCGGCATGGCCTGTAACCACGTTAATCAAGCCCGCTGGCAGACCCGCTTCGAGGGCAATCTTGGCCACCTCCAGGGTGGTGATCGGGGTGTTGGGGGCGGGTTTAATCACCACGGCATTGCCCGCCGCTAGGGCGGGTCCCAGCTTCCAGAGCGCCATCATGAAGGGGTAGTTCCAGGGGGTGATGGCACCGACAACGCCAATGGGTTCCCGCCGGGTAAAGCTGGTGTAGCCGCCGACAAACTCGCCCGCAGCGGTGCCTTCTTGGCGACGGACGGCGGCGGCAAAGTAGCGCAGGTTGTCGATCGCAAAGGGAGTATCCCCCCAGTGGTGAGTTTCAGGGGCTTGCCTGCGTTCTGGCTTTCGAGCTGGGCCAGCCGCTCACTCTGGGTTTCCAGGGCATCGGCAAAGGCCATCAGCGCCCCACTGCGTTCTCCCACCGAAAGCGCTGCCCAATCTTTTTGGGCGACTTTAGCTGCGGCCACGGCCTGATCCACATCGTCAATGGTGCCCACGGCGACCGTCGCAAACACCTGGCCCGTCGCCGGTTCAATTAAGGCTTGGCTACCGTGGGCGGGGGTGGCTTCGCCAATCACCATCGGGTAGTGGGTCGGACGGTCTGATGCTGGCATAACTCACCTCAAAAAGTATCTGTGAAAGGCATCCAAGCCATTGATATTCTCAAGCTTATAGCAGTTGCCAAGGGATTTTAGGTCCGCCGCCGCAGTTAGGATTACAGTCCGTCGCATGGGGGCAGAATGATGCAGTCGCGGCGGTTCCAACCCAACTGAATGGCCGGGTCGATCGCCCCCCCCCGGCTGAGCTGCACCACCTTGAGTTGCCCGAGGGGGGTTTCCACCATCGATTCGAGCCGCTGACCAATGTAGGTGGCTTCCACCGTGGTGCCGGTGGTGAGATTGTCGGTGCTTGAGCCGACGGCTGGGTCCATAGCTGGGTCTGAGGCTGGCTGGACGGTAAGGCGCTCTGGGCGAATCATCAGGGTGACCGTTTCCCCGACAGTGGGGCGATAACGGGGGCAGACGGCCTGGATCTGAACCTCATTGACGCTGACGATGGCGCTGTTTTGAGTTTCCTCTGCCTCAGATATCGCTACGACTTGCCCCGTCAGAAAGTTGGCTTGACCAATGAAGCGGGCGACGAAGGTCGAGGCGGGGTTGTCATAGATTTCGGACGGCGTGCCGATTTGTTCCACCTGCCCCCCGGACATGACCGCGATCCGATCGCTCAGGGCGAGGGCCTCCTCTTGGTCATGGGTCACATAGATAAACGTGATCCCCGTTTGCCGCTGGAGCTGCCGCAGTTCTTGCCGCACGGATTCGCGGATTTGGGCATCCAACGCCGAGAGGGGTTCATCCAGCAGGAGCACCTTGGGGCGGTTGATCAGGGCACGGGCTAGGGCCACCCGCTGCTGTTGCCCCCCCGAGAGTTGGGCGGGTTTGCGATCGCCCAATGCCGCAATTTGCACCAGCGCTAGGGCAGCTTGCAGGCGGGGGGGCAATGTCGCGGCGCGCGATCCCGGCGATGGTCAGCGGATAGGCCACATTCTCCGCCACGGTGAGGTGGGGAAACAGGGCATAGTCTTGAAAGACGGTGTGGCTGTCGCGGCGGTAAGGGGGCTGGTCGGTCACCGCCTGTCCACCGATGTAAACCTCCCCATATTCAGGGATCTCAAACCCGCCAATCAGCCGCAGGGTGGTGGTTTTGCCCGAACCGCTGGACCCCAGCAGCGAAAAGAACTCTCCCGGCTGTACATCCAGGGTCAACTCCCGCACGGCATAAAATTCACCGGTGGCGGTGGGGTAGACCTTGGTGACCGCATCTAAATAAACGATGCTGCTGTGGCGGGGCGAGTCTGGCATACGGCGTTTTTGAAGCTCATGAGGTACAAAATATAGACCTGAAACCCTTGTTGTCAGGGCATAGTCTGTACCTCACCAGGCAAGGAAATGCTGTAGGTGGGGGGTAGACTGGCTGACAGAGCCAACACCACAAGCTTTGCGGCATTGGCTAAAATCAAGCATAGAACGATTGTATTGCTGGTCTTGAGATGGGCTTTCCCCTCAAAGAAAAATATATCAATCTGCTCACCGACTTTGGCTTTAAGCGCGTCTTCGGTACGGAGCCCAATAAGCAACTGTTGATCGATTTTCTCAATACCCTTTTGCCGGAGCAGCACCGCATCCAGTCAGTCACCTATAAACAGACTGAAAACCTGGGAAACACGCCGGTTGATCGCAAGGCTATTTTTGATATTTATTGTCAGGCCGAGAATGGCGATCGCTTCATCGTTGAAATTCAAAAAGCCAAGCAGAATTTCTTTAAGGACCGCAGCGTTTACTACGCCACCTTTCCGATTCAAGAACAAGCCCAGAAGGGAACCTGGGATTATCAGCTCACCCCGGTCTATACGGTGGGAGTGCTGGATTTCATCTTTGATGACCACCAGCAAGATCCTGAGCTGCTACACACCGTAGAACTCAAGAATCAGAACTGTCAGGTGTTTTACGACAAGCTCAAATTCATCTACATTGAGCTGCCAAAATTCACCAAAACCTTGGCAGAACTAGAGACCCATTTTGACAAATGGTTGTTTTTGCTCAAACATCTCCCAGACCTGGATGAACCGCCTCAACCCCTACAGGAGGCGGTGTTTGATCAGCTCTTTGAGGTGGCGGAAATTGCTAATTTCTCCCCAGGGGAGCAGGAGGGCTATCAAGAGAGCCTCAAATATTATCGGGACTTGAATAATGTGGTGGATACCTCCCGGCAAGAGGGCAAGCAAGAAGGCTTAGAGATCGGGCTAGAGATCGGGCTGGCAAAAGGGCGGGAAGAGGCGATGCAACAGGTGGCTCGGCAGATGCAGGCGGCGGGGGTACCGATGTCGGATATTGCCCGCTATACCGGGTTGTCGGTTGATGAGGTTGAAGGGGTATCGGGCTGATCCCCCCTGGCAATCCATTGGCTGATTAAGACCAGTACTGTACTGACCCCCAGCAGTAGCGTGGCGATCGCCGCCACTTCGGGGGTGATATTGGTGCGCAACCGGCCCCAAATCTCCATGGGCAGGGTGTTTTCGCGACCGGTGAGAAAGAGCGTCACCACCACCTCATCAAAGGACAGGGTAAAGGCCAGCAAGGCCCCGGCCAGCACCGCACTGCGAATGTAGGGGAAAATCACCCCGCGAAACACCTGGGCGGGACGCGCCCCTAGATCGTAAGCGGCCTCCTCTAAGCTGCGGGGAAACTGGCCGAGGCGGGTCAAAATCGGGCCAAAGGCCACCGGAATGCCAAATACGGCATGGCCCAAAATCACAGTGCCCAAGGACAACCCCAGCCCCAACTGGGAGAAGTAGGACAGCATCGCCACCCCCGTCACCACCCCCGGCAGCAAAATCGGCAGGTTCAGAGCGATGCGAAAGCTGCTTTTGCCGAAAAATCGGTAGCGGTACACCGCTGAGGCGGCCAGCAGCCCGAACCCCGTCGCCAGCAGCGTCGCCGTCGCCGCCACCTGGAGGGAATTCACCAGGGCGGCTTGGATGGCGGCATCTTGCCAGGTGAGCCGATACCAGTCCAGGGTGATGCCCTTAAAGGGCAGGGACAGGATGGCGGAGTCGTTGAAGCTCATGATCACTAAAACGGCGATCGGCGCATTCAAAAAGCCATAAATCAACACCGCTACGATCCCTAACCCCCAGGGGCGGGGGGCTCGGCGGGGCGCATTGCGCGACTGGGTTGCTGGTGTCGTTCCTGTTGCTGCACTCACAGGCTTTCTACGCCTCCCCGTCTAAGCACGATCGCCAGCCCCGTAAACACAATCGCCATCACCACCAGCGAAAACGCCGCCCCCAGGGGCCAGTTATAGGAGACCCCAAACTGGGAGGCGATCAGATTGCCCACCATAATGTCGCTGGGGCCACCCACCAAGCTGGGGGTGATGAAGTCCCCCATGGTCAGGGCGAAAACGTTGATTGCCCCCGCCAACAATCCCGGCATCACCAAGGGTAGGGTGATGCGCCGAAACGTCACTGAAGGGGGCGCATTCAGGTCGGCGGAGGCGGCCAGCAGGTTGTCCGGCAAGCGCTCGAAGGCGCTAATCACGGGCAAAATCATGAACGGGAGCCACACATGGACAAAGGTGAGGGTGACGGCAAAGCTGTTGTAGAGAAAGGCTTGGCTGGGTTCCGCCAAAATCCCCAGGGACACGAGGGCGTTGTTGAGGACGCCGTTGTAGCCCAGGATGATTTTCCAGGCGAAAACCCGCACCAGATAGCTCGACCACAGGGCAAAATTACCAGCAGGGTAAGCAGTTGGCGGTAGCGGCCCCCGTGACGGGTGATGAAGTAGGCCAAGGGCAGGGCGATCGCCCCATCGATGACCGTGACCCCGAGGGCGATCGCTACGGTCCGCAGCAACACTTTGCGGTAGGCGGCATTGCTGGCGATCGTCTGGAAGTTCTTGAGGCTGAATTCCTGGACGATATCAAAGGATTCCAGCCGCCAAAAGCTATAAACCGCTAGCAGCGCGATGGGGATGAAGTACATCAATGTCATCCACACCAAGGGCGGTAGCAATGTCCCGTAGAGCCCCAGCGGGGTGGAGGAGGACGGCGCGGGGCGGTTGAATTCGTGATTGTTGCAGTGTTGATAGCCCTATCCTTCTCATCAACGCCGATCGCGGATTTCATCCCTCCGCACCCCCCGGTTTTTGCAATGGGTTTAACGCTTCATCAACCTGTCACTAGCGATCGCTCATCCCACGGAACTGAGCGACCCTAGTTCAACACTAACGGTATCAAATCGATTGTCTCCAGGTTTATAGGACAAAATTTCTACCCCGATCGCTTCGCCAGTACTGGCATCTTTGATCAGAATCACCCCATCCCCCAACTCTGTGCAGATTTGATCTTTTCGAGGAGCTTGCCAAAAAACTGTCAGCAACTCTGTTTCTGGTTCGTAGAAAATTTTTACCTGGGCCATATGGATTCTCCTTCTTTGATTGCACTGGTTTGGTACGCTGTAATCAAAAATCCATCGCCATTTAAGCGTCTTGCTACGGCGACGACCCAGCGTTTTGTACTGCGCACCAGGTAGAACAGCAATACCCCTTCATCTCGGCGACTACGACGAATTTCATCGGGATTGGCCATGGCTTGCTGAACAAGCTCTTCCAGATCGGCAATGTCAGGGTGTTTACTAATCAGCCGTTGCCAGTGGCTTTCGGAGGCTCTAACGCTAAACCCAAGGGGCGTGAGAATTTCAAATCTCATTGTCCCCCTGATTGGCTTCGATCTGTTGTAGCAATGCCTCGCACTCGGCTTGGAGGGGAATGCCCAACTCTGTCGCTAGGGCCAACGCCTGCTGACAATACTGCTGCGCCACTGCCCCCTCACCCAGGGCTTGATTCAGCTCTGCCAAATTTTTGAGGACTCTAACTAACATGGGATATTTACGCGAATAGCAATCGGCCTTTAGGTTCTGGGATGGATCGTCCTAATTCCTGTGCCGTCGCAATCCATTCTTGAATCACCACCTCCACATTTTGCACAGCTTCCTGGTAGGTTTCGCCATCAGACGCACAACCGGGTAATTCCGGTACTTCGGCAATAAAGGCTTGATCAATCTCCAAAGAGAACGGTAAAATTCCGTAGAAAATAGAGAATATACTTAATACAATTAAAAACATCATGGAATAAGGCTGCAACTGCTCCTGCTGAATATTGCCATTTGTTGAATCGAATAAAAATATACAAGAAGATGAATAACAAGGCAAAAATACCTGCTTTAAAAGA
>JAAUQE010000012.1 GCA_012032425.1 Leptolyngbya sp. RL_3_1 | reverse complement strand
GTGCTCGGCTCCCCTCGCCCGCCGGGAGAGGGGTTGGGGGTGAGGGCGAACAACTTTTGTCAGTCAACCAGGAGATGCAGTCCGGCTGAGCACCCACGAAAAAAGACAGGAGAACGTAGGGGCGCAGGGGACTGCGCCCGTCTCAGAATGCAGGGCAATTAACCGAACCTGATGTGAGTGGGTGCAGAAATCACTTTCACGCTAGCTGTGGATGCGGGGCGCAGGATACGGCATGGCCAGCAGCTCACTTTCCACCCGTGCTAAGTCCTCCAGGCGCGTGGCGACCAAATCACGGTCAAAGTAGGTAGTTGCCAACACCCAATAAGCGCCGTAATGGCGCGCTTCAGAAGCCATCAGACTGCGGTAAAACGCCGCTAGCTTAGCCTCAGGGCAATGGCTGGCCAGCAAGCCCAGGCGCTCATGGCTACGGGCTTCAATCAGAGCAGCAACCAACAGCGAATCGAGCATCCGCTCGGGCTCCCCCTTACGCACCTGGCGACTTAGCCCAGCCCCGTAGGGGGGCGCAGGCAACTGCCGCAAAGGCACCCGCCGCTGGGCCAGCCAGTGATTCACCTGAGCAAAATGGCTGAGCTCTTCTTGGGCAATATCGGTGAGGACATAGACCAGCTTTTCACTGGAGGGATAGCGAAACATCAGGTTCATCGCTACCCCCGCCGCCTTGCGTTCGCAATGGGAGTGATCGAGCAAAATAATGTCCAGGTCGGCCAGCGCCTCCCCCACCCAACTGTCGCGGGTAGGGGTTTTGAGCAGATGTATTGTCGGAAAGGGGTTGGCGATGGTTGGAGCCATGGCAATTGCTGAACCCAGGCAATAACGTTGCTCAGCCATTGTATCGGGCGAGTGGGGTGAGGCGGCCAGCGGATATAGCGACAGTGGTGTGAGAATAAATCTTAATAACACCACGCTTGCATTCTTCATCTAGCTCAGCGCTGCCGACTGTCCTGTAGGGAATTCGAGGGATTGCGATCGCCCTAGCGTATCGGTCAATCCGGTTTTCTCCGCCGGAGACGCTGCACGAACGACTCCGCTCAAGCTAAACATTCTGAGAGTTGAGCGGAGTCGAAACTCGTTCTACTGATACTTCATTTTCAGGCATATCCCTTAAATCAAGTCCTTCTGCGGAGGTTCGATCTTCAGGAATAGCGAGGGAAAACCCTCGCCATTTATTGACATTACATCTCAACAAACTTACTATTCACCAAGGTAATCCACTCATGAAAACAATTCTCAACTGTTATGGCGAATCCACTCAAGTCGGTTGAACTCTTCTTAACTGTGGGTCTGTTGGCAACGGTCAGTGCCTGCGGGGGGCCGACCGCTGACGGGGGTGACAGCAGTGCGGAAGAACCCGCCGCTGTTACTGAAACCACCACCGAAGCTGAAGGCAGCGAAGGTGGTGAGGGTGGCGAAGGCGGTGATTACAGCGCCGGAGAACAGGCCAATGCTGACTTTCAGGACAAGCTTGAGGGGGCAGAACTGCTGAGTGCGTTGCAGGAGGGTGGCCATGTGATCTACTTTCGCCATGCCCAAACCGAACGAGACTACGCCGACCAAGCCGACCCCAACATGGACCTGAATGATTGTGAGACCCAGCGCCAGCTCAACGATGTGGGCATCCAGCAGGCCGAAGATATCGGCGCGGCCTTCATAGACCTGGGCATTCCGGTCGGCGACGTGATTACTAGCGAATATTGTCGGGCTTGGCAAACGGCAGAGCTGGCGTTTGGTCGCTATGAAAAAAATGCCCAGCTTAACTTCTTGCCCTTTGAGGACTACACCGACGCGCAGGTTGAGGAGATGAAAGCCAATGTGATGCCGCTGCTCACCGCCGTGCCGGCAGCGGGTCAAAACACCGTAATCGTCGGTCACGATGACATCTTTGAAGCGGCGACCGGCATTTATCCCGATCCCCAGGGGATGGCCTACGTACTCACCCCCGACGGTAATGGCGGCTTTGAGCTAGTGGCAAATATGCTGCCTGAAGACTGGCCCGCTCTCCAGTAGTCGAGCCGTTATTGCTGCTGTCTCTCAATAGCTCTATAATCGGTCGAATCCATTGATTTGCGAGGATCACCACGACCATGGCAAAACGACTCAAGCCAGTTGAACTCTTCTTGACCCTCGGTTTGGCCACCACGGTCATGGCCTGTGGTGGCCCCGCAGCCAATCCCCCTGAAGGCGGTGAAGGCGCGCCAGCGGAAACTGAGGCGGCCGATGATGAAGGCGCTGAAGACGATGATGAGGATGAAGACGATGATGAGGATGAAGGCGGCGAAGGCGGCGAAGGCGGCGAAGGCGGCGAAGGCGGCGAAGGCGGCGAAGGTTAAACACCAGACGGTGACTTATGGCTGTCCGCATCCCCAATCTCCTCACTGCTGAGGAACTGGCTCATCTGACCCATTGTCTGGCAACTGCTGATTTCATTGACGGGAAGCTGACGGCGGGATGGCACGCTAGATCAGTCAAGCAGAATCAGCAGTTGCCCCAAGCGGCCAGCACTGACGCGCTCAAGGGGATCATCCTCACAGCCCTGGATCGTAGCCCGCTTTTTCAGGCGATCGCCGCCCCCGCGTAGTGCATTCCCTCCTGTTTAGCCGTTATGGGGTGGGGATGGCCTATGGCCGCCACATTGACAATGCCTTGATGGGGGGCAAGCAGTTGCGGCGATCGGACCTCTCCTTCACAGTGTTCTTGAGCGATCCAGACACCTATACCGGCGGGGAACTGGTGATCGAAGGACCCGACAATGAAACCTCCTATCGCTTAGCGGCGGGTAGCGCCATCGTCTATCCTGCCAATACCCTGCACCGCGTTGATCCCGTAATCAGTGGGGAGCGGCTAGTGGCGGTGGGCTGGGTCCAGAGCTTAATTCGTGACGCCGAGCAACGGGAGATTTTATTTGACTTAGATACGGTCAAGCGCACGTTATTTGCCCAGGATGGCAAGACTGACGCGTTTGACCTGGTGTCTAAAACCATGGCCAATCTGCTGCGGAAGTGGGCAGAGTGATGGGGTGCGGGTTCCCGTCGTACACTCAAGGGTGGCGTTCAGGAACACAGTCTATGGCAGCGGTGGCCCAGCAAGTGGCGGCGATTTTGGGAGATGCCTACGTGGTCGCTGGGGACGCCCTAGCAACTGATCCCCTGGGTCAATATTGGCCTGACGCGGTCGCCCCCAACAGCCCTTCGCCTGAGGCGATCGCCTACCCTGAGACCGAGGCCGCCTTAGCCGCACTGATGGTCTGTGCCCACAAAGAGGGCTGGCGCGTCTTGCCCTGTGGCCAAGGCAGCAAGCTCACCTGGGGGCGTCCTGTCCAGGGCTGCGATCTGGTGGTTAGCACTGGTCATCTCGATCCCGTCATCGACCATGCCGTGGGCGACCTCACCGTGACGGTGGCAGCGGGGACGCCCTTTCAAGCGGTCCAGGCTCAACTCGCCGAGACCGGCCAATTCTTAGCCCTTGACCCCGCCTATGAGGGCTCCGCCACCCTGGGGGGCATCGTCGCCACCGGCGATACTGGGGCGCTCCGGCAGCGCTACGGCGGCGTGCGAGATCAACTCATCGGCCTATCCTTAGTGCGCTACGACGGCCAAATCGCCAAGGCCGGGGGGCGGGTGGTCAAAAACGTGGCCGGTTATGACCTGATGAAGCTGATGACCGGCGCTTACGGTACCCTCGGGATGCTCAGCCAGCTCACCTTTCGCACCTATCCCCTGGCCGAGGCTTCACAAACGGTGGTGATGGCCGGGGAGCCAGCGGCGATTCAAGATTTAGCGGATGATGTGCGGCGATCGCCCCTCACTCCCATCAAGCTCGATTTGCTCTCGCCCCAACTGCTCCAGGATTTGGATTTAGGCACGGGGATGGGCTTAGCCGCCCAATTCCAGACCATCGAGGCGGGGGTGGCAGAGCAGGTGGCCCGCCTCAGGGGCTTGGCCCAGCCCTATGGGGTGACGATTCAAGTCTTGGCAGCCCTGTCAGAAACCCGTTTTTGGCAAGGGATTCAGCAGCAGATGCTGCCTGCACCAGTCACGACGACCGAGCCCGATATTTTGGCCAAGGTGGGGGTGAAGCCCAGTGAGGCGATCGCCCTATTTGAAACCATCACCGGCCCGTTGCCCCAAGCTCGTATCCGGCTCCACAGCAGTAGCGGCATTGGCTGGGTGCGGGTAGCGGCAGAGGCGCTCTCGCCTGCCAATGTCGCCCAGCTCCGTAATCATTGTCAGAATTTCGGGGGCTATTTCACCCTGTTAGAAGCACCGATTGCTCTCAAGCAAGGGATCGACTCCTGGGGTTAGCGCCTGATGTCAAGCTACTGATGGGCCAACTCAAAGCCCAGTTCGACCCTCAGAATCGGCTCAGTCCTGGGCGATTTAATAGCAGTGCTAATTAACGAGAAAGCCCAACGAGCTGCTGAATGAGTTGACAGCGGTGGGTGAGGCGGAGGTAGCGAAGCGTAGCCAACTCTGCCCCGTCAAGAAGTCCGTACTAGGATAGAGACACGATTTCGCCAGGGATATTGATGGTAACCCTACAACTGCACCAACTCGATGTTCCTCCAGGGCGGACACTCCTTCTTCGTGATGTTAGCTGGTCTGAATTTGAGGCCATCTTAAAGGAATTGGGAGAAACGCGCGGCAAACGCGTGGCTTACGACCAGGGTTGGCTGGAAATTATGGTGCCATTACCGGAGCATGAGTATTTCAAGGAAACCATTGGTGATGCGGTCAAAGATATTTCTGAGGAACTGAACGTAGACTACGAAAGCTATGGGTCTACTACCTGGCGCAAGCAGTCTAAGCAGGCAGGTTTAGAACCCGATAATTGTTTCTACTTTCAAAATGAAGCGCAGATTCGCGGCAAGTTAAGCTTCGATCTGAATCAGGATCCCCCCCCCGATTTGGCGTTGGAAATTGATGTGACCAGCAAATCACTCAATCGCTTCCCCATCTATGCTCGACTCGGGGTGCCAGAGCTCTGGTGCTATGACCATGGAGAATTGAGTATTTATCGACTGGAGCAGGACGCTTACGTTCAAGTTGAGGAAAGTTGGATATTTCCGTCACTCGACATTCGCGCCCTCCCCCAGTTGATTGAGGCGAATCGAGCGCAGGGCAGATTAGCCTTGCGACGCGCTGTTAGGGAATGGGTCAAGGCTCAAGCAGCATAATCAACGTTCAAGGCCTGTAATTTAAGCCGGGAAAACCGGTTAGGGAAGGAAGCTAGGAGACAGGAGCCAGAATGCAGTAAGGACAAGACTGCTAGCTCCTGACTCCTGAATTCTTTCCCCAGGAGCAGATCCGGTCTTGCGGAATACACCCGCCAAACGGCTTAGGGACAAGCGGGTAAATAGCGTATCGATTTCTCACTTGACTTTGGACAATCAGGGTGGATGAAGAGCAGGAAAGTGGTAGAGGCTATAAATCATCATGCTCTACCACTCATGTCAAACCATCTTGAAACGCTGTGCCAATTTCGCCAAGCCATTTACGCAAGTTTTCCGTATCGTCGCGATAGCTTAATGGACTGGTTGGATGCCTTCAGTAGCAATGACCGGGCACGTTCCACCGTAGAACTCAGTCTCAATCCCTGCTTTCGCTGCCAGTACAGCGCCTTGTACAAAGCGATTGCTGAGGCTTACGTGGAAAGTGATTACCCCGTTTGCAGCCTTGAAGCCTAGCAACAAGGGGCGGTGATAATGCTACTTGCCCGCAGTGAATCCTCGGCAACGGACACCGCGACAGGTCCAACGTGGGTTTGCCAGACTTATTCAGCAAATTGGTTCGATTGCTACGCCGTCCAAAACCCGAGGAATCTCACCTGGGCGACCGAAAGGCACCCGGTTGCACCCACGTTCACCCTGTCCACTGGTGAAATTTCATCCGCCTCAAAAGCTTTGTCCTTGCAAGGACGCTCAAAAGTCCGCCTAATCGTCTGCTTTGAGCGACTCAGCGCCTGGGTTATCGGCACAGGCAAGTCTCGGTTTGTCCAAAGTCAAGAGCCTTTCCTCCTGCCAATCGCAATGTTTAGGAGCCGGGTGCTTTCAAAGCACTCGGTCCCTGGGGTTCGTTTGATCGCTGTTGATCTGCGGGTCTATAGCGGGCGACATCGCCCCATGGGTCGGTCAATCGCTCTGGGTAGACTGGGGATGTGAGGCGCATAGACAGGCGGCAATCAAGGTGGGGGTGCCCCCGATCAGGCCCCAGGCCAGCCATCGGCCTAAATTCCGGCCCTTATTGTGGGCGATTTTCGCAGCGATCAAACCCACCAAACAATGGAGTAGGGTAAGGGTGCCGATCAGCCAAGCCCAATCGGTTGCCAAGAACTGTTCTAATTGGTTTAGCCCCATTTTTTCTGCTCCTGCTTTCGCCCTTTCTTTCCCACGCAAAATTACGCGAAAAACGATGCTCGCTTGCCAAGACTGTACCGAAAAGTTGACCCACCGGCTGTATCCAGACCGGGGACCCAGGAGCTAGCGCCATGGGTAATCCCTTTGAGCAATTAAAGTATCTCCCCTGGCTGATCCTGTTGCAGTGCGCCCTGCTCACCGTGTTGATTGCGACCGGTCTGGATATCGGCTTGATGCTGCTGTTCAGTCAGTTAGCCCAAGTGCTACCCGACAGCGGGGGGCTGGCGGGGGGCGCGTTTACGGGGATGCTGCTATTGCTGCTGACGGCGGGGGGCATCGGTGCCTTGGCTGTGGTGCTAATGGAACAGGTCTTTGCAAAAGTCTTTCTCAACCGAGGGACCCTTTGGGCTTTGGTGGCTTGCTTGGCCTTGATACTGTGGCTGAAGGGATTGTTGCCCATTCCCACTACATTTGTGGGTTTGAGTCAGTTGCAGCTCATGGGCATCGTTTTAGGACTGTTTTCAAAGGGGCGCTCTTTATTGGCGCTAAGCATCGTAAGGCGCTAAGCATAGAGCACCTTAAAAATTGTCCTGCTTTGTCGCCCATTCAAAGAGAAGCCGCTGTCGCGTCTATACCCCCAAGCCCTAGGGGCAGGCTGCGCCAACGGTCCCCCTCTCCCGAAAATGAGCGTAGCGCTGTGCGCTTCCCGAAGAGTGGGGGATGTCGGCCAAGGGTTTCTGGCTTTCCTTCTCCCAAGCTATAGCCCAAGGGGTATAGCCTTCGGCATTCAAACAAAGGGGATGTAGCGCTGTACGCTTCCCGAAGCTGATGTTTGGGGAATGGGCAGCCATGGGCTGCTTAAGCGAGATCATCACGCGATCGCAAAAGCAGCACTGAGTTCGATGGCTTGCTAACGGGAACGAAATCCAGAGAACTTTTCAAATAGCCTCTCACGCGGGGTGGGCATCAGCCGACGAGCGAGCAAGGTGACCCTAGAGATCAAGCTGGAGCTGCACAAACTCAAGCTGAGAGGCCAACGGCTCTAAATTCGACACCGTTAAGCCCAATAGCCGCACGGCTATCTCGGGCTCCAGATGGGTGTGTAAAAGCTTTTGCCCCAGCGCCATCAGGGCCTCAGCCTCCCGCAGCGCCTGAGTTTGGGTTTGACTACGGGTGACTTGGCGATAGTTGGCATATTTCACTTTCAGCGTCAGGGTATAGCCCCCCCGCTGCTGCTTTTCGAGGTGGTAGGCCACCTGTTGGGCCAGCTTAGCCAAGACCGCCTCCATCTCGGCCAGGTCCCGCAAGTCTTCAGCAAAAGAGGTTTCGGCCCCAACTGATTTACGCACGCGATTAGGATTGACGGGGCGATCGTCCTGCCCCTGGGCCACCCGATAGTAAAATCGCCCTACCTTGCCGAATTGCTGGACCAGATCGGTTTCTTGCCACTGCCTGAGGTCTGCCCCCGTATGAATGCCAAGGTGATGCATTTTGGTGGCGGTGACCTTGCCGATGCCATGAAATTTCTCAATCGGCAGAGCGGCCACAAAGTCAGCGGCTTGCTCTGGGCGAATCACATAGAGGCCATCGGGTTTATTCATGCCCGAGGCGATTTTGGCGAGAAATTTATTGAAGGACACACCGGCTGAAGCGGTGAGTTGGGTCTCTTGATAGATCGCTCGGCGAATGGCGCGGGCCATGGCCATGGCCGAAGCCGCACCCAGCTTATTGTCGGTCACGTCTAGATAGGCCTCGTCTAGGGCAAGGGGCTCAATGCAGTCGGTATAGCGCCCAAAAATCTCACGAATATGCTGGGAAATTTGGCGATACACCGTAAAGCGAGGCGGCACGAAAATCAGGTGGGGGCAGCGTTGTTGGGCAATGCGGGCCGGTAACGCCGAGTGAATGCCGTATTCACGGGCTTCGTAGCTGGCGGCGGCTACCGCGCCCCGTTGCTCGGGCCTGCCGCCCACCACAATGGGTTTACCCTGGTAGGCGGGATGATCGCGCTGCTCCACCGAGGCGTAGAACGCATCCATATCGATATGAATGATTTTGCGGAGACGGGACTCCTGAGGTTCATCCGTGATGGGTCTTACCATGACTAACGCTCGGATCTGGATACCCGCTCGGGCCGCATATGGCGCGGGCCACTTTGCTTAAGACACCTCGGATCACCCTGTTCTATGGCGCACCAGCAAAGTGACTTGCAGTCTCGTCCTAACCGGACTGGCGACTGCGATAAAATCCGCTGAAATCTAAAACCTGACCCAACATTTTTAGGCTCTAGCGGCACTTTAAGCAAAACTAGGGTCTATTCCCATTACGATAACGATTGGCCATGTCTGACTTTTTAGATTGCCTTCATCATAAATATGCCTATGTTGCCACTGGGGAATTTAAGCCCGGTTGCTTTCCCGAAGCGCGCCAACTCTACGAAAAGGCGGTTTCCACCTATGGTGAGGGCTTTAAAGGCGCTTATCTTTTGCAAGAACCGGGCAGCGATCGCGGCATTGCGGTGATTTTGTGGGAAAGTCCGGACGTGATGGAATCCCACCACAATACGATTTACGATGACGCCCTCAAGCGCATTGCTCACCTGTTTGTCGAACCGCCCACCACCAGCTTTTACGAGGTCTGTAGCGAGATTGGGTTGCCCGAATCCGCCCAGGTCACCGCTGAAGCCTAGGGTTTAACAGCCGCCAGTCTGGTGAGGACAAGACTGCAAACCACTTTGCTTGTGCGCCACAGAACAGAGTGATCCGAGGTGTTTCAAGCAAAGTGGCCAGCGCTACAGGTCAAGGTTGCGATAACGCTAAACTCTAAATCGAGTCTTAACCTCGCCTTTAAGATCACTTATTTCGGGCGAGTGCTGGTCATGCTTGGCGGTCTGGTCGCCAAGCTGTTCGCCAAATTGTTCGCCAAACTTATGGCGGGCTCAATATTAGCCATACCGTAACCTCATGCCAACCCCTAAACATACCCAAGCCCACATGACCCGCACCGTCCCCAAGGGTCAGTCGGCGTTTCTCAAACAGCGCACCCAAACCCAGATGGAATATTACATGGGGGCCAAGCTGATTGAAGTCGGGGTCAACCCTAAATCAGCCACCTATCGTTGGCAAAAAGAGATCAAAGGCGAAAACGAAATCTGGACCTACAGTGCCTACTGGGGCAAATCGCGCGCGGATCTAGAAGAGCAAGCGTAGAAGTCCGCTAAGGGATCCGTGATCAAAAAATACGGCACAAAAATTTCTAGGGTAGGGGCGCAAGGCGTTGCGCCCTGGTGAAGCGGTACGCTATTTACCCACTTGCCCTTAACCGTCTACAGCCAATTCCCCACCATCACAAACGGAGCCCAAAAGTAGGGGTGACGGCGATAGCGGGGATTATTCAAGATGCTGACTTGGGCCGACTGTAGAGCCTGGGCTTTGGTCACCCGTTTAGTGGCTAATTCTTCATAAAAGTTGCCCATGAGCTGGGAGGTAGCCACGTCATCGACCTGCCAGAGGCTGGCCAGGGTACTGCGGGCACCCGCACGGACGGCAATGCCCGCTAAGCCCAAGGCGGCGCGATCGTCCCCGGTCGCGGTTTCACAGGCACTCAAGACCAGGAGTTCTACATCGGCATCTTGATTGGTGGCGGTGGCTTCTAGGGCAACGGTGAGGTCATCAATGGTAATGGTTTGGCCGTTCCAAGCGACGATGAAGGTCTCATTGGAGTTGGAGCTGAACTGGCCGTGGGTCGCGAGATGGACCACAGTCGCGCTATTGTCCCTGAGGGCAGTTTGAAAACTGTCGCGGGTGAACTCGCTATTTAGCAACACATTGGTGCGCGGAATCAGGGTGCTAATCCGCTCGATCTCTGCGGGCACATTCGGCAGAGGCGAGAAGCTAATGGTGCGATCGCTATTGGGAACATTGACCGTCACCGCTTCCGATAGCCCAAAGGTCAGGGTTGAGAGGGCTTGATCCTGGAGGGGTTTGGGGGCGAGCAACTGCAACCCAGGGGTGAGGGCCAGGGCGTATTTTTCCACCAAAAACTGCTCGCCATCGAAGAGTGCCGCCATGGGCACGTTGCGGAGGCTACCGTCGAGCACAAATACCAGGGTATCGATGCCGTTGGCCTCTAAATCCGGCTCGATCGGTCGAATCAGCCAGTCATAGACCTGGGCCGCAGAGGCGCGGTATCCCAAGCTGATCCGGTTAATCAAGTCCCGCCGTAACCCTTGTAAAGCGTTATCTACCGTGGCTGCGGCAATAGGCGTGGGATAGAGTTCCAGAATTTCTTCAGCGGCAGAAATCGCTTTATTTTCCCCTGCTTTGACAGCCACTTGGGTCTGGCCGGGATAACTCACAATGGTGGCGAGGCGATCGGGCAAAATGATCGGGTAAATCACCGCCGTAGACTGGGCCTGGTCGATTTGGTCGATTTGCACCGCTTCTAGATCGAGGCAGGCGGCTCGCAGATAGTTATTCAGCTCCTCTTGTTGCAAAGATTCCAGCACCTGGCGGGCGGCTCCCAGGCGAGCTGCACCAGATCCATTGGCTTTGTTGGCGGTGTTCTGCCCAGTTTCTTGCTCGTAGGCTTCTAGTAACAAGCTGACCAGTCTGCGGTGAATCGGTTCGACGCTTTGCTGAAATGAAAACTGTAAATCAGGGTTGATCGCCAACAGGTCTGTGCGCAGCCGCTTGAGGCTATTAACGGCAGTCTGGTAGGCCGTGATCGCCCCATTTAGGTCATCTTGGGCCTCTAAAATCTGTCCTAACTGTTCATGCCAGCGGTAGGTCATATCGACGGCATTTACCGAGGCCGCCATGACTAAGGCTTGCTCGGTCAAGGTTTTGGCTCGTCCCAGGGCACTTTGCTTGAGGGCAACAGTCCCTTGGGTGCCGAGCACATAGGCATCGGAGCGGCGATCGCCCAAAGCCTGGGCCTGAAGATGGGTTTCGGTTAAAAACCCGTTGAGCTGAGACCAATCTGGCCCCTGATGTTCAGGGCCGAGATTGATCAGGCTGTTGGCAAAGTTGAGGCGGGCATACAAGCCATCGCGGCTGGTGGCCGGGGCGTTGATTTGGGGCCAGAGGGTGGGCCAGAGGGTGGCTGCTGTCCCAAACCGTTGGGTATCCACCAAGAGACTGAGTTGATTCAGGCCCGCCCGTAACCGGTTAGCCGCTGTGCCCACTTGGCCCGCTTGTCGGTAGTAGTCCAGAGCAGCATCGGTGTCTTGGCGCGATCGCACCGTATTCCCCAGACTGATGTAAACCGCCGCTTCGACAACGGGTAAGCGGGCTTGGTCCTCACCAGATAGCCCTGCTTCCCCTAAGTCCCTTAGCACAGTCAGGCTCTGCTCCAAGGTCGCTTCCGCTTGGTCGGTACTCCCAGCCACCAACAGCGCCTCCCCCAAACTATGGAGTCCTTCGGCTTTCAACAACGAATCCGGCTGGGTTGCCAATTGCTGTCTTAAGGGGGCTAAAATTTCGCGGATGGCCCGTCGGTAAAAGCCATTGGCCTGTAGCGCTTGGGCCTGATTGATTTGACTACGGATGGCTTGGGCCGTTTCCCCTGCCCCCTGATAAAGGGTGGTCGCGGTTTGAAACGATTCCAGGGCGGCATTTTCATTCCCCTGGGCCAAATGGAGCTGCCCTTGAATGGTGAAGGTTTGGGCGAGGATGCGGGGGCGACGGCGATCGGTGATGGCGTTGCCTTGAAGCAGGGCAATCGACTGGTCAATATGTTGATGGGCCTGGGGCCAATGCCCCTGCTGGCCTTCTACTAGGGCTAAGTTGCTGAGGGCGACGGCTTCTCGGAGGCGATCGCCCCCAGCCTGATAGGTGGCTAATGCCTCTGTTAACAGAGCCGCTGCCTCATCCAACTGCCCCGCTTCATACAAGTCATAGCTGGCCTGGAGCGAGGGCGCTTGGGCAAGCACCGTGACCTGATGTGTCCCGGTTAGGGGGCGCTGCGGGTGCTGCCTAGACTCAGCCGGTTGCCCTGCCACAGCCAACAGCCCAGCAGCGTCACCAGGGTCAACAGCCCCAATCCGACCCAGCGATAGCCACGGGATCCCCAACGGCGATGGGTTTGGCGATGGTGTAAGGACATGGGGTGACCTTTGAGTGCAATGGATCTGGGCAGGCAGTGGAGCAATGCAATGGGCAATGGGTCAACGCCGCACTAGGGTGCCGCCGCTGGGGGGAGCGTTGGCAAAGCAGTACGGTTGGCCGGTGCGGCTGCTCCGGCTTGAGGGGGCGGTAGTGATCCCAAGATATCCTGGGCAACCGGTTGCTGAGGATTGAGACTGAGCGCCTGGGTTAAGGCCAAGCGGGCGGCGTCATTTTGTCCGAGCTGGCTGAGGGCTGCGCCCAAGCCCGTCCAACCTTCAGCGTGATTGGGGTCGAGTCTCACCACTTGATTAAAGGCTTCGGCAGCTTCGCCGTAGCGCCCCAAAGCCATTAGCGCTGTCCCTCGGTTGTACCAACCCGTAACCAATTCCGGGTCTCGATTAACGGCAACGTTAGCGGATAGCATTGCCTCTTCATACTGTCCTAAATGCCACAGCACCACGCTCCGGTTTGCCCAAATGCCCGGATCATTCGGGCTGCGTTGCAGCGCCGCGTCATAGGCTGCCAGCGCCGCAGGGTATTGCCCTAAACTGCGTAAAATGCTGCCTAAGTTGGCCCAGGGTCGCACTGCTTGCTCATCCAGTTGGATGGCTTGTTGGGTCGAAGCGATTGCCCCCTCGTAATCTTCGAGATACCACAGGATCACACCGCGATCGCCCCAAGCGGCGGCATAGCGGGGACGAATGCCCACCGCCCGATTGGCTGCGGCCAGAGCCTCCTCATATTTACCCTGTCCGGCTAGGGCCTGGGCCAGTTGCGCCCACCCTTCCGCCGCACCCAATTCTTCGCCCCACCATTCGTTATCGCCCATTTGCAACGCGGCCTGACAAGCCGCTTCGGCAGAGGCGTAATCACCGGTTTTATTGAACGCTAAACATTGCCCCACTAAGCCCCCGAGTCAGATCCGGCTGGATGGCCACCGCCTGGGAGTAAGACAGCAGCGCTTCTGAATAGTTCTCCGTTGCTGCTAATACCCGGCCCTGATAGGCCCAGGTCAACCCATGGAGCGGGTCAATATCCACAGCTCGATCAAAAGCCGCCACCGCTGCGACATTGTTCCCTTGCTCAAAGGACGCCACCCCCTGATAAAACCAGGCCAGGGCCGGGGACTCCGGCCCCCAGTTACCCGTACCAGCTAGGGCCGCTTCGCAACTCCTGACGGCACTGCCATAGTTGGATAAGTCTAAATGGGCCTGACATTCATAGAGCAGTGTCCGTGAGTCCTCCGGTTCCAGCAGCAGGGTGCGGGCATAGGCCACTAGGGCAGCTTCTGGATCCCCTTGCTGAGCCAAGATCCGACCCCGGTGTTGCCAAGCCAAGGCCGGGGATTGATTGCCCCAACTGCCATCCACCCGCAGGGCATCATTACAGGCATCCAGCGCCATCTCTAGATTGCCCAGCTCGTAGTGGGAGATGCAGCGATAGGTAAACGCCAGGGAGTTTTCTGGGTTAAACCGTAAGGCTTGACCCGCCGAGGCGATCGCATTGGGATATTGGTCCTGGGCCAGCAAGATGCCGCTATGGCGCGCCCACAAACTGTCATCCTCGGGGGCGAGTTCAATGGCCCTTTCGCAGGCCATTTGAGCCTCTGCATAGAGCGCCAGCGCCGTCTCGGGATTGGCAGCGGCGCGGGATGATTCCTGGGCCGATTGACCCGCAGCGGCTTGTAAATCACACAAGTCTCGCCAGTAGGTCACATCTTCCAGATTTTCTAGGTTTTGCTGGGCGATCGCCCTGGCAGGTGCCCCAGTAACGTTACCCCAACCGCCATCACCCCGACTGATCGGGTGACGAATCGGCCAACCCAGCCATGACCGCTCAGTTGGCCGCAATTGGCCTGTTTTGCCAGGGCAGGCATTAGCAATAATAAATGAGCGCTTAACCCCATGACCCCAAAACGACTGGATGGTGACTGCTGTTGTTCGCTACCAGGGTACTCCGAATCCCCATCCAGGCGGGGCAGACTGTTACTACCATGCAACATCCCCTTGTCGAGAGCCACCGAGGTCGCCATCATAGGAGCATTCTGGTAGGGGCGATTGTGTGAATTTTTTGGGGATGAATCGCAATATCCGGCTCGGTGTCCTGTGGCTATTACCCCTAGGGATCGGGGATATGGTCCTGCATCAGCCCTTAGCCGTGGCCGCTAACCCTGACCACGTTACCCGCCTAATTGAAACCCGCACCTGTCCCGACTGTGACCTGCGGGATGCCAACCTCCAGGGGGCCTACTTGCGTAGCGCCAACTTGCGGGGGGCTAACCTGCAAGGAGCCAATTTGAATGGGGCGGATCTGCGGGAAGCTTATTTAGGCTTAGCGGATTTAACCGGGGCGGACTTGCGCAACGCTGATTTACTCCGCGCCAATCTGAGCCGCGCCATCCTAGATCTGGCGCAGCTAGCCCATGCCAACGTCACCCTAGAAACCGTGATCGCCGATAAATGGCGACTGGTTCATCAATTCGTGACCACTGGGGTAAACGGCATCGATTTGACCGGGATGGATTTGAGCCATGCCAACCTCGATGGGGTGGATTTTAGCGATCAGGATCTAACCGCAGCCAATCTGGCGGGGGCTTCTTTAGAAGGCGCTAATTTAAGTAGGGCCATCCTCGATCAGGCCAACCTCGAAGGCGCTAACTTTTTTCTGGCCGATCTTCGCACGGCCACGGTGATTGCCGCCAACCCAGCAGATGATGGTGGGCAAGCTGTGGACGTGAGCGGGGCAAACCTCAGCAGCAGCAGCTTACGCGCTGCGGACGTGAGAGGCGCGAACCTTAGCAACAGCAACCTAGCAGGCTCCGACCTCTCCCAGGCCTATTTTGAAGGCGCGATCCTCGCCCAAACCAATCTGCGGCTGGCCGACCTATCCTCTGCTATTCTCGTGAGCGCCACCCTCACTGGGGCTGATTTAACCCGCTCAAACCTGTTCTTAGCTGATCTGCGGTCAGCAGACCTAACTGACGCATTGTTAGGCGAGACGCAACTCACGGGGGCCAACTTGACCGGCAGTACCCTCAGTCTGGGGGACCTTAATCGCGCTCAGCTCGAAGCCGTCATTTCCGAAAATAGCAACCTCGCCGGGATTGACCTAAGCGGGGCCAACTTGTCCAGTATTAATCTCAGCGGCTCAAATCTGGCGGGGGCGAACCTAAGCAATGCAGACCTACAGGGCGCAAACCTGGCCAATGCCGATTTAGGAGGCGTCAATTTAGAAGGAGCTGACTTAAACGGTAGCGATTTAAGTGGAGCCAACCTAACTGGGGCGAGCCTTCGGGGCACCGACTTACGTCAAGTCAATCTCCAAGCCGCTAACCTCACTGGTGCCCGATTAATTGGGGCCAATCTAACGGGGGCTGACCTCAGCTTGGCAACGTTGACCGGGGCCAACTTGAGCAATGCCAACTTAACAGATGCTTCCCTAGAGCTCGCGTCCCTACAGGGCATCCAATTTTCTAGGGGCACTAATTTATGCCGAACGATCATGCCTGATGGTGATATCCATAGCTGTGCAGAATAAGGCAATCTCTTAGCCCGTCACCAACAGCAAAATGTCCGTTTAACGATTACTTTTGCGGAGTCGATAGGTGATCCGACCCTTGCTGAGATCGTAGGGGGTCAGCTCAACCTTGACGCGATCGCCCGGCAGGATCTTGATGTAATTGCGTCGAATCTTACCGGAAATATGAGCTAGCACATTAAAGCCATTGTCCAGATCAACCCGAAACATGGCATTAGGAAGAGATTCCGTTACGGTTCCTTCCATTTCAATTAGGTCTTGCTTAGACAAGCTGATATCCTCCCAAAAACTGTATTTGGTTCACTGTCCTGTTGTTCTACTAACGACGAGCTAAATTAATGGGTAAATCAACCCAGCGCAATACATCTAAGGCTAGATGTTATTGACTCACTATCTTATTGAGTTCTTCGGTGACCACCTCAATCGGCTGATTACCATCAATCGAAACCAACTGCTGGCGGCTACGATAAAAATCGATTAAAGGTTCTGTCCGCTGACGATACACCTCTAATCGATTCCGAATCGTCTCTTCAGTGTCGTCGGCTCGCCCTTCCTGAAGCCCTCGTTGGACTAGGCGAGAAACGAGAACCTCATCAGGCACATCTAGATTGACGACACATTCAAAGGGCTGGCCTATTTCTTCAAGTAAAGTGTCTAAAAAGACAGCCTGCTCAACATTTCGAGGAAAGCCGTCAAGCAGCCAACCCGGAGCCACATCGGGAGAAGAAAGTCGCTCACGGATTAAGTCTAGAATCAAATCGTCAGGAACGAGCTCACCAGCATTCATATAGAACTGAGCTTTTTTACCCAGCTCCGTTCCTTGAGAAACCGCTGACCGAAGAATATCCCCGGTAGAAATATGAGGGACAGCACATAGCTCAGAAAACTGCTTAGCTTGTGTTCCTTTCCCCGCACCGGGAGGACCCAAAAAGACTAATCTTGTCACTATTGTTTTACCATCCCCTCATAACGTTGAGAAATCACATAGGTTTGTACCTGCTTAGCCGTGTCAATGGCAACCCCAACCAAGATCAGCAAGGATGTTGCCCCCAAACCTCTGAATGTTTGCACACGGGTAGCACTCTCAACCGCACTGGGAATTACGGCCACTAAGCCCAAGAAAATCGCGCCTAAAAATGTTAAACGGTTCAGAACTCGACCAATATAGTCACTAGTGGCTTTGCCCGGTCGAATCCCTGGAATACTGGCCCCCATTTTCTTCAAGTTACGGGACATATCCTCTGGATTAACCACAAGGGAAGCGTAGAAGTAGCTGAAGAAAATGATCATCACCAGGTACATAGAGATATACACCCAAGAAGTTTGATCGAAATAGGTGCTAACGGCCTGGGCAAAACCTGGATTGCTTACATACTGGGCTAAAGATGCGGGCAGAATCAAAACAGCAGAAGCAAAAATAATCGGCATTACCCCGCCCTGGTTGAGCCGCAAGGGAAGATAGTTACTCTGCTCAAGATAAAGCTTGCGACCAACTTGTCGTCGAGCCGAGATAATAGGGATTCTGCGCGTCCCTTCCTGGACAAAGACAATCCCCACAATCATGGCTAAGAATACCAGCAGCAGAATAATTACCCCGCCGACCAGATTGCGATCGCCGCTCTGAGCCAGTTCAATCGTTTGGCCCAGAGAACGTGGCAATGTCGAGACAATATTGATAAAAATCAGCAAGGAAGCCCCATTACCAATCCCTCTTTCAGTAATGACTTCCCCGACCCACATTACAAACATAGAGCCTGCCGTTAAGGCAACCACCGTTTGCACGATAAAAAAGGTGCCCGGTTGTTCAGCATAAGGACTGAGCAAAAACAGAGACAGCAGCGTACTTTGCAACAAGGCCCATCCCAGCGCAACGTAGCGCGTGATCTGAGAAATCCGTCGCCGTCCTGCCTCCCCCTCATTTTTCTGGAGGTCTTCCAGGGCGGGCAAAGCAGCAGTCAGCAACTGCATAATAATGGACGCATTAATGAAAGGCAGAATGCCCAGGGCAAAAATACCCAAAGCAGAAAGTCCACCCCCAACAAAAATGTCAATAAAGCCGACAAAACCACCTAAGCCACCGCCCTGAATCGCTTGGGCGAAAGCAGCTCGATCAATGCCCGGTACCGGGATGAATACCCCCGAACGCACGAGTAGCAATAGCCCGAGAGTGACTAAAATGCGGCTGCGCAAACCCGCAGCTTGAGCCATCTGCATAAATGTCTCTTGGGCGCTGGGATTTTTTCCGCGGCTAACAACCATACCTTTAGTCTCTCCGTTCTGCTAATTCATAACCGATGATTGGTTTATCGCTGGGGTCAGAAAACCTCCGGCACGTCCCAGGCTAAAGGTGTTTGTCTACAGGCTTTCTGACGTCGCTGATGCCGCCAGCTTGGCGCTGTTGGCTGCACCCTGGGCTATGTTTGATGATCCTCAGAACATCTATGGTCTCGGTACTGCAATCTCTAATTTTTTAGGCAATTACAGTACAGCTTCCACCGGCCGCTTCAATTTTCTCACGGGCTGAGCGAGTAAATGCAGCGGCTTTGACCTCTAAAGCCACCGTCAATTCACCATCCCCAAGCACTTTGAGGGGACCATCGTCAGTTGTAATCAAACCAACATCCATCAGAGAAGACAGGGTAACTTCACTGTTAGCTGACAGATCAGACAATTTACCAACATTGATGATTGTAAATACTTTCTGATTGACGAGGGGGAAATGCTTAAGCTTGGGGATGCGACGATAGAGCGGCAGTTGCCCCCCTTCAAATCCTGGCCGAGTGCCGCGACCAGAACGGGACTTTTGTCCGCGCATACCAAAACCACAACTTGCGCCCTGCCCAGCGGCAATACCCCGACCTACACGGCGACGGCGGCGCTTTGAGCCAGCTTTCGGTTGAGCATCAGTCAGTCTCATGGATCGTTTCTACCGATAGAACAAAAAAATTAAGCGTAGAGCTTCTCAACAGGAATGCCCCGTTCTTGGGCAACATCAGCCAAGGTTCTCAAAGAAGATAAGGCATCCGCTGCAGCACGGGCGTTATTCAAGGGATTATTAGAGCCCAACTGCTTCGCCAAAATATTGCGAACCCCAGCTAGTTCTAGGACAGTACGGACTGCGCCCCCTGCAATTACCCCTGTACCCGGTGCCGCAGGCCGCATAAATACCTTAGCACCCCCGCCTCGACCGGTTGTGGGTTGCGGTATGGAGTAGGACTTAGTCAGGGGAACGTCTACGAGGTGCTTTTTGCCGTCAGCAACCCCCTTCTTCACTGCCCCAATGACATCTCCGGCTTTACCCACGCCTACACCCACTTGGCCTTTCTCATTGCCAATGACGACGATGGCACGAAAGCTGAGCTTCTTGCCGCCTTTTACAACCTTAGTAACCCGTCGGATTTGAACAACCCGTTCTTGCCATTCGGACTCTTTCTCGCGGTTACGGGTATTTTTTCGACGACCATTATTCGCCATAATTCTTCCTAAGTTTCATCTGGAACCAGTAATCATCGCAGGTAGCTGTTATCAACCCGTCAAAGGGCGATTACAGTGATAGACCTGCCTCGCGAGCTGCCTCTGCTAGGGCTGCAACCCGACCGTGATAGAGCTTGCCGCCCCGATCAAAAACCACCTGTTTGATCCCCTTATCAAGGGAGCGTTCAGCGATGAGCTTGCCTACCAAGGCCGAAGCAGCTTGAGTCGATCCGCCCTGCTCTCGAATTCCGGCCTCAAGGGTGGATGCTGCTGCTAAGGTGTGATGCTGCGTATCATCAATGACCTGTGCATAAATATTTTGGTTAGAGCGAAAGACCGCTAGGCGCGGACGCTCTGTAGTTCCAGTGACGCGTCGCCGAATACGCATGTGGCGGCGACGGGTTAGCTCTTTACGACTGCCCTTCATGGTTTTACTTCTTCCCTGCCTTACCAGCTTTACGACGAACCTGCTCACCTTCGTAGCGCACACCTTTACCTTTGTAAGGTTCGGGAGGACGTGCAGCCCGGATACTCGCGGCTACGTTACCGACAATTTCTTTATCGATACCCGTAACAATAACTTTGGTGTTACTCTCTACAGCAAATTGAATGCCTTCTGGCGGATCGAATATGACGGGGTGACTATATCCGAGACTCATATTGAGAGTGGTGCCTTGAATCTGGGCGCGATAACCCACACCTTTAATTTCAAGGCGTTTTTGAAAACCCTGGGATACCCCTTCAACCATGTTGGCCACCAGAGTCCGACACAGGCCATGGCGAGAGCGTGCCCAGCGACTATCATCATCACGATTAACAATGACAGTGCTATCATCCTGACCGACTGAAACGCCAGCAGGTAAGGTTCGAGAAAGCTCTCCCTTAGGACCTTTGACAGTGACGGTTTGTCCTGAGATTTCTACGGTCACTTTTTCAGGGATAGGGATTGGACGTTTACCAATTCGAGACATATTAATTACTCCTCCTCCTTGAAGGCTGTCAATGACTAATGTTGGCTACCAGACGTAGCAGAGCACTTCACCGCCAACGCCCTGGCGACGAGCATCGCGATCGGTCATGATGCCACTGGATGTGGAGATAATCGCAATCCCAATTCCACCCAAAACCCGTGGTAATTCTTTGCGATTTGAGTACACTCGCAATCCAGGGCGGCTAACGCGCTTCAAGTTCTTGATAATAGGATCTCGGGTTTTGCCCTGGTATTTAAGTGTGATCGACAGAACACGTCGATTATCCTCGCCGACTTCGATAAAGTCAGCGATAAATCCCTCTTCTTGCAAAACCTGAGCAATGCTCCGGGTCATCTTAGTGGAGGGAATATCCACAGTTTGATGACGAGCGAGATTCGCATTTCGAATCCGCGTCAGCATATCTGCGATTGTGTCGTTAGCCGCCATAGTCCTCTCCAGTGGTTATCTAATTATCCCGGAACGGCATGCCCAGTTCTTTCAGCAGGGCCCGCCCCTCTTCATCCGTATTCGCTGAGGTCACGACCGTGACGTCCATGCCTCGAATTTGTTCAATGGTGTCGTATTCGATCTCAGGAAAAATGAGTTGTTCTCTAATTCCTAAGGTGTAATTGCCTCGACCATCAAAACTTTTAGGGCTAACCCCACGGAAGTCACGGATACGGGGCAGGGCCAAATTAATTAAACGGTTGAGAAAGGCATACATTCGCTCCGCCCGCAGCGTCACCATTACCCCAACAGGCATACCTTCACGAATCTTGAAGCCCGCGATCGCCTTCTTGGCGCGGGTTACCACAGGACGTTGTCCTGTAATCAGGGCCACTTCGCTCAAAGAAGACTCCAATGCTTTCGCATTTTGAGAGGCTTCTCCCAGGCCACGATTAACAGTTACTTTGATCACCTTCGGAACTTGATGAATATTGGCATAACCAAATTGCTCCATCAGTTTTGGGGTGACTTTTTCCGTGTAAAACGCTTTCAGTTGTTCCGCCATAACAAGTTGCTCTCTAAAATATTCCTGGTCTTGGTCAGGAATGATCCTAAAACTGGACTAGTGCAGTGCCAAATTGAGCCTTGAACTTAGTCAATCACTTCACCCGTTTTCTTCAACATGCGTACCTTACGGCCATCTTCAGAAAAGGTATAGGCAACCCGACTTGCCACCTTTTGTTTTTCTGAATAAAGCATGACATTTGAACTATGAATCGGGGCCTCTTCCGTGACGATTTGACCAGATTCTTCGTCTCGCTGCGGCTTGACGTGACGGGTGCGAATATTAACGCCCTTAACCAAAACCTGGCTGGTTTTCGTCAGGACTGTAAGCACTTCGCCCACCTTGCCTTTATCACGTCCAGCAATGATTTGGACCGTGTCGCCACTTTTGACATGCATTTTGTGGCGCTCCTTTGCTTTGGCTGATTGGGCCATCACAATACCTCCGGTGCTAACGAAACAATCTTAGTGAAGTCCTTCTCTCGTAGCTCTCGAGCCACAGGACCAAATACCCGAGTTCCCCGAGGATTACCGTCAGCATTGATAAGCACAGCAGCGTTATCGTCGAACCGAATGCTCATGCCGCTGCTACGGCGTAAACCCTTTTTAGTTCGAACAATCACGGCTCGGACCACATCAGATTTTTTGACCGCCATGTTAGGAATGGCGTCCTTAACCACGGCAACAACAACATCGCCCACCCCGGCATAACGACGATTGCCGCCCAAAACCCGGATGCACATTAGCTTGCGGGCACCACTGTTATCCGCCACATTTAAATAGGTTTCTTGCTGAATCACCGCTCACTATCCTCCTGTTAGACCTGAGATGCTCGATCGAGAACGTCAGCAACAACCCAACGCTTAGTCCGACTGAGGGGACGCGTTTCGCGGATGCGCACAAGGTCGCCATCATGACAAGCATTTTCCTCGTCATGGGCTTTGTAACGCTTAGTGCGAACCACGATCTTGCCGTATCTTGGATGAGTGACTCGACTTTCGACCGCAACAACTACGGTTTTCTGCATCTTGTCACTGACTACCAACCCAATCCGTTCTTTAACCGCCATTGCGTCCTCATCCCCTATTCGACCTAATTTTAATTGTCACTAGCAGCCGTTACTGCCGCTTCTGCTTTGCTACTGGCTTGAACTGTAGACTTCCGTTGCTGCTGTAGAGTCATGAGCTGAGCAAGTTTATGTCGCTCTTGTTTAAATTGATGAAAGCCTTTTTCAAGTTGGCGTGTCGCCTTCTGAAAACGCAAATCAAAGAGCCGACGTCGGGTCGCAGCAATTTCCGTGACCACTTCCTCATCGCTGAGTTCCTTAATATCAGCCATCTTAGGAAATGCCATAATCAAGACTCCTCCGACTCGCGTGAAATAAATTTGGTTTTGAGGGCAACTTAAAAGCCGCTAAACGCATGGCTTCGCGAGCGGTTTCTTCTGGTACGCCAGCCATTTCAAAAATGATTCGACCAGGCTTTACTACAGCCACCCAAAACTCTGGGTTTCCCTTGCCAGAACCCATCCGAGTTTCCGCCGGACGCATCGTCACAGGTTTGTCTGGAAAAACGCGGATCCAAATATTCCCGCCCCGACGCACGTAACGGGTCATGGCCCGCCGACCTGCCTCAATCTGGCGAGATGTCAACCATGAAGGTTCAGTAGCCTGGAGGGCAAAATCACCAAAATTGAGCTTATTGCCCCGCTGGGCCATGCCACGCATGCGACCTCGGTGCTGTTTACGGAACTTAGTTCTTCTAGGACTTAACATGGTTTCAAATTTCGCTGCCCATTACGCTACTTCAAGGGGAGTTGGGGGAATCAGTTTGTAATTCAACTGCTTCGTGTATCCCTAAGATTCGTTTGAACGATCTTCAAATTGTTGGCGTCGGCGAGGCTGGCGTCGGCGAGGTTGAGCCCCAGGATCTGCAACGCGATCTTCTTGCCCCGGAATTACCTCACCCCGGAAGATCCAAACTTTAACGCCAAGTACACCGTAGGTGGTTTGGGCCGTTTTATAGGCGTAATCAACATCTGCTCTCAACGTATGCAGAGGGACCCGCCCTTCCCGAGTCCATTCAGTTCGGGCAATCTCTGCGCCATTTAAGCGACCGCTGACTTGAATTTTGATCCCTTCAACACCAGCTCTTTGAGCCCGCTGAAGCGTTTGTCGCACGACTCTCCGGAAGGCAACTCGACGCTCCAGTTGCTGCGTAATATATTCAGCCACTAAGGCTGCATCCGCATCAACCCGAGCCACTTCGACAACATTGATCCGGATCTGACGGCTAGGATCTTGCAAAATGTTTTGCAATCCGCCCCGCAGAGCCTCAATTCCGCTGCCACCCCGTCCAACCACAACACCAGGGCGAGCCGTGCGCACCTCTAGATCAATTTGGTCTGCCTTGCGCTCAATCTGTACATCGGAGATGCCTGCGTTACTGAGGTTTTTCTCAACATACTGACGGATTTGATAATCCTCTTGAAGCAGCCCTGGGTAGCGTCGATTATCGGCGTACCAGCGAGAGCGGTGCTCTTGGATTACACCAAGGCGAAACCCAGTTGGATGAATCTTCTGTCCCACGCGTTGTCCCTCTCAAAAGATAAAAATGCCTTAACCGTCTGCTAAATCTACAGGTGCAACTGCAACAGTGATGTGACAAGTTGGTTTACGGATTTGATATGCCCGACCTTGAGCCCTGGGGCGAAACCGCTTTAAGGTTGGGCCGGCATCAGCATAGGCTTCACTGACAATAAGACGACCTGGATCCATGCCGTTGTTGTGCTCAGCATTAGCGACAGCGGATCGCAGCACCTTCAGCACAGGATCACAGGCACGGTAGGGCATGAACTCTAGAACAATTAATGCTTCTCGGTAGGAAGAGCCTCGAATCTGATCAAGAACTCGACGCACTTTGTGAGGCGACATACGTATATAGCGGGCGACCGCTTTGACCTGAGCAGTAGTATCAACAGCCATTAGGATTCTCCGACTCACCAACTATCGACGTGCTTTCTTGTCACTCTTTGCGTGGCCCCGAAAGGTCCGGGTTGGCGCAAACTCACCTAACTTATGACCGACCATCTGCTCGGTCAAATAGACTGGCACATGTTGACGTCCATTATGGACAGCAATTGTATGGCCGATCATTTGAGGCAAAATGGTAGAAGCCCGAGACCAAGTTTTAATTACTTGCTTCTCACCCTTGACGTTCATTGCTTCTACTTTGCTGAGAAGATGATCCGCAACAAAAGGACCCTTTTTTAAAGAACGAGACATCGCGTTTTAACCTCATAATGAGTGCTGACTTGGGCGGATAAAGATCGATGCAAAAGTAATGGCTTAAGCATTCCGCCCACCTCGGCCTCGTTTGGATACTCGCCGCCGCCGCCTAACAATCAAGGCATTACTCGCTTTTTTCTTCTTGCGAGTCTTGTATCCCAAAGCGGGCTTACCCCAAGGTGTCACTGGTCCGCTGCGCCCAATAGGGGCTCTCCCCTCACCCCCACCATGGGGGTGATCGACGGGGTTCATGACACTGCCGCGCACTTCTGGTCGTCGTCCTGCCCACCGCTTGCGCCCAGCTTTGCCCAAGCTAATATTGCGAGAATCCGCATTGCCGACTTGGCCGATGGTGGCGTAGCACTCTCGCCGCACCATTCGAACTTCTGTGGAGGGAAGTTTGAGGGTTACGTAGTCTCCTTCTTTGGCGACCAACTGGGCAGAAGTCCCTGCCGATCGCACAATTTGCCCTCCCTTACCCGGTTGCAGCTCTACGTTGTGAACCATGCTGCCTAAGGGAATCTTATGCAATGGCAGGGCGTTACCGATCTCTAAGGGAGAGTCTGGGCCAGCGATAACGGTATCCCCAACAGCCAATTTTGCCGGGTGGAGAATATAACGCTTTTCACCATCTTGATAGTGCAGTAGGGCAATGCGAGCATTGCGATTAGGATCGTATTCAATGGCGGCTACCTTGGCAGGCACATTGCGCTTACTACGATGAAAGTCAATGATCCGGTATAGGCGCTTATGCCCACCCCCTCGATGGCGACAAGTAATCACACCCCGGTTATTACGGCCCTTAGGGCGATGCACAGAGCGAGTTAAAGATTTTTCTGGCTCGCTACGGGTAACCTCAGAGAACTCTGAGACAGTGCGCTCACGAGTTCCAGGGGTATATGGTCGGTAGGAACGAATGCCCATAACTTAACTCACTAAGAAAATAAACTGCGCCAATTGGTTGCCGGAGGGCAGGGGGATCAAGCTTGAGGCTTAGACGTCGGGGAAAAGTGGAATCGAGTTCCCTTCAGCCAAGGTAACCACAGCTCGTTTATAAGTGGCGCGGTAACCTGCGAACTTACCCATACGGCGCTGCTTGCGAGGGGGGTTCAAGGTACTAATACCGGTCACTTTTACGTCGAAAAGCGCCTCGATCGCCGCTTTGATTTCTGGCTTGCTGGCTTTTGGCATGACTTCGAAAGTGTACTGGTTGTTTTCCAACAACAACGTGGCTTTCTCGGTAATGATGGGGCGACGAATAATGTCGGCCAGCGTTTCAGATGAAATGACTTTAGCCACCGTAAACCTCCTGCACTTTCTCTAAGGCTGTTGCCGTTACCACTAAGCGATCTGCGGCTAACAAGTCATAAATGTTGAGGTTGTTGGCCGAAATCAGGGTGAGCTGACTGAGGTTGCGAGCAGATAGGGTCACCATATCTTGGTGTTCTGCCACAATCAGCAGCACTTTCTCTGTCGCGGATACCCCCCAACGATTTAGGGCCTCAACCATATCTTTGGTTTTAGGGCGGGATAACTGATCGGCAAAGTCTTGAACGACAACCATGTCTTCGACACGGCTTTGGAAGGCAGTGCAAAGGGCTAGACGCCGCTCCTTGCGATTCATCTTGACGCTAAAATCTCTGGGCTTTGGCCCGAAGGTGACGCCGCCACCCTTCCACAAGGGGGACCGACTGGAGCCAGCACGGGCGCGACCGGTGCCTTTCTGACGCCAAGGTTTGCGCCCCCCCCCCCGAACCTCGGCACGTGTCTTGGTTGATAGGGTCCCTTGCCGCGCATTGTGCATCTGGCGGACCAAGGCTCGATGCACAATGTGAGACGCGTTTTCTGGCTTGGCTGTTTTCAACTCCAACGAGGCGTTGCCCGCTTCGTTGCCTTGCCAATCTTTAATAATGCATTCAACCATGACGTTCTATTCCTGCAATGCTCGTGCTTGCTACTGGCGGGCGAGAAAAATCCTTTCAGGGACCTAGCCAACGCGATTGGTGGGGGTAATGCTGAGGAGGGTCCCTGATTTCCCAGGGACAGATCCTTTCACAATTAGTAAATTGCGATCGCTATCAATTCTCACCACGGTCAACTTTCGAGTTGTAATCTTTGCTCCCCCTAACCGTCCTGCCATTTTCTTGCCGGGATAAACCCGACTGGGAGTTGTACCGGGACCAATCGAACCGGGAGCACGGTGATTTTTAGAACCGTGAGCCATCGGACCTCGGTGGAAGTTATGCCGCTTTTGATAACCGGCAAATCCTTTACCAATGCTGGTGCCGCTGACATCAATGAGCTGGCCTAGCTCAAACCGCTCGGCGGTCAAGACTTGGCCTAACTCGAAACTGCCCGCATCGTCGGTACGATACTCCTTCAAATGACGGCGCGGTGACGCATTCGCCTTAGCTAGATGTCCTAGCTGAGGCTTAGTGAGGGCTTTCTGAGCCACCTCGCCATAGCCGAGTTGTACAGAGGCATAACCATCTGTCTGTAGCGTTTTGATCTGGGTAACCACGCAAGGCCCCGCCTGAATGACGGTGACTGGAATGGAATTTCCCTGATCGTCAAAAACCTGGGTCATACCCAATTTGGTACCAAGAATGCCAACTGACACCGTTCCCAATCTCCACTAACTACAGACGACTCATATCTAAATCCTGGCCACATCCAAACCCGTAATTCGCCCTACGGTAAAAACCCAGGTTTTCAAGTTGGATATGGTTTAGCTGCGCATCACTCCATGACCCGAGGGCCAGAAATAAGCCAGTAGCATTGCTTCTGTGGCCAGCGCAGGCTGCATTTCAGTGCTGCTTAGAGCAGCAGCACACACCTTTACTTAAAACGGAAGTCAGACGACCGAAACCGGTAAGACGGTGTTGAAGAGGCAACAAAGATATGAAATGTCGCTCAGACTTAGTGCGTTGGACGCCCAGTATCTGTTTTCAGCGACGATTAATCATCGTACACAGTCTTTGCGGAGATGTCCAGTTTTTTTTGTGGTCACTCCATGGCCATGCTGCCATTCTTGCCAATGCATTGATGATTCTGCGGGTAAGCGGTAGTGAGAGTGGTTTACCTTGGCCTAAACTTAAGGCTTATGAGGTTGGTCTGATCGTCGTAAGTTACAAACTGCCGGAGTTGACATATCCATGCCCTTACTTGTTGCTGGCCGTAAGTTCAATCAAGATTTAGAGGCGGCTGGTGCCTTGGCGGTACGAATGCCCCTTGAAGGCGGATTTGAGGGCCGCTACCAGCGGCGACTGCGGGCCGCAGGCTACGAAACCATGAACCTCACCGTCCGGGGGCTCGGCGATTTGTCGGCGTATTTAACCGATGTCCATGGGGTGCGACCGCCTCATCTCGGCAAGAAAACCACTGGTCAAGCTGCTGCTGTTGGCTATACCTATTTTGTGCCACCCATCGTTAACTATCGCTTTGAGTCCCTATCAAGTCGGGCTAAAGGATTGGTGCTGTGGCTGTTGGAAGGACATATCCTGTCTCAACAAGAGTTACTGTATTTAGCTGAATTGCCCGAGCGACAGCCTCAACTCAAGGTGGTCTTGGAGATGGGGGGCGATCGCCAATTTAGCTGGCAACCCTTGCGGGATGTGATCTGAATTCCCAGCGGGACCTAGTAAAACCGCTCTGCCACTCTCCTGGCGCAGCCATTTCATGCAGAACTGGGTAGCATGGGGAGGTGACTGAACAAACGTACCCCCTCCAATCGCTGCAAGCGGGTTGTTGGTTTAAGCTGATTTGTGGTGCGAGCTACCAACACTTACCTGTCATTCGCAATCTCGCTTTGGCTTATACCCTGGCGGGAATTGATTGTATAGATGTCGCCGCTGATCCAGCGGTGATTCGGGTTGTCCAAGAGGCAATGGCTACAGCCGCTGCGATTCGTGCCTCTAGGTCCCAAGCGTTGCCAACGCGTCCATGGCTGATGATCAGCATCAATGATGGTGAGGATCCTCATTTCCGTAAAGCGACTTTCAACCCCGATGATTGTCCCAGTGACTGTCCCAGACCTTGCGTCGCGGCTTGTCCGACCCAGGCGATTACTTTTGCCGATCAGTCCCTTACTGAACGGCCCTCTACCGAACAGCCAGCCGGCGTGGTAGGGAGTCGCTGCTACGGTTGTGGCCGTTGTTTAACGGTTTGCCCGTTCCAACTAATTGCAGCGGAAACCCATGTGACCGCTACCGCTACCGTGTTACCTCAAGTCATTGGGGCGGTGGATGCAATTGAGATCCATACTCAAATCGGGCGACAATTGCAGTTTGAGCGGTTGGTGCAAATGATTCGGCCCAGCTTGGCTCGATTGAAAGTACTGTCCATTAGCTGTCCCGATGGAGATAGCGTGATCGATTATCTCTGGGACCTTTACCATTGCCTGGGAGCACTACCGCTACCTTTGGTGTGGCAAACCGATGGTCGTCCCATGAGCGGCGATATTGGCCCAGGGACAACCCATGCCGCGCTCCGTTACGGCCAACGAATGCTACAGGCGGGGCCA
>JAAUQE010000367.1 GCA_012032425.1 Leptolyngbya sp. RL_3_1 | reverse complement strand
AGACACCAGTGCCGACGCGCTCACAGGTTGTAAGGGCGTCCGCTTTCACGAAATAATTTCACTCAATCAGAGTTGGCGCAGTGACCTAAGAGGCTGTTTAAAAAGCCTTTCATTATTGATTAGGCTAACGGGATCACCCCAAAGATGCAACGGTAGCATCAGGGCTTTAGCCTGTGTACTGACGGCCTATCGTCGCTTTTCATACTGACCTACCCCCTTTTCAAACAGCCTCTAAAGCGCATCACCAGCGTCAACTGATTCCTCAGTCACCTCAATCGCTTCTGTTTCTGTCGCGGCTTGCTGACGCAACGCTTCCTGCTGCTGTTGACGGAAATCTGATGCCGCACTGTTAATGCGAGACTCTTGCTGGGCCGCAAACTCAGCCCCACTCACCGTCGGAGCCAAAATTGCCCGGTGAATGAACTCAAAGGGGTCGCTAAAGTCGCCGCCATCCAAGGCATCAGCCCCGGTCGGATTCGGGCTGGCGAGGGGGTCAATGTCAGTTTCCTGGGCGATCGCATTCGGGACCACTGCTGCTACCCCAAAGCTCGCCACAGCCAATAGGGTAAACCAATGCATCGAACGGTTGATAATCGACATGATTTTCGCCTCAAGCAGACGGATAACGACAAGTTATTTGTGCGGTCGCCCCTAACTTAGCAAATAACCTTCAAAACTGAACACGGTCATGGACAGTCTGGGATCAGGCCATACGTCGGCGCAATAAAGGCTGCACCAGCAGCAGCGCGATCCCACAGAAGCCGACCAAAATCCCCAATGCCCCACCGAGAGTGACATCGGCAAACGGAGCCTGCATCACCACGCTGCCAAACCCCCAATCGGCATGGAGATAGAGGTAGCGAATCGGCTCGATCGCGTAACTGAGGGGGTTCAAGCTGGCCACCACCTGGAGCCATGGGGGCATGAAACTCAAGGGCACTAGGGCGGTGCTGGCAAACAGGAGCGGTAAGTTGGTTACAAAAATCACCGCGATTAGCTCAATGTGACCGGGCAATGCAAAAGAAAGCCCTAAGCTCAGAGCCGTCACCCCCAGCACCAAAGTCAACACAATCAGCGCCACCAGCGCTAACCCAAAGGGATCCGGCAAACCTGCACCCAAGAAGGCGCTCACCGCCACGATCGCCGCCGTTTGCACCAGACTCATGGCCGCAATAAACAGGGCCGAGGCCACCACAATCGAATAGCGGGAGGCCAACGGGGCGACGAGAAAGCGGTTTAAAAAGCCAAACTCCCGGTCAAACATCACCGGCAGTCCGGCATTTAAGGCCCCCCCAAAGGCAGTAAAGACGATGATTCCCGCCCCCAGGAACTGGCCATAGTTTTGGCTATCCCCAAACAAACCCTGGGGCACATTTTGGAAGAGGGCACCGAATAAAATCAGCCACATTAGCGGTTGAATCACCCCCGCCATCAGGGTCGAGGGTCGCCGCTGGAGTTGAATAAACAGCCGTCGGGTCATGGCCACCGTCTCTTGTACAAAGGCCATGGAAAATAGCCCTGGGGGTGAGGTCGGAGCCTGCTCGGCGATCGCGGCTTTCCACTGACGTAGATCAGCGTTATCGATGGGGGTGGGTCGGGTGGCAGTGGTAGTCATGGCTGGGGGTAACGCTAGGTGGTTGACGCTCGGTAAAGGACGATGTTCCGCTAAGTGCCTTTCATGGCTTGCTTACGCTCGGCCTTGAGGTCGCGGTTACCGGCGGCGGCAATTTCTGCATCTAGGAGGGTGCGACCCGTCGCGGCGAGGTATACATCGTCGAGGCTGGGGCGGGACTGGGCAATGCCAAAGGTGGGTAGATCAGCAGCTTTGAGGGCGTGCTGCACGGTCATCAGCGCATCCGCTTGGGCCGCGACGACGAGGTTAAGGGAGTTCCCCTGAGCGCCGTTGATGATTACCTCCTGCACACAGGGTAGATCCTGGAGTAGGGCTTTGGCCCGCTGGGCTTCGTCATCGGGGGTGAATTCGCGGATGCGGAGGGTGATGCGATCGCCCCCAATCTGATCCTTCAGTTCACTGGGGGTGCCGGTGGCAATCACCACGCCGTTGTCGATGATGGCGACGCGATCGGCCAGAGCATCTACCTCTTCTAAATAATGGCTGGTGATCAAAATCGTGGTGCCCGCTGCCTGCAAATCTCGCAAAAACTGCCAGACGGCGCTGCGAGTCTCAATATCGAGGCCCACGGTGGGCTCATCCAGCACCAATACATCGGGCTGGTGCAGCAAGCCTAAGGCTAAATCCAATCGCTTTTTGAGACCGCCAGAGTAGGTGCCGGTTTTCTTATCCGCCCAGTCGGTCAGCTCCAGTAGCGCAATCATTTGGGGGATGCGATCGCGGGCCACCTTCGGGGGCATGTGATAGAGATCGGCCTGGAGCCGCAGCAATTCTCGTCCGGTCAAGACCTTATCCAGGGCGACTTCTTGGGCAATGTAGCCCAAATACTGCCGCGCCAGACGGGGGTTCTCTAAAACAGAGATGCCATTCACCTCCACTCGTCCGGCATCGGGGGTGGTGAGGGTACAGAGGCAGCGGATCGTGGTGGTTTTACCGGCTCCATTCGGGCCGAGCAGCCCAAAGATCTCCCCCGGTTGCAGGGTGAGGGAGACATCCTTAACCGCCTCAAGGGAGCCGTAGCATTTTTTCAATCCTGAAATCAGGACGGCTGGATCCATAGCGATCTAACGTGTTGAACAACTGTAGCGGTGACTGCTTCCAGTCTACAAAGCTTCAGCTTACAAAGCTGCCCTGCTCCAGGAGAAGTCTAGATTAGGACTTACGCAGGGGAACAGACTTCAGCGGGTTGCAAGATCCCCCTGGCTGTCTCCATCCCCCTTGATAAGGGGATTGACATACTTGATTAACCAAAGTGTCCGCCCTCACCCTTTTCTTGTATGCCAAAGGCTTTAAGCCCTCTCCCAGAGGGCGAGGGACTTGAATTCTGGCTCCCCTTCTCCCATCGGGAGAAGGGGTTGGGGGGATGAGGGCTTCCTGGTTAGCAAAGCATATGAATGCCTTGATAAGG
>JAAUQE010000169.1 GCA_012032425.1 Leptolyngbya sp. RL_3_1 | reverse complement strand
TGTCGAATGGACGAATTTTAGTCAAGCGAATTGAGACCCGCCCCGGCAGCGAACCTGTGGTCATTCTTGAAGAGAATGGGATTGAAGTGGCAATGCCGGTTGGTAGTGGGTCTAGCAGCCCAGCGGCAGAGCCCCCCGCCGCCGCCATTCCCAATGCCACGACGACTGCTGCACTGCCTGAGTTGCGCCCAGCATCACCCCTGTAGTCATCTGACAGGGGTGAACTGAGCTTACTTTGTCAGCCACAGACTTTTGGGTCACACGGCATGATTAATTTGACCCTTGTCTTTGTTGGATTTTGCTGTCGCGCCAACCAACCTGCGGTAGATCTCCTAAGAAACTCTCTGTTTTTTTCTGGTCGTTCGAGCAGCGCTGGTGCTCGTTACAGGCTGGGATCGCTGCTTGGCTGGTCATTTTGCTTAAGACACCTCGGATCGCTCTGATCCTTAGCACAGCAGCAAAGTGGCTTGCAGTCTTGTCCTAACTGGACTGGCGACTGCTATAAATAGGGCAGTCTGACGAATTCAAGGCAAAGATATGGGACAGGGCTTATCCAACGGGCTGCTAGGGTTATTGCTCTGGGGATGTTTTAGCGGTGTCGCCCAAGCGATTCCGGGGGAGTCGGTCAGTACTGTAGAAGCCTGGATTGACGCCCATCCCACCCTGCGCCCCAATCCCAATGAACGGCTGGTGGTGAATCGCGCTGAGACCCCAGCCCGACGCTTTACCTTTCGAGCCACGGTGATTCCGGTGGCTGGACTCTCACCTGGCTTAGAACTGCGGCGCATCATTCGCACTGAAGAAACGCGGCTGGTGAATATTGTTGATGGTGTCAGCCAACTCCAACTGGAAGAAGCGATTCGGGCCATCTATGACGCCGCCATCTATAACGATTACCGGCGGGCTCAGATTGTTTACACTTACCCCGATCCTGCCTTCGGGGCGCTGACAGGAGAACCCTCCTGGCGACAGGGAGAATTACGCGAGGGCGATCGCTTTGGCTATTGGGTCGAGCGCATCGTAGACCAAAATGGCTTCGCCGCCGTCGGTGAGGTCTCGGTGTTTCTCAAGGAAGACCTCCCTGACTTACAGGCTGATCTCATTGAGAAGTCCCTGCGGTAAGGGATTAGCTCGCTTGGCGCACGGGCAAGACCTGAGGCGGTATGGGCATGACCTCGAACCGTCGAGCCGTTACCTCAGGACAGGTTTGCGGCCAAGACGGTTGGCGCTGCCCCTCCTGTAGCTGGTGCATATGGTGAAAGAGCTGCCAGCAGTATTGCTCCGGCAAGCCGCAGGTATAGGCCCCCCGCAGCACCACATTGAAATACCAATCATTGGGAGCGATCTCACGGGAGAGCTTTCCATCACGGTGTAGGTGCGAACCTGGTTGTAGCGGCGATCGCCACAGTTGACCGATACGGTTTCATGGCCGTAGCCCACTTCCCGCTCATCGAGGCGATCGCTGAGCCGCAGGGGCAGACGATATAGCACCCCATGCACGACCTGTTTGGGATCCTGGACCACATCCAAGACGCCACAGTTGCGACGCTCTGATCGCCGGAAAAACCCTAATCGATAGTCCGGCAAAGTGGCGGGGCCAATCACATAGGCGTGGGTGCTCTCCCCCAGGGACCGCTTCAGGTCAACGGGGCACATGCATGACCCGTAGGCAAAGTAATAAAAGCTGTCTTCTGCCTTTGGGGATAGCTGTCGTGATCCATGGCTGCCATAGCGTCTACCAACTCTGTCTGAAGAATTTGAGGGATCTTACCATTTCTGAGCAAGCGCCTCCGTTCAATCCAGCCTATCTCGATGGGGTTACCGGAGATTCAAAGGATTGTAACGAAATATCCCGGCGAACCCTTCACAACCGTGGGGCGGTGCCAGTTGTCGAGCCATGTGTTGAATCACCACTGGCGGCACTTGGCGCGATCGCCCCTGGTTGCGCATCAGACAAATCTCCAACGGTACATCAAACCACAGGCAAAAATGGCATTGAACCCCGCCCGACAGGCCGCATCAATCACGAGACGGCGATCGCGGCGGCGGGTATTGGTGGCATCGTAAAGGCTGCCCCCCCAGGTGCCCGCCCGAATCAGCCCGACATGGCGCTCAAATTGGGCGGTCACCTCGGCCCAAATCGTCCCCCAGTTGCCTTGAATGGCCTCGTCCCCATACAGTTGGGCGCGGATGCGATCGGTCGAAATCAGCCCATAGGGTGGATCTAGCCCCATAAACAAATCTGCCCAGGTAGACTTACCGCTACCGGGCAGACCGATCAAAACCCACAGGGGAATGTCGTCAGAGGACACCGTACCGGATCACCATGGGATCAGATCACCATGCCATCCGGGATGACGGCATTTTTCAGCACCACCACAATGCCACTGCGAATATAGAAGCCGAGGTCTTCCCGTTCCGCTTCCTCAACCCCTTCCTTATTGACAATTTGCACATTGCGACCAATGCGAGCATTTTTATCAATGATGGCGCGGCGAATGGTACTCCCTTCGCCAATACCCATGGGGATCTTGCCTCGGGTGAGGTGAAGACTGCTCTCCGACAGGGGTTCGTAGAAGTCAGCCCCCATCAGCAGCGCATCTTCGATCACACAATCCGCATGAATACGTTGCCTCAACCCAATCACAGAGTGGTGTACTCGGCAATTTCTGAGGATGCAACCTTCACCAATCATCGATTGGGTGACTTGGCAGTCTTGGAGCTTGCTGGGGGGAAGATAGCGCGATCGCGTATAGATCGGTGCATCCTCGTGATAAAAGCTGAAGGCGGGCTGGGGCTGCTGAGTCAAGGCCAGATTGGCCTCATAGAAGGATTCCATGGTCCCAATATCTTCCCAATAGCCATCAAACAGATAAGCCTGGACGTTGTAGTCCTTGGACGCCGCCGGAATAATTTCCTTGCCAAAGTCCGTTTGCTCTGGGTTCTGTCGGAGCAGGTCAATCAACACCTGCTTCTTGAAGACATAGATCCCCATGGAAGCAATATAGGGCTTGATCTGGGCCTGTTCTGCCGTCAACCCCAAGGTCGTCGTATCGACCTGCATTTGCTGGAGCGCGTCACCCTTGGGCTTTTCGGAAAAGTCAACAATGCGTCCCCCTCCGTCAATCTTCATCAGCCCAAAGCTAGAGGCCAGCTTCTCTTCAATGGGTACCACCGACAGGGTGATATCGGCATTGGTACTGCGATGGCGCTCAATAAATAAGCTGTAATCCATGCGATAGAGATGATCCCCAGAGAGAATCAAGAACTCATCCACATCCCAAGACTCAAAAATCCACAAATACTTGCGGACCGCATCCGCTGTGCCCTGGAACCAACTGGGACTGTCCGGGGTTTGCTGAGCGGCTAGAACCTCTACAAATCCCTCAGAAAACTGAGAGAACGTGTATGCCCGAGAAATATGCCGGTTGAGAGACGCTGAATTGAACTGCGTCAAGACATACTGCTTATGAATGTCAGAATTAATGCAATTGCTAACCGGAATATCAATTAACCGATACTTGCCAGCCAGAGAAACCGCTGGCTTCGCCCGGAATTTTGTTAGCGGATACAGGCGAGTACCGGCCCCTCCCCCCAGAATGATGGCTAAAACTCGTTTCACCAAAAACCTCGCAACTGCCTTAAACGTCCCTCGATTATCCACCTTCAGTGTGGGACGGTAGGTTCTCCTTGGCAAGGGGGAATCGTGAATTACTTGGTCAGAGACCTAACCCGTGTGTTTTAGATAACCAAATGGGGATCAAGCGGATAAGTCATGTGAAAGATGAAAAAAAGCATTCTCCTAAAAGCTTTAGCTATCAGCAGTCCCGGCAATCTTAGACCGGTAAGACTCGGTTTGGTATACGCGAGGGTTGTAATCCGTCATGAAAGCACGAACAGACTCGACAATGGACTCGGCTCAACTGTGGGAAACCGATTTGTCTGGCATTGAGCTGTTTCAGGCCACTTTTTTCCACCATCGCTTTACCAAGCACTTCCACGACACCTACACTATTGGCCTCAACGAAGCGGGCCAAGGCTGTAGTCAACATCGGGGAGCGGAAAAAATCCACTATCCCGGTAGCTTCAAGCTGATCAATCCCGGCGATATGCACACCGGCCAGGTGGCATCGCCTGAAGGTTGGAGCTTTCGTAACCTCTACATTGGTTTGCCATTAGTCGAGCAAGTGCTGGCTCAGTTGGAATGGCCGCGATCAGGGCTCCCCTATTTTGTCGAACCCGTCACTTGGGCACCCGACCTCCAACCGCTGTTTCATCAGCTTTTCGACGCCTTAAATACCCCCAATGGACTCCTTCGGCAGCAGTCGTTATTGCTCGATCTGCTCTCGCTGTTGTTCCAACACTATGCTGAGCACCAAGTTGCCTTAAGACCGCTCAAATCAGAATCCAAAGCCATGCAACAGGCACGCACCTATCTAGAGGCCCACTATGCCGAGAACATTTCCATCGACGCCTTGGCGCAGCAGGTCAATCTCAGCCCTTACTATCTAATTCGCAGCTTTCGTCAGCAGGTGGGCTGTCCGCCCCACCACTATCAGCGCCATTGGCAACTCAAGCAAGTCAAGCACGCTTTACGGGCGGGCCAACCGCTAGCTACGATCGCCACTGAGCAGGGGTTTTACGACCAGAGCCATCTGAATCGAGCATTTAAGCAGACCTTTGGGGTTACCCCCGGCCAATATCAAAAGGGCAATTCTGTCCAATACCCCTGATATCCAGGGGCCGTAGGGTGGGGCGCAGCGGGTGAGCCCGCAGTCGCATTCAACTGGACCGATGACGTTAGCTAAAGACTTTTCGATTTCGGCGGCGATCGCCGGTTTTGTCACCGTTTTGGTGGGCTTTACCAGCGCTGCGGTGATTGTCTTCCAAGCCGCCCAAGCCCTGGGGGCGTCCCAGGCAGAGCTGGGCTCCTGGCTGTGGGCCTTGGAATGGGGGATGGGACTCACCAGTATTGGCCTGTCTCTGCGGTATCGGGTGCCGATTATCACCGCCTGGTCTACCCCTGGAGCGGCTATGCTGATCACCGCTGCGGCTGGAGTGACGATGGCGGAAGCGATCGCTGCCTTTATGATGTCTGCCGCCCTGATCACGGTCTTCGGCTTTACCGGCTGGTTTGAGCGGCTGATGAATCGCCTGCCCCTTTCCCTGGCTGCCGGGATGCTAGCCGGGGTGTTGTTGCAATTTGGGTTGAACGTGTTTACCGCTATGGAAACCCAGTTCTGGATGGTGTTTGCCATGTTTGGGGTGTACGTTGCCATGCGCCGGGTTCAACCTCGGTACGCGGTGATTGCGGCCCTAGGGATCGGACTGGTGCTGGCGGGCAGCCAGGGCTTGCTCAGGTTCGAGGCCCTGCTAATGCAGTGGGCAACGCCCATTTTTACCATTCCCCACTTTACGGTCACGGCACTGGTTGGGGTAGCCTTGCCCCTGTTCATCGTCACCATGGCCTCTCAAAACGTACCGGGGGTGGCCACCATTCAGACCTCGGGCTACACCGTCCCCAGCTCCCCATTGATTGGCTGGACTGGCGTGGCTACGCTGTTGATGGCCCCGTTTGGAGGCTTTGCCATCAACTTGGCGGCGATTACTGCGGCCATTTCCATGGGCCGCGACGCCCACGAAAACCCCGACAAACGCTATATCGCGGGGATTACGGTGGGGGTGTTATATATCCTGATTGGGCTATTTGGGGCGACAGTCAGCGCCTTCTTTACGGCGCTGCCCCCGGAGTTGGTACTGGCGATCGCCGGATTGGCCTTACTCGGCACCATCGGTAACGGTTTGGTCACCGCCTTAGCCCAGGAAAAAGAGCGCGAATCGGCCCTGATCACCTTTCTGGTCACTGCCTCTGGGGTTACCCTGTTGGGAATTGGATCAGCCTTTTGGGGATTAATGGCCGGACTGTTGGTGCTGTTGATCACCCAGTTGTATCGCCACCTGGACCACCATCCCGCTCATTGACCCTGTAGGCCTGGGATTCTGTCGGCCTGGGATTCTGTCGGCCTGGGATTCTGTCGGACTGGAATATAGATTCGCATTGTGGTTCCCTGCCCCAGCTCCGAATCAATCGTTAAGGTGCCGCGATGGGTTTCGGTGATGATTTGATGGCTGATAGACAACCCCAGCCCCGTGCCTTTGCCCACTGGCTTAGTGGTAAAGAAGGGATCAAACAGCCGCTGCTGGGCTGAAGCCGCCATGCCCTTGCCCGTATCGGCGATCGCGACAGTGACCCAGCCGGGATCAGACTGCTGCGTTTCAATCGTAATCCTGCCGGGATGGTTTCGATGCTCGCTGGCGTGCAGTTTACTCACTTCATCAATGGCATCAATGGCATTGGCGAGAATATTCATAAACACCTGATTGAGCTGACCGGCGTAGCACTCGACCTTGGGCAAATCGCCATAGCGTTTGCTCACCTGAATCGAAGGACGGTGGGGCTGCGCCTTCAGTTGATGCTCCAAAATCATCAGGGTGCTGTCGATACCTGCATGGATATCCACCGCTTTCACCGTCGCCTCATCCAAACGCGAAAAATTGCGCAAGGAGAGAACAATTTGCCGGATGCGATCGGTACCTATTTGCATCGATGCCAGCATCTTGGGGAGGTCCGCCGCCAGAAAGTCTACATCGGCTTCTTCCACAGCCAGTTGTACGGCAGCATCTGGGTCAGGGTAGTGGGTGCGATAGAGCTGCAGCAACCCTAAGAGGGTCTGGGTATAGTCCTTAAAGTGAACCAGGTTGCCGTGGATAAAGTTGGTGGGGTTATTGATCTCATGGGCAACGCCCGCCACGAGCTGCCCGAGGCTCGATAGCCGCTCACTTTGTACCATTTGGGCCTGGGTCTTACGTAGCTCCACTAATATCTTGGCCAATTCTTCTGCCTGCTGACGATGGCGAATCTCAGAGGCTTCGAGTTGCTGGTACTGTTGTTTGATCAGTCGATTTCCCCGCTGCACAATCAGCCACAGAATGCCGTAGAGCGTGCCTAAAATCAGCAGGCTGCCTACCACAATCGTGCGTTGGGTCTGCTGAATGTGAGCGAGTAATGGGGTGATGTCCGTGTAGAGTTCTGCCACTCCGACGATCTCCCCACTGCTGCCACCGGCTCGAATCGGCACATAGCTCGACAGTAAGTGGCGATCTTCTAGGGTTTGCTTTAAAGCCGCAAAGGTATCGCGATGGCCGAGTTGGCTCAGGACCGTCCCAGACTGGGCGGCGAGGAAGCCGGACGAATCACTTTTATCGTCTCCCACTTGACCCAAGTCAGTTGAGAAAACCGTACGGCCCTGGAGATCGTAAAACTTGACCTTCAGGACCGCTGTCCCTTCGACATTGGCCAAGACCTGTTGATAGAGCTGCTGGAACTGCTGAGTTGTCTTTAATTCATCATTGCTGAGGGATTCAGTGTTTGACAAAAAAGGTCCGTATTGCGGCCAAAGGGTATTGGCGAAAATTTGGGTGATCGTGACGTTTTCATCTTCAGTGACAACCACCAGATCGCGGGTGGCCCGTTGCCGATAAAATACCGCCAGCAGACCCGTTGCAATCAAAACGCAGTCAAGCTGGTGACCGAGAAATATCGCAGCAGCTTAAACTGCTGCCCGCTGGGTAAAACCGCCCCTAACCAGGTTCGCCCAAGCTGGGTTATCCGTCGCATCTGGCAAGGACTTTGGGGTTGGGCGGGAAACGTACTGGGCGGTTGCATGGCGGCATTTTTGATGGCGGCTTTGATACTGTTTTGGTAAAGTCAGCTTTGAGTTAGGTCAGGCTAGTCCGGCGATACCGATTGCTCATGATTGAGATGACAATCAAAAGCTCGGGTCATTAGCCACCCAGAGCACATTTCCCTCTAATTTGGTTTTACTTGAGGAATGTGACAACTCTGTGACGACCCCCGCTCAGATACACCGATCATCGTTGTTTTTTATACATCTAATGAGTCCTGCCCCCTTAGCTCACCGATCGGTTTTGGTAACCCGAGCCGCAGGGCAGTCGAGCCACTTTCAAACCCTGCTGGCTGCTGAAGGGGCGCAGGTGCTAGAGATGCCTGCCCTCGAAATCCTGCCTCCCTCTAGCTGGGAACCTCTAGATCAAGCGATCGCTCACCTCCCCAACTATGACTGGCTGATTTTGACCTCCGCCAATGCCGTGATCTACTGCTTAGATCGACTGGCTCAGGTGGGTAATGCCGCCGACTTAAAGACCGTCAAGCTGGCGGTGGTGGGTAAAAAAACGGCCAAAATCTTGCAACAGCGGGGATTGACCCCAGACTTTATCCCCCCCAATTTTGTCGCTGATGCCCTAGTGACTGAATTCCCCGAATCGGTGACTGGCTTAAAGCTGCTGTTTCCTCGGGTGGAGAGTGGCGGGCGTGAACTGCTGGTGAAAGAGATGACGGCAGCGGGGGCGACCGTCACAGAAGTTGCGGCCTATGAGTCTGGCTGCCCGACTGCCCGGCTCCTGAGGCGATCGCCGCTCTCCAAGCCCGCACCATCGACGTGATCACCTTTGCCAGCTCCAAGACTGTGCGCCATTTTGGCCAGCTTTTAGAACAGGGACTCGGGGCAGACTGGGCCACCGATTTAGACAAGGTTGCGATCGCTTCCATTGGTCCCAAGACATCCGAAACCTGCCGTGAGCTGCTGGGACGGGTGGATATTGAAGCCCAGGAATATACCCTAGAAGGGCTAACTCAGGCCATCATCCAATGGGCCAGCGCATAATTAATCAGCGGATCATTGGCTTGACCGGCGGCATCGCCACTGGCAAAAGTACGGTTTCTGACTATTTGGCCCAACACCATGGGTTGCCGGTCCTAGATGCAGATATTTACGCCCGAGAGGCAGTCGCCTCAGGGACCGATATTTTGGCCGCGATCGCCCAGCGTTACGGCTCTAGGGTCTTAAAACCTGACGGCACCTTGGACCGCCCTGTGCTTGGGCAAATTATTTTCACTGACCCCACTGAAAAGACTTGGATCGAGCAGCAGATCCACCCCTTCGTCCGCCAGCGGTTTGCCGAACACATGGCTGAGCTTGCGGATAGCGTCGTCGTGGTGCAGGCGATTCCGCTGCTGTTTGAGGCGAATCTGACGGAGCAAGTCACCGAGATCTGGGTTGTGGCCTGCCCA
>JAAUQE010000366.1 GCA_012032425.1 Leptolyngbya sp. RL_3_1 | reverse complement strand
GGTCCTGTGCCCACCAGGCGGTTTGGTATAGAGCGTAGAGGTCTTGAATGTGGTCTTCATTCAACTGACGGACGAGGGCGATCGCCATAGGGGCGGGAATAATCCTGAACGACGGGCGGAACCAGTCTATTCTGCGGCAGGTCGCGATCGAGGGTAGGTGTTCCAGACGACATCCATTACCTATGACCGGTCCGTATTCAGAAGCACGTCTTTGCCCCACATGTCGTCGGCACATAGCAGTCGCCAGTCTGATTAAGACAAGACTGCGAGCCACTTTGCTTATGGGCCGCAGAACCAGACGTTCCGAGATGTCTTAAGCAAAGTGGCCAGCGCTATAGTCTTGAAAGAAAATCGTCACGGCTTCCGGTGGCAAGCCGTAAGCCTCTTGAAAGGCGGCTGTAATCCGCTGCATGAGCAACCGGCGTTGGTCCGCAGAGCGGCCGGAAGATTGTTGAATCGTGATGATAGGCATAGGACGATGGGCTGGGTTTGCGCCCTTATCATCCCATTGACGCCAGCTTCATTAGCTTCATTCCGACTCAGAACAGTTCACGGATCAAAACGCTAGGGTAGACCGGTAAACCAGACAGGAGAGGCCGATGAAACGGCGCGATCTGGACTACGTGGTGATTACGCTGCTGGTGGGCAGCAGCATTTATGTGTTTATCACCGGGCTGGTGGCCGACACCATGGGGCTGCACCACTTTGGCTTTCACAGTCAGGTGGGGTATCTGTGGATGTCCCTGGCGGTGATGCACCTGATCCAAACCTGGGTGCGGGTGAAAGCCTTTGCCCGCAATCGCTTCCGTCCAGCCAAATCATCCCTAGCCACCAACCCTGCTGTAGGGGTGCAAGGCTTTGCACCCGCCTCAAATTCTCAAACACCGGACATTACGCCCCCTCTCCCCCATCCATCGGCCCGCCCACCCCTGGGTAAAAAACGACGCTATCTACTGCTGGCAATTTTGGCGTATCGCCACCGGCATCGGCTTTGATCGTCTGGTCACCCCCAGCGATTCGGCCTCTCTGGCAGATGTTGAGAACGATGTAGGTCTGCTCTATCACCGCTGGAGCCAGCCCGGTTACGGGGAGGCGATCGCCACCATCCTGAACTGGGGTCAACAGCCGCCCCTCTACAAGACCTATCCAGACGCGCTCCAGATTGACCTGCCCGCGCCGAATCTAGCGGCGGTAACCACCCCGGATTTGGCAACAACGATATTGCAGCGGCGATCGCACCGCAACTACAACGGCAGCACGGCCTTGTCGCTACTCCAGCTTTCACAGGTGCTGCATTTAGCCCAGGGCATCACCGATGACTCTCGCGACTTCCGCACCGTGCCATCCTCTGGGGCACTCTATCCCTTAGAGATCTATCCGATTGTTCACCGGGTAGAGGGGCTAGAGCCCGGTCTATACCACCACGCCATTCAGCAGCACCAATTGGAGTTGGTGAAAGCAGGGGATCTGCGGCAACCGTTGATTAAGGCCGGTCTGAGTCAAGACTTTTTGGGGGAGGCCCAGGTGTGTTTTGTGGTGTCTGGAATTTTTCAACGCACCCGCTGGAAGTACCACGAGCGCACCTACCGCTATGTGCTGATGGAGGCAGGACACTTGGGGCAAAACCTCTACCTGGCCGCCACTGCCTTGAACTTAGGGGTCTGCGGTATTGGGGCGTTTTTTGATGATCCCCTGAATCAACTGCTCGATATTGATGGGGAAACCGAGGCTGCCCTTTATTTGGTGACGATCGGGGAAAGGGGCTAGGATTTTAGGAACGTAGCCCTCTAAAAAATCAAAGTTTGTCAGATCACGTCCCGCACCCGCCCATGCCAGTCGGCACAGGCTAAGCCCAAATCCGGTTCATGGTCAGCGTAAACCCCGGCAAAACCGCTTCCCCCGATAGCGTGCTCGGATTCTCCAATATCTCAATCGCTTGACCTAGACGGTAAACTTCCACTCGCTGATTTTGCGGATCGATCAACCAACCCAACTGAGCACCATTGTCGATATATTCCTGTAGCTTGGCCCGCAGGGCTTGAAGGCCGTCCGTTTTCGAGCGCAGCTCCACCACAAAGTCAGGACATAGGGGAACGAAACCTGCTCGCTGCTCAACAGTCAGCGCCTCCCAGCGATCTCGTCGCACCCAAGACATGTCGGGGGAACGGTTAGCATCATTCGGCAACTCAAACCCGGTTGATGAATCAAAGTATTCTCCCAGCCGTTCGTTGGCCTCGCCCCAAACGCCGAGCTGAGTGATCAGCTTCGCATTGCGCTTGCCAGTTTCTCCACCAGTGGGTGGGTTCACAATCAAGTCTCCCGTGGCGGTCAGTTCAAGTTTAAGTTCCTGGTTAGCCGCAGCTAGCGCCGCAAACTGATCCCGTGTTACCTGTAGGGCCAGTTCACTGGGGAGTCGAAGTAAGAGGGGTTGCGGTTGAGGCGGCGCTTGGACCATCGGGGTTCACCTCAGGCTGCTGAGTCATCTCTCTATTCTAGGGTTGGCCAAGCTGGTCGGCTATTCCCTGGCAGCTGCTCCACAGCAAAGATTCACCATCGCTAATTTCGAGCATGAGCCCTGTCAAACCTGCCAGCAGTCTGGATTTGACCCATGCAATCAGACTGCGGTTCAACAACGGCAGCACTCAATTTTGAATCGAGGTCGGTCAATCTGCTTCTCAGTCGATTCTCAAATGGTGTTGCTAACCTTCTGAATATCCCAAAATTCCGCGTTGGATTGTGATTTTCCCTACCATGACCGTTGTCCGGTGGTCCCGATACCTGGTTTGTGTGCTGCTGGCGCTGGTCCTGACTGCGGGCTGCGATCGCCTCCTGACACAGCACAACACAACGCCCGCAATTGCCCGAGCCCCTGTGGTCAACGCCGATCTTTTGAACCAAGATCTGGTGCCCCTCGCTCAACCCGGTCCCTGGCCCCACATCACCGAGCTGATTGGTTACGGCGATCGCTCTGGTTTGCCAACAGCGTCGCCTTCGAGAATCACAACTCCGCTGACATTTACAGCTACGATCCCGCCACGGGCGAGAGCCGCTATGAGCGCCACCTGTTTAGC
>JAAUQE010000011.1 GCA_012032425.1 Leptolyngbya sp. RL_3_1 | reverse complement strand
GGCCACCATTTCTGCCTCGATTAACAGCGCTTGGATCAAGGTTTGTAAGTGACGATCTTGGGCTTGATGCTGCCGCCGAAATGCCTGCCGCTCTAGCAGCGGTTGGTCGGGCAAGAGGTCGATGATTTTTGCGGATCCAGGGTCAGCAGCAGAAATTGATTGTGGCCCTGAATCCGATGGGAAAAGGGCACGCCAGCCGGGTTCACCCAGATATCGCCAGTTGCATAGCGATGGGTCTTAAACGTGCGGCCATCCTTCCATTCCCATTCCAGAGCAGGGCCGGTGTTGACGGCAAAATAATGCTGCGTCACGGTCACATCGTCGGGAGTAAAGCCCTCGTTTTCGCCCTTTTCCAGGTAGATGCCCTCCCAGGGTAGGTTTTGGCTGGACACAATCACCCGCCCAGCGGTCACCGCCGGGTTGGGCTCTAGGCTGTGGCTGTCTACGAATTGAATTTGGCTGTCCACGGGCGGGAGTTATCAGGGTCAACGCAGCGCAATTTCGTTCAAAAACTGCGCAATCGGCTTCAAGCTTTATTCTAGGCACGACCCGATAGTGGAGGAGACCTGCATTCACCCAGGAGACCCCATGCACTACTACACCCTTGGCAATACCGGCCTCAAAGTCAGCCGCCTCGCCCTCGGCACCATGACCTTTGGCGACGACTGGGGCTGGGGCGCGGACGAAGCCAATGCCCGCCAATTGTTCGACACCTATCTAGAGGCGGGGGGCAACTTCATCGACACCGCTGACCTCTACACCAACGGCAACAGCGAGCGGATGCTGGGCCGATTTGTGAAAGACAGCGGGACGCGCGATCGCGTCGTCATCACCACCAAATTCAGCTACAACGGTTCACCCGGCAACCCCAACGCCGGGGGCAATGGCCGCAAGAATATCCTCCGCGCCGTGGAAGGCTCGTTGCAACGGCTCGGCACTGACTACATTGATGTTTACATGCTGCACACCTGGGACCAAGTCACCCCCGCCGCAGAGGTAATGCGCACCCTGGATGATTTGGTGCGATCGGGCAAAGTCCGCCATGTGGCCCTATCTGACGCCCCGGCTTGGTACGTGGCCCAAGCCCAGACCCTGGCCCAAGAACGCCACTGGGAACCGATTAGTACGGTTCAACTGGAATATTCCCTGGCGGAGCGCAACATCGAGTTTGAATACACCGCTCTGGCGAAGAATCTGGGTCCGAGTCTGATGGTGTGGTCCCCCCTGGCCAGTGGCCTGTTATCGGGCAAGTACAAACCCTCGGAACAGGGCGGTGAAGGCTCCGGTCGCTTAGCGATGTTGGCCAATAGCGGCAACCCCGCCTTCAACAAATTCACTGAGAAAAACTGGGCGATCGTCGCTGAGCTAGAGAAAGTGGCTCAGGAGTTGAACCGCTCCATGGCTCAGGTGGCCTTGAATTGGGTGGTCAACCGTCCAGCGGTGGCTTCCGTGATTATCGGCGCAACCAAGCTGCACCAACTGCAAGACAATCTGGGGGCTTTAGACTTCGAGATTCCGACTGAGTTGCAGCAGCGTTTGGATGCCGTCAGTCAGCCCGAAACCCGCTTCCCCTACACCTTCTTTGAGCCCAGCCTGCAAGGGATGCTCAATGGCGGAGCCACTGTAGGGGATAAACCCAGTGCCTACGCGCAGCCGATTTTGGTTGAGGGAGCAGGAGCAGGGGTGGCCGCTGAGGAATAGTCTGGTGTTAGCGATCGCAGATCGATTGCAAAGCTGAAGGTCTTTCAACCAAACGGGTCTGCGGCATAAGATCAAAGGCCTAACGCACACCGAACTGGGGGAATGGACTGTGGAATTAGGCGCATTTTCAGTCAGCTTAGCGGTCAAGGACATCGAGAAATCGAAGGCGTTTTACGAAAAGCTGGGCTTCACGGTCTTTGGCGGTGACCTCTCTCAAAACTGGTTGATTCTGAAAAACGGTGACCATTGTATTGGCCTGTTTCAAGGCATGTTTGAGGGCAACTTGCTCACCTTCAACCCCGGTTGGGACCAGAATGCGCAGGCGTTGGATGCCTTCACGGATATCCGTGAACTGCATCAAGCCCTGAAGGCGCAGGGGGTTGATATGGCCGATGAGTCTGTGAACAGCGATCGCGGGCCTGCCAGCTTTACCGTAGTGGATCCTGACGGCAACGCCATCCTGATCGATCAGCATGTCTGATCGCCCCCTCCACTCAGCCTTGTACCCCGAAAACGAACCCTAGACGCAATCAGGTGCCCCCATGGATGTTCTCAAAATTGCTGCATTTTCTGATGGTGAAACCGGTGGAAACCCTGCCGGGGTGGTGATTGCGAATGCCCATCCCAGTGAAGCGGAGATGCGCCAAATCGCGGCGGAGGTGGGGTTCTCAGAGACGGCATTTGCCGCCCCTCTGGACGAGGCTTGGCGAGTGCGCTACTTTTCCCCCGAGTCAGAAGTGCCGTTCTGCGGCCATGCCACGATCACCCTCGGAGCCGCCCTAGCCCTAAACCACGGCGACGGCATCTTTTCGCTGAAACTCAACGACGCAGACATCACCGTTGAAGGACAGCGCCAGGGAGAAATTATCTCCGCCGCGCTACAATCCCCACCCACCCGCAGTGCCGCCGCCGATCCGCAGTTGGTGGCCGAAGTGCTCAACTTATTCAGCTATACCCAGAATGATCTCGATGCCAAGCTGCCCCCGGCCTATGCCCATGGGGGCGCAGACCATTTGGTCGTGGGTCTCAACAGCCGCGCCGCGCTAACCGCTATGCAGTATGACCTAGCAGCGGGGCGGGAACTGATGAATCGGGCCGGATGGGTGACGATTTGCTTGGCCTACGCCGAAACCCCGAAACTGTTTCATACCCGCAATCCCTTTGCTTCTGGCGGCGTTTACGAAGATCCAGCCACGGGCGCAGCCACCGCTGCCTTAGCGGGTTACCTGCGGGATATTGACTGGCCCCATGGCGGAGAGATCGCGATCGTCCAAGGGGAAGACATGGGGATGAGATCGCGCCTCCATGCCGAGATTTCACCCACCCCCGGCAGCTCAATCCGGGTCTCCGGAACAGCGAGGCTAATGTGAGCCGAGTCTGAGTGGTTTAAGCTTGAATTCTCTTGGGTTTACCGCAGGCAAACCATGACAACGCTGTTGATCCAGACAGCAAGTGTTCCCCTCACAGTCAATCTGCCGATGCCAGTCGAGATGACGATGGCAGATTTCTATGAGTTTTGTCAGGCCAATCGCGATTTGCGTATCGAGCGCACCGCTAACGGAGAAGTGGTGATCAGGCCACCTGCTTTTTCGGATACCGGCAATCGCAATGTCAAGATTGCTCAGCAGTTGGCCAACTGGGCAGATCAGGATGGGACAGGGCTAGGTTTCGGCAGTGCTGGTTTTACCTTACCCAACGGAGCCATTCGCTCCCCTGACCTTGCCTGGATTCGGCTGGAGCGGTGGCAGGCGTTGACGGCAGCAGAGCAAGCCTCCTTTGCAACCATTTGCCCAGATTTTGTGGTTGAGCTGAAGTCATCCAGCGATACGTTGAGTAGACTCAAGGCCAAGATGGTGGAGTATCTGGACAATGGGACTGTTCTGGGATTCTTGATTGATCGCACACAGCGGCAGGTTTACATTTATCGGCCCGGTCAAGCACCTGAGGTTTTAGAAAACCCCGATGCAGTGAGTGGCGAGCCAGAACTGCCAGGATTTTCGCTACAAATGGCGCGAATATGGTAGACATAGCAGCTATATCTGGGTCCCAGGCACGGCTGATGTAAGAAGGTTTGTAGCGGCAACCCTCCGTCTTCAAAAAACAGATCTAGGCTGGCAGTAAGCAAAGATACCCACGAGGGCCAAGATGCGGGGCTTACTGCGGGCCGGGTTTTTCTATTTTGCGATCATCTTCGCCATTGGCTTTGGGCTGGGGACGATGCGTGTGCTCCTGCTGGTACCGAGGCTGGGGGCCGTCACCAGTGAGCTGATTGAACTGCCGATTATTCTCAGCGCCGCTTGGGTTGTGAGCGGTGTTTTGACGGCTCGATGCCAGGTATCCCGCCACTGGCAGGCGCGGCTCACCATGGGGGCAATGGCCTTTGCGCTGCTGATGATGGCGGAAGCGGGGCTGTCGGTGGCACTCTTCGGCAATTCCATCACTGCCCACTTGGCCAGCTATCGCTCCCTATCCGGTGGGTTGGGGTTACTGGGGCAGGTCATCTTTGCGGCCATCCCATTGGTTCAAACGCCCCGATCTGACTTGATTTATCGAGACCTGCGGGTGCCCTGATGGTGGTTTTCAACGGGAGACCTGTGGCCATGCGAGGAAGCCAACGATGAACTCAAACAGCAGCAGCATCGGCAGCTTTGTCGAACGCCCGTTTCCTGATTTTCGCAACCCCACGATTGACACCCTCACTTGGGGTAAAAAACGCCATCACATTCCCATCTTGCTCGAAATGGATGTGACGGTGGCGCGGGAGGCGCTGCGGGCTCAGAAGCGGCAAACCGGCCAAAGAATGAGCTTTACGGGGTGGCTGGTGAAGTGTATTGCCCAGGCCGTGAGTGAGCATCCATTCATCCATGGCATTCGCAAGGGCAGGCGGCGCATCGTCATGTTTGAGGATGTGGATGTGGCGATTATTGTGGAACGCGCCGTGGGGCAACCGGGTATCGGGGAGACGCTACCCATGCCTTACATTATTCGCCAAGCCAACGAGAAAACGGTGGCCGCGATCCACGACGAAATCCGCACCGCGCAACAGCAGGCGGTGCTCCCAGGGGAGGTGCAAATTGGCTCAACTCGTGCGGTTTGGCTGACCCAGATTTTCACGCTGATGCCCCGGTGGATGCGAGATTTGCTGGTCTGGCAGCCCCTATTTGGCAACCCATTCCAGCTCAAACACAGGATGGGGACGGTGGCCGTGACGGTCCTAGGCATGGCGGGTCAAGCGGGGCTGAGCTGGGGCATTCCCATCGGAATTCATCCTTTGATTGTGGCGGTGGGGGCGATCGCTAAACGACCAGGGGTTGTCGATGATCAGATTGCTGTGCGGGAGTATGTGGGCCTGACCGTGCTGTTTGATCACGATGTCACAGACGGTGCGCCCGTGGCCCATTTTGTCAGGTGCTTGCAGAAATTAATGGGAAATGGATATGGGCTAACCCGCGCCACAGATCGCGCCACAGATTAAGACGGTTGCAAGGTGGTTGTATGACGATTGGCACTTCAGGTTCTAACAGATATCCGGTTCCTTTCCTCGCCTTGGGGCCATTTCTGCTGATCACCTTCGGATTGGCATGGGGAATTTTTGCGCTGTTTATCCTCATCCCTGAGCCGATAGTGGCGATATTTGGGGAATTGAGTGGTCGGCATCCGCTGTTTATTTTGGCGGTGTATGCCCCCGCGATCGCCGCTTTTATCGTCGTTATCCGCCATGGGGGACTCGGGGGCTGGCGGCGCTACCTGTCTCGACTCTGGCGCTGGCGCTGCCCACCGGCTTGGTACGGGTTCTTAATCCTGGGCATTCCGCTCCTGTTTAGCGGCGGAGCAGCCATAAAAGGCACACTTTTCGGTCCATTCCCTTTCGATTCGCTTCAAGCCCTGATCTTGGCGTTAGCGGTGACCCTTGTCATCGGCCCCATAGAGGAGTTCGGCTGGCGAGGGGTGGCGTTGCCGCTGCTCCAGCGCCGGTTTGCACCGATCTGGGCTGGCCTGATCTTGGGGTTGATCTGGGGATTCTGGCACTTGCCCGCATTTTTGGCGAGCGGCACCCCACAAAATGCCTGGTCCTTCACGCCGTTTTTGGTGGGTTCTGTGGCGGTCAGCGTGATCGTGACGCCGCTTTTCAACGCTTCTCGGGGCAGCATTTTGTTGCCATTGCTGTTCCACTTTCAGCTCAACAATCCGCTCTGGCCCGATGCCCAGCCCTACGACACCCTCTTTTTTGTAGCCGCCGCCGCTGGGGTCGTCTGGGTCAATCGCAAAACCATGTTTAGGAGATCCCAGGCCGTAACAACCGTCATTCCTCCGCCCTGCTCGCAAAAGGTCTAGCACCATGGATTACGCCAAAGTCGAATCGTTTAGAGCGCTGGTACGCTACGCCACCCTCGCCCCCTCTAGCCACAACACCCAGTGCTGGCAGTTTCGCCTAGAAGACCAGGCGATCGCGATCTTGCCAGATCTGTCCCGGCGCTGCCCCGTGGTGGATCCTGACGATCACCATCTGTATGTGTCCCTGGGCTGCGCCGCCGAGAATTTGGCCCAGGCGGCGATCGCCCAAGGCTTTTCAGGGCATATCAGCTTCGATGACTCAGGGAATGGCGTCGTGCGCGTTGCCCCTGGATTCAGGCTCCGCGATCGCCACCCCCCTGTTTGAGGCCATCCCCCACCGGCAATGCAGCCGCACCGAGTATGATGGCCAACCGATCAGCGCCGCAGAACGCCATTTATTGACCACTGCCGGAACGGGGGACGGGGTGCGGGTGGTGATGCTCACCCAACCCACCCCGATCGAAACCGTGGTGGACTATGTGGTGCGCGGCAACACCGCCCAACTGACCAATCCGGCCTTTCGCCAAGAACTGAAAACCTGGATTCGCTTCAACGATGGGGTGGCCAAGCGGACGGGCGATGGCCTCTCAGGTCGCACCACCGGCAACCCCGCTGCCCCAAGCTGGCTGGGAAAGCTGCTCTTCAAGCTGCTCCTGCGGGTGCAGCCCGAGAATGAAAAGGTGGCGCGCTACATCCGCAGATCCGCCGGGATAGCCGTCTTTGTCTCTGACCAGAATGACCGCGCCCATTGGGTGGAAGCGGGGCGCTGTTACGAACGGTTTGCCCTCCAGGCCACCGCCCTCGGCATCCGCAATGCCTTTGTGAATCAGCCCGTGGAGGAAGCGAATTTGCGGCCTGATTTCGCCCAGGCATTGGGATTGGGTACAGGCCGCCCCGATCTGGTAGTGCGATTTGGGCGCGGACCCGAGATGCCGCGATCGCTGCGGCGACCAGTTGACGCGGTCATCCTGCCACCGTCGATCCCCCTATCGCCGGAAGTGAACTAGCCATGGGCATCCTCACAGCTTTAAGCACAAATCGCCACGGCTGGGCCATCATCCTCGGCATCGCCGTGGCGACAGGATTGATCAGTGCGGGGCTCACCCCCCGTGGCCCCATCACCACCACCGAGGCGGTGATATCCATGGGGATTGCCTTTGGGGTCGGCATTATCGCGGGGCTGGTCACCAACCATCGGTGGCATCTCCTCTTGCTACCGATCGCCTTTATCGTCGTATTTGAACTGGCGCGCATCAACCTGACCGGGCCAACGGTAGACGGGCCTCATCTGGGCTCCACCTACGGCATCATTGCCTTCATCGTCGGGCGGTTGTGGCATGGGGTGCTGGTCTTGGTGCCGCTGGGGCTGGGGATGCTGCATGGGATTAGGTTTCGCGATCGCGCCGAAACATCCCCTTCACAGCTATCAGCCGACTGGGTTGGATCATCACCAATCTGGCCACAGTTGCCCTGATCGGATTCGGCCTCTGGATTGACCAACCCGCCACCACTGCGCCCATTACCGATGCCAACGGCGCACCGTTGTCTGGCAGCATCGCTGAGTTGAGTACCGTCGCGATCGGCGGGCACCGCAGACGGTGATGATTCGCGGCAATCAGGCGACGGCTCCGGTGTTGCTCTACCTGGCTGGGGGTCCCGGCGGCACCGACCTGGGAGCGATGCGGGCCGACACTCACCTCGAACAAAACTTTGTCGTTGCCACCTGGGATCAGCGGGGCACGGGCAAATCCTACGCAGCGATAGATCCAGTTGAGACCCTCACCCTGGACCAGATGGTGCAAGACACCCTGGAGTTGACCAATTATCTGCGGAACCGCTTCGACCAAGACCAAATCTACTTAGTCGCCAACTCCTGGGGGACGGTCCTGGGGACGCTGGCGGTGCAGCAGCACCCCGAATACTTCCACGCCTATGTGGGCACCGGCCAAATGGTCAGCCTGAAGGAAACCGATCGCCTGTTTTACACAGACACCTTGGCTTGGGCAGAGCGCACCGGCAACGATGCTTTGGTGACCACATTGCAAAACAACGGACCGCCCCCCTACGAAAACATCCTCAACTATGAACCCGCCCTCTCCCATGAGCATGAGTGGAACCCCTACCCCACCCTGGGCTCCAGTGAGGAAATGCCCTTCAATCTGCTGGTCCCAGAGAACACCATCATGGACCGCATCAACGGTATGCGGGGGCTGCTCGATACCTTTTCAGCGCTGTATCCCCAGCTTCAGGAGATCGACTTTCGCCGCGACGTACCGGAGCTAAAGGTGCCGGTGTATATGGTGCTCGGCCAATATGAGGCGCGGGGGCGATCGGTCTTAGCCGATGAGTGGTTTGAAAAGCTCAAAGCCCCTATGAAGGAGGCGATCATTTTTGAGCAGTCCAGCCATCGCCCCTTATTTGAAGAGCCAGAAGCGTTTGCTGCGTTGATGATCCAAGTTTTGGGCAATACCTAAACCGGTGAAACCATGGGCTGCTAGTACCGCGCTGCGTAAATTTGCGAACCGTTGGCCCTCACCCTAAATCCCTCTCCCAAAGGGCGAGGGACTTCCGATCCGACTCCCCTACTCTTCGAGAAGTGTTTAGCGCTACGCCCTTTGGGAGTAGCGTAGCAGGGGCTGGGGGATGTAGAGCTTGCCCTTCCCGTAGGTTGGGCGGATCGGTGGTGCTACTTCCGCCGCAGAGTACTAGCTGGGGACGAAAATTGAGTCGATCATCAGCTCCAGGTTGGAAAAAGTGGGGGGCTGGAGGCGATCGCTGCCCGCAACTTTCTAATCGGGGTCTACCTGAGCGGCGTGTCCATTCTGGCAATTCTGTGGCTGTTGGTAGATATGATCGACGGGAACTGGGCCGCTATCGGGACGGCAAGGTTGGTGGGAAGGAAACTTTGCATAATGGAGAGGAAGCGCTAGCCAATGTTATTCGCACCAGTAGGCTCTGCACCGGAGCGAGGAGAAGCCTCGAAATGTCACGACTGAGAAATGCCCGACACAGCCGTCGAGTGCTGATCAAAACCGGGCCATTCTTTCTCGGCTCTTTAGCTTTAGCGGCCTGTAGTCGGCGCTTTGGCGATTCTTCTTTACAGACGACCGAGCCCTCTGCCTCCGCCCAAACTTTACCGGCAACACCAGCTTGCGGTGACGACCCCACCCCGCCGCAAACCTCTGGACCGTTCTATCGACTCAACTCGCCAGAGCGTACTTCGCTGCTAGAGCCCGGTTTCGCTGGCACGCCGATCATGCTCACTGGCCAGGTGCTGTCCACAAGCTGTCAGCCCATCGCCGGAGCCGCACTAGAGTTTTGGCATACCAATGCCCAGGGGGAATACGACAATGCCGGAAACACTTTTCGTGGACAGCAGCTCACTGACGCTGAGGGTCGTTATCAACTAGAGACGATCGCCCCCGGCCTCTATCCGGGGCGGACGCGCCATATTCATGTACGAATCAAGTCTTCAGAACATGCAACGCTCACAACGCAACTCTACTTTCCCGACGAGCCTTTGAACGAGGACGATTTTCTCTATCAGCCTGAACTGCTGATGTCGGTTGACAGTAGCGGCAATCGCCCCCAAGCCCAATTCAACTTTGTGCTAGCGGGGAACGTCTAACGGCAAGATTTGACTCCGAACGCGATCGCCCATTCGTTGCAGTGAAGTGTTAGCCTGCTAGAACTAAACGATTTGTCCGTATTATGAGCTACCGCGACATCATTACGATTGAGCCTGATAAGCGGGGTGGTAAGCCATGCATCCGCCGGATGCGGATTACGGTCTACGATGTCTTGGGCTGGTTAGCAGTTGGCATGTCTATTGCGGAAATTATTAGCGATTTTCCAGAATTAACGGAAACCGATATCAAAGCTTGTTTGGAGTTTGCAGCTGATCGAGATCACCGTTTAGTTGCGTCGGTAAGTGCGGCTTGAAACTACTATTCGACCAAAACCTTAGCCGTAAGTTGGTTAGTCGGTTGGCTGATATCTTTCCTGAATCAAGCCACGTTCAATACCATGACCTAGCTGCAAAGACAGATACTGAGATTTGGAGATTTGCCAAGCTCAATGACTTCTGCATCGTGACGCAAGATGCAGATTTCCCTGAAAGAAGCCGACTTTACGATTCCCCACCTAAAGTCGTTTGGTTGCGGTGTGGCAACGCTCCGACAAATCAAGTCGAAGCCCTCATTCGTTCCGGATCTACAGCAATTCAAGAACTTTTGGAAAATTCCGAGTTGCACTGCCTAGAACTTCATTAGGATTCTTCTCAACGACCATTGCGCTTGGATGGATTGTACTGATTCGTAAGCTTGTTGAGTTAATGACTTGAGGTCGTGAGTTGGCCGCGTTGAGTGACGAATGAGATCGCCGAAGCATTCAGCGTGAGGTGCGATCGTGGTTTCTAACGTCTAGGAACTCAGCGGAGATCGCCACCTGTCGCTCCAATTCCAGCAATTATCGTAAGTCCACTAAGTGACCTGGTTAGGCTCGCCTGCGTCGGAGCACCAGTCCGAGGCTCGCCGCGCCCAGTAGCAGTGTGGAGGAAGCTGGCTCGGGGACCACTGTTGGAGTCACTGTTGGGGTCGTCACTTTTGGGGCCGTCACTGTTGTCAAATCAGTGATGCCCACACCATCGAATCCAAATCCAGTCCCAACGGTGTCAACATCGATCACGACACGGTCAAATCCGAGAGCAGCACTGAATCCAAACTCAGTAGATGCATCGTAAGTTCCGTCGATGAGGATGCTGTCCAGCAGAGTGGCGTCGCGGAAAAACTCGATCTGGGGGGTGGCGAAACGGTTGGAAGTATCTGCGAACCTCAAACCGAATTCGAATACCGTATCGGCAAAGTCGATCGTGAAGGTCGGCGACCCGTAATCAACGGTTGCACCCTCGTCCAGAGCGATCAACTCACCTGCTTCGGTTCCGAAAAGGGTGCGACCCGCTCCGAAAACACCGCTGTCGTAAAACTCATTGTTCGTTGACGGGTCGTTCGAGACGGTGATGAGCGAGATAAACGCATCCAGAAACACAGGATCAGTCGGGCTGATAGGGGTGTTGGTAGGCAGGCCGCTTAGATCGACCCGTGTTCCCGCAGGAAGAGTGTTCGTCTGGGTCACCTGAGCGGCGGCATGATTGGCGGCTAATCCACAGCCAGCGACCACGGCAAGGGCAAAACTATTCAGGGCAATTCGGTTCATAATCTCAATTCCCTTGAGGGTCAAAGGGCCTAACTAGACATTTAGCGTCAAATCTGGTAGATAAGATCTGCTTTTTTGGATCTTATCCGTCATTTCTGGGTGAGAATACCACCATTTACAGCGCTTATATCCAATTTTTGACGCATCACTCCAGGGAATCGGGATGTTATGTGTCACCTTTAACAATTAAGTCTGATGAATGGGGTGCTTGTGCGTCACTTCTGACAGATAAGCAACCCTTTAGGGAAGTTATATGCGTTTACCTAAACCACCTTGCCCGCTGGCGCTACTGATTCAAGGTATGAACTCATGACTGCATCCCTCGGCAGCCCGTTCAGAATGCCGTTGGATCATGTCCCCATCCAGCAACATCCCCCGGTGGAAATATCCAATTAGAGGGAAACCCAACCGGCTCCATTCTTAACCAAAAGTGAGCCCCTGCCCCAGCAGTAATCGGGGAGAGGAGAGCCAAAACAGCTCGCTCTGGCCCAGCGCCACCTCAGCCGCAGGTAGCATCAGGCCAATCACCCCGGCTTTTTTCAGCACCCAGCGATCGCCCCCTTCCCCCGTCACCAACCGTTGCCCCCAGTCACTCAAGTCCGGCTCATGGCCGATCAGCGCCACCCGCCCTTGGGCACGGTGCCCCTGCCACCAGTCCAACCAAGCCAGCCAGTCGGTGAGCTGGCCCCCTGGCTTTAACGCACCAAAGGTTTCGACATTAGCAGCCAGCCCTACCCGCACTAAAATATCGGCGGTTTGTTGCGCCCGTACCAACGGACTGGTCAGGACCGCATCAAATTGCAGACCCAACTGCCACAACCGTTTGACCATAGCCTCGGTGCGTTGGATGCCCTTGGCGGTGAGGGGGCGATCGCCGTCATTCTCGTAGGTGCCACGTTCCGTCGCGATGCCATGGCGAATCAAATACAGCTCGGTTTGGACGATGGCCATGGTTCCCTACCTGGCAATAGAGGAATAGTAAACGACGTTGCACGCATTCCGTCATTATTGCCATTACGTATTCCATCATGAATTGCCGTTATGACGCTGCCCTGACTGGGCGCAGGCCATTTGGGCCTTGAGTAATTGCCCAACCACAGCAATCCCTCGTTCAATATCGGCGATCGGTTGGGCAAACCCGAGGCGCAGAGCTGGATACCCCTGTTGGTCGGGGAAAAACGGCTGACCACTGCCCACGAAGACATTTTCGTTCACAGCGGCCCGGTGCAACTGGGCCACATTCACCTGGCGAGGCAACTGCACCCAGAGAAAGACACCCCCAGCGGGAATCGTCCAAGTCGCCTCATCCGGAAAATGCGCTTCCAAAGCCCGCACCATGACGCTGCGGTTTTGTTGGTTGAGCGCCTTCAGATGGTTGACCCGCCGTCGATAGTGGCCCGTGGCCAAATATTCTCGGACGATCCCCTGGGAGACAATGGACACATGAAAATCGTGGAGTAACTTCCGCTCGACAATCTGCCGATGTAGGTCACCGGTAATTACCGCATAGCCCAATCGCAGGGCAGGCATCAGGGTTTTAGAAAAGGTGCCGGTGTAGATGACGCGATGGTTCTCTGGACCGGTCTTAGACCATCGCGGTAGATCCAGCGCCTTAATCGGCGGGGGCGTCGTATCAAAGGAGAGCCATTCGTAGGCGTTATCTTCGATCACCCAACAGTCGTACTGCTCCGCCAGCTCCACTAATCGCCGCCGATGGGCCAAAATAGTGGTGATACCTGTAGGGTTGTGCAGGGTGCTGTTGGTGTAGATCAGCTTGGGGCGATGGCTCTGGAGAAACTGCTCTAGCAGATCCAGATTCATGCCGGTCGCGGTCATGGGAATGCCGATGATACGGGCATTGATCTGCCGCAGCAAAGACAGGTAGGCATGGAAACCGGGGGATTCTACCACCACCCAGTCCCCTGGCTGAATTAGATGTTGCGTCACTAAGGACAGGGCCTGCATCGAGCCATTGGTGACAATCAAGTCCTGGGGGGCAGCCCCCAATCCCAGTTGCGATAGCAGTTGGGCGATTTGCTCTCGCAGGATCGGATCCCCCTCCGGCGGATTGTGGTGAAACAGTTGCTCCGCCACGTTTTTGATTGCCCGCCGAGCAATCCGCTGTAGATCTTCGGTCCCGGCAGCCTGGGGATAGCCACTGCTCAGATTGATCATGTCGGGCTGAGCATGGGCCTGCAAAAAGGCGTCGCTGACCTCCGAAAACGAGGTCAGCCCCTGCTCAGGAATAATTACCGTTTGCTCTGGGGCAAAACTGGCGGGGCGGGCGGGGGGCGTCACGGTGGCCTGACTGATGAAATACCCGGCCCCTTGGCGAGCATAAATCAGACCATCGGCTTCAAGGACGCTGTAAGCCTCGATCACCGTCAGCTTGTTGACGTTGGTGGTTTGGGCCATGGCTCGAATCGACGGCAGGCGATCGCCCACCTTTAGCCCACCCGCTTGGATGAGATAGCTGATGCGATCGCGGATTTGCAGATAAACCGGTTCCGTAGCTTGACGATCAACGGCAATTTTCATAGTTGCACCGCAGGCAGGGTGAGTGACCCTCAGCACCCTTGCGTTCCATGTAGTGCCATAGGTCATGTCAGCACTGTAGGCGATCAAATCGGCAGTGAGCTGGTACAGTTTCGGCAACTTTTGCTAGGACAGTCAACAATAATGAAACTGTACTAGCTGAAATTGCTTGAGGTGTACCTTCCGACTCGAATTGGCGATTGGCAGAGTAGAGCTATCGAGGTCAAGCCCTTGAACCCATGGAGGTTCCCATGCAATCCCAACCGTTAACGTCTTACTGCACCGCCAATCTCAACAGCCCAGCAACGCGCTCCGCTCCACCTGCGCAAAACCGCATCAAAACGGTTCTGGGCGAATGGATGACCCGTCTGGCCGGGAGCGACCAACCCCACGTGCGCTGCCAAATTGATCGCCGGGGCAACCCTAAGTGGCATGTCTGGGATCCCGTTAACGGCGATCGCCAAACCTTTAGCGATGAGACCGATGTCCGTCAGTGGTTAGAAAGCCGCTACAACCGTTAATTCGAATGGGGCGGGCGCACGGCTGTGCGCCCCTAACCAATCAATAGCCCTCTTGCACGAAAGCAATCAGGCCCCCTTCCGTCCCCCAACTTTGATACCAATGGCGAAATCAACATTTAGAAACGTTGGTGATGACACTGCGGTTTCCGAGGCCCCCCAGCCCCCAACTTTGGGGGAGCCAGAGGTTGAAAGTCCCCCAGAATATAGCCCTCTGGGCATTCAAGAAAGGGGGATTTAGGGGGCTTTCAGAATTGACGCAAGAGGTCTAATATCTGCTTGTTTAAAACGCTAAAACACCCCATGCCAATCCCGTCTTCTCTCGCTATTTCCCAAGTGGATGCCTTCACCGATCGCCCCTTTGGCGGTAACCCTGCCGCTGTGTGTGTGTTGCCTGAACCCGCTGATGCGGCCTGGATGCAGGCGGTGGCTGCTGAGATGAATCTCTCGGAAACCGCTTTTTTTATATCCCATTGAGGGGGGCTACCAACTGCGCTGGTTTAGCCCCACCGTTGAGGTGAATTTGTGCGGCCACGCCACCCTGGCCAGTGCCCATGTGCTCTGGAGTGAGGGATATCTTGCCCCCGACCAAGCGGCGCGGTTTCAATCGCGGGGGGGCTCCCTCACCGCCACGAAGCAGGGCGATTGGATCACCCTCAATTTTCCGGCGGAAACCATAACTGTCACTCCTGCCGATCCGGTGTTGATCGATTGCTTGGATGGGGTTGAACCGCTGTTTGTGGGTCAAAATCTGGGTGCTCCCAATTCCAACTATCTGGTGGAGCTGGCGGCTGAGGAGGAGGTGCGATCGCTCCAGCCCGATTTTGCCCTGATGAAAACTCTGCCGATGATGGGGGTGATTGTCACCAGCCGCGCCGATGATCCGACGGTGGATTTTGTTTCGCGTTATTTTGTGCCATCGGCGGGGGTGGATGAAGACCCGGTGACGGGCTCGGCCCACTGTGCGCTGACGCCCTATTGGCAGGGCAAGCTGGGCAAGACTGATCTATTAGCCCATCAGGTCTCGGCGCGGGGTGGGGTATTGAAGGTGAGTGGTGAGGGCGATCGGGTTTTCATCAGTGGTCAAGCGGTCACGGTGCTCAAAGGGCAATTTCAGGTGAATTAAAATTGAGAGGGTTTTACAAAGATCAGCATCATTGCTACACCCCTGAACATCCCTGAGTGCTTCTACTCCTAAAATCTATCCCATAGCCTTCCTGAGCGCTGCACGCGATATCCAAGAAGAGCCAACCCAGCTACTAAACAGGTAAGTCTTTTAAGGGTTTGTACAAGCTGATTGTGCACGCTGAGCCTGAAGAAGCTATAAAACAGTTAGATTCCCAAGTCTCTATTCACTTTCAAACTGAAAAGGAAGACCAACGCGACTGTGCCACCTATAAAAGCGGCTCGAAAAATGCTCTAGATATGGACTAAATAACGTTGCTCTTCTTTTTACTGTCCCTTCTTCTAGTTGAGCGTATACGTAATCTGCATGAACTGAAAACACTTGCTTAAAATCAGAAGCAAGTTCAGGTACACCTAAAGACTGGCGGTCACACTCAGGACTTATTTTTTCGAAGAAATGAAACCTCTCATTTTTATTCCCAGGCACTTTATCCCAATCCTTTCTATTTTGAATTCGGTTGGTGTCATACCTAATATCTTGTGCTGCATAAACTTCACAAAAGGAAATCGAGTTGAGCATTTTACCAGGATTTCTTTTCTCTGAAGGCTTACTTCTTTCACGGTAGTCCCAGTCTAAGTCACAATCCTGAGTGACTATTATTGCGTAGTTATGGATTAATATGTCAACGCGTGCATTGAGAGCTAGATCTGTAGAGGCACCACTCTCACCAGTGTTTAGAACTGATGAAAAATTGACGCTAGTTGGAATTACCTGCGATACTCCACTCAAGATCTCACATTGCCGCAAGGAATTCGATGGTGAAGGCTGATAAATACGCTTAGCCCGATTGACTCGCATAAACCTTCAAAACTAATCAGGATCAAAAACAAAAGGCTGGCTTACTTTCGTAGATTGAATTTCAACACTCCCTATTTCTATTTTTTTCGGACCGACGCTAAAAGGCAATCGGCTAACCCTCTCCAAGTAAAAATCATTTATCCCAGCAAGTTCTTCACATGCTTCTTGCATACCTTTTTTAGAGCAAGACATTATCGAAAATAAATGACTCAAACATTTTATGAAAAGGCTTGCCATTTCAGGATCATCCATTTGAATCTCGACAATTCCATCGGTTCTATTTCTAAGCCAGGACTGTTGGCTCCATGGCTGCATGGAGTCTGTCGGTGATGCTCCAGCGAAAGAGCCTTCCTGATTTTCGATTAAGTCCTGAAAGTGTGTCGAATAACTCATCTGTGGAAACAACCTTTTTTGTCGAGAAAAAGTCAGAATCAATTAAGTAGCCGTCTTCCTTGGACTTGCCTATAGTTGCCTCTACAATCCCGTGTTTTAGGCTTAAAGACTCTTGTTCACCAATAACGAAACTAAAGTTCTTCATATAATACTTAACGCCTCTGCTTATCGCAGGATCGTGTAGTTCAAAGGCAAGGTTCTTCGATATAAGAGCATTCCATTCTAAATCTTCTAAACCAATAGCAGATCTAACAATAAGGTCTTGATACCTCAATCCAATCCTAGAGAAGAAAGATGGCCTGTAGACATTGTTGAAAATTTTAAGAATCAACTCAAATCGACTTTTGAAGTCCTCAAATTTTCGGTACGCCGTGGTTGTGATAGCAATAAATTCCTTGGTCAGAGAAATTTTCCAACTTCCGTCCTCTGACTTGAATTCATATGAAGAAGACTCTATAGGAATGCCTATTCCTGCAACTTTTAACGTGTTCTTTAACTCTTCAGGCATTTGAGGTGCTGAAATAGAGAAAATTGGGTAATCACCTCTGATTTCTTCTTGGAAATCAACAGGTTCACCTTGTCCAATTTTTAAGATTGTAGGGAACCTAACTTGGCAAATAACTTCGAAAAGAGGGCTTTTGCCGTATATTACTCTCTCACTGTCAGGTATGACTAGCATCTACCGTCAAATAGGGTGTACACACAGCTACAGTAAGACCATCCTACCCTTTTTGCGATAGTGTCAACCAATCTAAACCTTCTCGATTAGCTCACCGCAAACTATCTGAAGGTTAGCCCCATGACTGGGTCGCTCAAGCTTTAAGATGCCAACATAACCTCTATTTGGACCAACGCAATGGCAGCATTACTGAACGATCGCGAGATTCAAGCCCAACTCAGTCAACACCCCAACTGGACCCTCAAAGGCAAAACCATCGAGCAAACGAAAACCTTTGATGGGTTTCCCAGCGCGATCGCCTTCGTCAACGCCCTGGTTGACCCCGCCGAAGCCGCAGGTCATCACCCCGATCTCGCCATCTCCTATAACCGCGTCACCATCACCCTCAGCACCCACGATGCCGGTGGTCTCACCGTCCAAGACTTTGACATGGCCACCGTGATTGATCAGTTGTCTTAGCGGCTGTTATCGCTAGCACTCAAAAGCTAACTCCAGGTAAGCGCTTCGGTAAAACGTAGCCGTTTTGCCGAAGCCCACAGAGAACGAGCTCAAGCCTTGCAACCCCGCCAGTCAGTGCGAAAAGAATGCGCCTACAGTAGCGATAGACGAAACCGCTATCAGCCCTGATCTATCGCCTCCATGGATACTCCCAGTGACGTTTTGGTTTTGAGTGAGGGCGAAGCCCCGGCGATCGCCCCCGCCGCTCCCCCGCGCTGCCCCCGCTGGTCAGACACTCTGGCTTACATCGCCGATCCCGATCAGTTTTGCCGTCAAAACCTAGCTCGCCATGGCCCGATTTTTCAGACCCGCGTCTTTGGCGGCACCACCGTCTTTGTGGGATCGTCCCGCGCCATTCAGATGGCCTTTAACGGCGACGGCGACTATACCGAAATTGGCCTGCCGCCCACCACCATGGCCATGTTCGGGGAATACAGCCTGTTCCAACGGCCCGATCTGCACCGCCAGCGCAAAACAGCGCTGAGGCCAGGGTTTACGGGCTCCATGTTGGCGGCTTACATTCCCCACATGCAGCGGGTGATTGCCCAGCATCTACAAACCTGGGAACGTATGTCTGCCAGAGATGCCCCTCTGCCCTTGGTCCCCTCAGTGGAAAAAGTCAGTTTTGACGTACTGGCCCCGCTACTGTTGGGGATCCCCGTTGATCAAGGGGATGCCGCTTTAGCCGGACTACCGATCGCCACCAAAACCGACCTGAAACGCTGCTACAAGACCTTTTTCGATGGCTTCTATGGGTTGCTGAAATGGCGATCGCCCCTCACCGCCTTTGGGCGCGGCTACCAGGCTAGGGAAAACCTGATTGAGTTTATGCGGGCCGTGATTCAGCGACGGCGCAGGGCTCCGGTCGAAGCCCCCACTGACTTTTTAGGGATGATGCTGGCCCAACAGCAGGACAACCCCAAGGGCGTATTTAGCAACGACCTGATCGAAAACCAATGCCTGCTGCAACTGTGGGCCTCCCACTATGAGGTCACCGGTCTGGCTGCTTCCTGGATCTATCAAGTCGGGCAGCATCCCGAAGTTTTGCAGTGCCTCCGCGCTGAGCAAGCTGCTGTCCTAGAGACCAGCCAGGGATTAAACGACATCACTCCAGCAACGCTCAAGCAACTGACCTACCTGGATGCCACCATCAAAGAAACCTTACGGGTATTGCCGCCAAGTTCAACAGCGACCCGTCGCTTGACCAAATCCGTGGTGCTGGATGGGGTGCTGTATGAAAAGGGCTGGAGCCTAATTGCCGAACCCCGCATTGCCCATGCCATGACAACCCATTTCACCCACCCGGATCAGTTCGACCCCGATCGCTTTTTGCCCGATCGCAATGAAGGTGGCCCCTACGAATTCATCCCCTTTGGCGGCGGTGTCCATGCCTGCTTGGGGGCACAGCTCGCCACCACCCTGATGAAAGTGTTGGCAATGCACCTGCTCCATCGTTTTGACTGGCAATGCCCCGGCAAGGCACAATTTGTGCAGTTTCCCCTCAAGCAAATCAAAAACAACTACCCGATCCAGCTCACGATTCAGGATGTTCACAAGTAGTTGCTTCCACGGACAAATAAAATGAGTTAGTTAACCTCAAAAATCAGGAATTTACTTAAGCAAAAATCCTGATCAACCCTGGTGCAAATCTCCTGAAACTGCCTTATTTCAGTATATATCGGTAACTTTTGCGATTTTTCCGGGAGGGGAAAACGTCTCCAGAATGAGTCATAGCAGCGTGTTTTTTATAACGCCCCATGAACTCACTCACCCCCGTTTCCTGTTCTCCTTGTCACTCCACCGCCGACCTTCTAAGCACGGTCAATAGCGCCCTGAAAGTGCTGGCCATCAACCCCAAAGTCTATCTCCAAAACCACTATCTCCAGGTTTTGGTTGAGGCCCCTGATGTCTCTGATGAAACTGGGCTGGCCACGGGTATTCGCCAGATCCTACAAGCCCTAGAACTCACCTCCGTCAGCACCGTGCGGATTTATGGCCGTGCCCGCGATAAGTTCATGCCCGCCTGGGTGCAAGAGTTTCACCTTGGCAGTGACCCAGACGCCACCCCAGCCTTCTCCCTGCTACCATGGCGCGATCGCGCTTCCGGCCCGGTCATTTGCCTGCCCTAATGGACCGGCCTCCCCATCTCCCCATCTCCCCATCTCCCCCTAGCCAGCGCAGCAGTCCCCACCCATTTCAGGGCGCGGCAGATCAGTCAAGCGGGGATCAAGTGCCCCAATGTCAAGGGTTTAGGCCGATCTGAGGGCACGCTAATCCTGTGTCACAATGAAAGGCAACTTTGCCGTACTGATTGAGATCGATCGCGTGCTCGAAGCCAGGGTTCATCAGCAACTCAGGGCATTCCTGAGACAACAGGCTGCCATTACCTGGCCCCATCACCTCACCATGGCCCGTTTAGTGGCTCGGGCGTTGAGACTGGGGCGCAGCGCCCTGATGCAGGTGGGTAGCTCAGCGGTCTATGACGGCAACTATCGTCTCAGCTATTTGATGTCGCTGCTGATGTGGCCTGAGCCCGCCATCTTGGTGCTGCCTGAGCCCTTGCAGCAAGCCGTGCAACTGATTGATATTCCTCGGTTGCAGCAGTGGCTCCCCAGCCGTAAGCCGGTTCATTGTGGCGATCGCTGGCCCGATCCTCAGTTTCAAGGGCTGCTGATCACCTCTCCCTCAGCATGGCTGTCCGACCAGCTCCATCCCCAAAACCGGTTTCCTAAAGGTCTGCCGGTGGTGATTGACGGCAGCGATGATTTAGAAGATTGGATTCGCCAGAGCTTAACTCTGACCCTCGGGGCACGAGCTTGGGAGGCACTAATGCAAGCCTATCCCCACTATCGCGAGACCATTCGGGATGTGCGAATCCAGTTGACCCAGCAGGTTTTTCAGCATCCGCCCAATCCCTACCGCTGCCACTTGGTTGACCCGGATGAGCAGGCCCAACTCCAAGCGCTCCTCACGGGGCTAAGCGCTGACAGCACTGCGCCGCTCCCCCAGCCCTGGCGGCAATTGCAAGCCGCCTGGAGCCAAGCGGCAGACCTGTTACTCTGGACCGTCATCAACCGGGATCAGGGCCAGTGGCAGTTGTGCAGTGCCCCCGCCCATGTGGCGGCGATCGCGCAGCCGCTGTGGGCGCAGCAGCCCCTCGTCTTAATTGGGGGAGACTTAGACACCACTGCCGAGGCCCCAATGTATCGGCAACGGCTGGGGCTCTCAGATTTAACCTGTGTAAAGTTTGGCCCCGATCGCCGCGCCGAGGGCATTCAACTCTATCTCCCTGATCGGTTACCGCCGCCCAACAATCCCGAATTTCAGTCCTTGCTCAGCCATGAGCTGGTGCATTTGTTGATCACCCCCCTCGCCCAACAGGGGCCGGTGGTCATTTTGGTGGGCGATCTGCCGTTGAAGGGCCAAATCGGTTCAACCCTAGCCGCCCAGTTCGGCTCCCGCGTCCAAGTCGAGTCAACCACCGTTGCCGACCATGGCATTCTCGTCAGTGGCTGGCAGTTTTGGCGCACTCACCAGCGGCAACTGCCTCAGCCCCAGCTTTTGATCATTGCCACCTTGCCGATTCCATCCCTCGAAGACCCCACCGTGGCGGGTCGGGTGGCCAGCTACAAGCGCAAACGGCAAGACTGGTTTCGTCTCTATCTTCTGCCCACCGCTCTGAATGAACTACAGCGGGCGATCGCCCCCGTGCGCCAGCGCCAAGGAACTGTAGCCCTGCTCGATAGCCGGGTCAACTCCCGCAGCTATGGCCGTGAGATTCTCGATGCCCTAAGTCCTTTTGCCCGCCTCCACCAGCTAGAGTCCAATTGGCTAGATTCGACCCATTGCCAGTGACTAACTCAATTTTCTAGCTCCCTTGCCCCTCAAGCACCCCTGCGCTCAGCAAGACTTGAGCCGCCCGGTACTAAGCTGCCTCCATGGACCGGGGCCAAGGCAAGATATGATAATCGCAATTACGGATTCGCCCGTGATCCCGTCCCTTCTGCCGTAACCCTACCTTCAGCCCATGGGAGACTCTAAGCGCCGCCAAGAAAAACTGGGAGAGAACTATGGCAAAGAAACCCCCATCTTGCCCTGGCTACCGGTGACCAAAGGGCAAGCCGAGCAGTTCATGCGGTGGACCACAACGGGGGCTTGGCTCGGCATTGGCGGCATGATCGCCCTTTGGGTCACCGTCCGCTTCATTGGTCCTGGTTTTGGCTGGTGGGACGTTAACTAGCCGCCGTTATTTAGCCACCGCTGCAACGCGCTCTGTAACCCTGGCCGCTTTAATACTGGCTAGCTTCGAGCAATTGGGATAGCCCTGCTCTTTTGCAACAACCGCCCCGATGGCGACTGTCTCGAAATATACTGTGTCCCCTGAATCCCACCGCTAACCTGAGGAAGGCTTAAGACATAGTGGGTAAAACTAAATTTCTGAAAGAAAATCAGGTTCACTATTTGAATGGATAGCAGTGGTTTTTCCCTTGAGAGGCAAACTGAAGGCCATTTCAACGCGATGTGTAGCATCTAAAATGGCTCGAAATGCCCCGACCACTTGGGTTGCACGGGGCAAGTATCAGCCCAGCTAAAGTAACCCAGTAGGCAGTAGGGCAATTCAGGGGTAGCATTAAGAGAATATAAAGTTAAATCCATAGCGTGGGTTTATATGCTTGGGAGGCTAGCGTATGTTTATCCGGTTGGCAGAGCAGCATAAGCAATTTGTTCAAGATTTGGTCATGAACCTCCAGGCCCTAGCCACCGTCCTGGAAGGAAGAGGATATTTGGCCTCCTGCTACACCTGCGGCGGGCAATTGAATAGTGCTTCATTTATGGTCAGCTTAGGTGACGACCATCTGATTCGATTCTTGGTCTCTGATTACGGCATCACTTGGACCGAGATGCGAGACGACCGGGAACTCATGAAACTAGAGGGCGCAGAAGCGATCAGTCAGCTCCAAGAGTTGGCCAACCTCGTTAAATATCAGATTCAACCCTCGCAGTATCGCCCGACGGTCCCCCAGTCCGTTTAGCGCCATGCTTTCGCCCGCAGATTCTTTTTTCGCCCAGAGGTTTTTCTAAGGATACGGATACGCGGTTCTCCTGATTAAATTTAGGGAGGTGTCACCAACACCTCCTTTTTTATTGGCCTAGTTTTATTGGGCTGGATCGAGTGATTTGGGCTGGTGCGCACCAGCAGTCAAGCTAACGACGGGGATGATTATGGGTGGATTGGCCGCAAAGGCGATCGCAATGGTGCAGCGCTATCGACAGCAAGCAGCGGCCTTACTGCTCTACCAGTCGGTGCTTGAGACCCCCATTAGCCAAGCCCTGTTAGCCCTGCTTGAGGCCCTCTGCCACGAAGACTCCACCCAATGCATGACCGCCTATGGGGTTTGGTTTCGAACCCAAGCCGAAGCCCAGCAAACCTGGCCCACCCACTTGGTCCAAAACATCCTGCTCTCGGACAATCCCTTTTCTCAGCAAGCCCAGCGGTATCCGCTCCCCGAACTACCCGCCGCCCTGGTCACCGCTGCGGGCCGTGACCTCCAGCGACTCCAGCTCCTCTATCATTGCCAGGGGCAGCAACTCAGCCAATGGGTGCAGACCGTGTGCCAAATTGCCGAGACCCCCGTGGTCTGGAGCCTCGCTCCCGAGGTGCCCCCGGTCTCTTTTCCGACCTTGCCCCGATTGGCAGGATGGGCTTGCAGAACTCGCCCATTACTATCGCCGCCATGGGGTCGGGGCCTTTAGCGCCTATGGGGCCTTTCGCTGGCAAGGAAGCCAATTGCAGGGAATTGCCGAGCCAGACCCGATTCGGCTGCGCCAATTGGCCGCTTACGATCACCCCCGTCAGCAGTTGCTGAAAAACACTGAATTTTTGTTGGCGGGGTATCCCGCCCTCCATGTCTTGCTCTATGGCAGTCGGGGATCGGGCAAGTCTTCTTTGGTGAAGGCACTCCTGAATGAATATTGCGATCGCGGCCTCCGGCTCATTGAGGTGGGTAAAAGCGAACTCACCCAGCTCCCAGCGATTGTGGAGCAGGTGCGTAGCCTGCCGCAAAAGTTCATCATTTTTGTGGATGACTTGTCCTTTGAAGAGGATGACGATGCCTTTAAAGCCCTGAAGGTGGTGCTAGAGGGCAACATCACTGCCCGACCCCAGAATGTGGTGGTCTATGCCACCTCTAATCGCCGCCATTTGGTGCGGGAATATTTCTCAGAGCGGCCCCGCCCCAGCGACCAGGATGAGATCCAAGCCTGGGATACGTTACAGGAGAAGCTGTCCTTTAGCGATCGCTTTGGCCTCACCCTCACCTTTGAGCCCGCCGACCAGCCCACCTATATCGAGATTGTGAAACATTTGGCCGCCCAAGCCGAGATCACCCTGCCGGAACCAGAGCTGATCCAGCGGGCCTTACAATGGGCCACTCGCCACAATGGGCGATCGGGGCGATCGGCAAGACAGTTCATCGATTTCCTAACAGCTGAGTTAGCTCTGGAGCGATCCAGTTAATCCAGCTAAGCTCCAGTCATCTGAGTCCCAGGCGTCATAGCAGCCCCTCCCCAGTCCGGGCAACCAATATGTTTTAGAATAGGGACGCCTCTGGAGAGGTGGCAGAGTGGTCGAATGCGTCCGACTTGAAATCGGATGTCCCAAAAGGACCGTGGGTTCGAATCCCACCCTCTCCGTTGATTCCGCACAAAAATTGCAGGCTATAAAACCCCCTTCGAGCTGGGAATTTGGCTGGCCCGTCGAGGATCCACTGCCGTCGCCATTCGCACCGATCGCGCGAACGCCTTAAAGGTGGCCTCGATAATGTGGTGAGAATTAATCCCATCCAATTGGCGGATGTGTAGGGTGATCTGGGCATGGTTGACGATCGCCACAAAAAACTCCCGCACCAGTTGGGTGTCGTAGGTGCCGACCCGCTGGGTGGGAATCTCTAGCCCGTAGCTGAGGTGGGGCCGCCCTGAAAAGTCCAGCGACACCTGCACCAGCGCCTCATCCAAGGGGGCGACAAAATGGCCAAACCGGACGATGCCTTTGCGATCGCCCAGGGCCTCTTTTAGCGCCATCCCTAGGGTGATACCCACATCTTCATTGGTGTGGTGATCGTCAATCTCGTAGTCCCCCTTAGCCTGCACATGCAGATCCAACAAGCCATGGGAAGCAATCTGGTGCAGCATGTGGTCTAAAAACGGCACCCCGGTCTCAGCGGTACATTGGCCGGTGCCGTCGATATTGACCCGCACCTGCACATCGGTTTCCCCGGTGGTGCGGCTAACGGAGCCTTGGCGGGCCAGGGATAAGGTTTCGGGGGGGGTGATGGGAGCTTGGCGATCTCGGGTTTGCATGGCAATGGCGGCAAGAGAGGTGAGCAGAAGCGGAATGGAATCCCTATCCCCTTATTAATGGCATTCATATACTTTGCTAACCAGGAGGCCCTCACTCCCCCAACCCCTTCTCCCAGTGGGAGAAGGGGAGCCAGAATTCAAGTCCCTCGCCCTCTGGGAGAGGGCTTAAAGCCTTTGGCATATAAGAAAAGGGTGAGGGCGGACGCTTTGGTTAATCAAGTATGTCAATCCCTTATTAAGGGAGGTGGCGGCAGCGGGGGGAATCAAATTCTAACGCCCTATTTTACCGGCTATGGCTCAGCCCCCATGGACTGCAACACCGACTCAATATCCCCAGGGGTGACCTGATCGGTGATCAAAACCTGGGCGATCGCCTTCGGCAAAATAAACCGGACTCGCCCATCCTTCACCTTCTTGTCCGCCAGCAATCGACTTTGAAGGTCCGCCACCTGCACCCCCCCCGGCAGATTGACCGGCAGTTTAGCCTTCTCAATCAGCTTCTGCTGGCGGGCCTCAATATCCGCTGCCCACAGCGCCCGGTGGTGGCAATTCGCCCCGCCGCCACCATGCCGATCGCCACCGCTTCCCCATGGTTAACCCCCCGATAGTTGGTGGCGCTCTCGACGGCATGACCAATGGTGTGGCCATAGTTCAAGATCGCCCGCAGCCCCGCCTCTTTTTCATCCTGGGTCACCACATCGGCTTTGGCCTGACAGGAGCGGGTCAAGATCAGCTGCAACAGGTTGGCCGACACCGAGCGGTACTGATCGAGCCGAGGGGCCGCTTCCAGTTGGCTAAATAACTCCCCATCCCAGATCACCCCATACTTAATCACCTCCGCCATCCCGGCCCGAAACTCGCGGGTGGGCAAGGTTTGCAGCACCAGTGGGTCAATTACCACCAGGTTGGGCTGATGGAAGGCCCCAATTAAATTTTTGCCCTGGGGATGGTTGACGCCGGTCTTGCCGCCAATGGAGGCATCCACCATGGCCAAGAGTGAGGTGGGGATTTGCACAAAGGCGATCCCCCGCAGCCAGGTGGCGGCGGCAAAACCGGTCATGTCCCCAATCACGCCACCGCCGAGGGCCACCAGGGCCGAGCCCCGCTCTAGCCCTTCCGCCAGGGCGGCATCGTAGATTTTTTGGATGGATTTCAGGGTCTTGTAGCGTTCCCCGGCGGGCAGAATGCAGATGCTGACCCGGTACCCGGCTTGGGTGAGGGCGGCAAGGACGCGATCGCCGTAATGCTTAAACACGACCGGGTTCGATACCAGCAGCAGCTTTTGACCGGGCTTGACGGGGCGCTGACCACTGGCCAACCAGGTGCCCACATGATCGAGGCCGTCGGGGGCGATGATCACGTCGTAGGCTTGATCGGGCAACGGGACAGCGATAACGGATTTCATAGCGGCTGGGAAAGGGGGAAAGAGCTTCTTTAGGGTATCAGTGGAGGGGTGGAGGGGTGATGGGGTGGTGTTTTTTTTGAAAACCATGGGGTCGGTTCGCTGAGTTCCAGCCCCCGATTCAAGAAATCGCCTAAGATCCTGGGACAGCTCCCCCGCATTACCCCCCATGGGTCCCGCCGAGATTCCCCCCCAAGCCCTTGCCTTCATGACCGCCTTTCGAGCGCGGTGGGAGGCCATTGGGGAAGATACGGCTCAACTCAACGAATTTTTAAAAGATCACCTAGACGACCTTAATAAAGAGCTGCTAACTGCTCTGCCATTGATTTTTAGAATATGGACTACAGCAAAGTCGCTCCATCAACTCAATCAGGTAGTCGCGGTTTTTGGGGATTTTGGAAATACAGTTTGGAAATTTCCGTTAGGTGATCGTGCGCTCAATTTGGAATTGAGTATCTCCACCTATAAAGCCATTTTACAGATATATCCGCGCGCTGTCTTTCCTCAAGACTGGGCTATAACCCAAAACAATCTTGCTAGCAGCTATCTCTACCGTATTCGAGGAGATCGCGCCGAGAATATTGAACGAGCAATCTCGTCTTATAAAGCGGCTTTGGAAATCAAAAACAAAGACGATTTTCCTGGAGATTGGGCACAGATTCAAAACAATCTAGGTAGCGCTTACCTATATAGGATTGCAGGGACCAGAGCAGAAAATATTGAACAAGCAATTTCTGCATATGAAGCGACATTGAAAATAAAAAAGCGTAAGTCCTTTCCTGAAGAATGGGCACAAATCCAAAATAATCTGGGAAATGCATATGTAGACCGTATTCAAGGAAAAAGAGCAGATAATATTGAACAGGCAATACTGTCTTATGAGGCTGCTTTAGAAATTAGGGTTCGCGAGATTTTTCCTATGCAGTGGGCAATGACTCAAGTCAACTTGGGTACTGCATACGATAGTCGTTTATATGGAGTACAAGAAGAGAATCAAGAAAAAGCGCTCTTGGCCTATGAATCAGCTCTGCAAGTCTATTCTCAAGAAGCTTTCCCTTGGGAATGGGCAAATCTTCAAAATAATTTGGGGGCCGCATATAAAACTCGCATTCGAGGAAGACGAGAAGAAAACATTAGTCGAGCGGTCATTGCCTATGAAGCAGCGTTGCAAGTATATTCACCAGAATCTTTCCCAGAGCAGTGGGCCAACACTCAAGGAAACCTCATTTCAGCTCTATTGGAAAGGTCCGAGTTCACAGGGAAAATAATAGATCTAGATAAGGCTATTTCAGATCTCGGCATAGCAGGAAAGATAGCGAGTCAAGGAACAGAAAGTTATGCAAATGTCTACTACACCTTAGGTGCAATATTCGAGTATCGCTACAGATTACATCAAGATTCATCGGCTTTGCTGCAAGCTAGTGCTGCCTATAAAGAGGCCGCCACCGCCACCCCCTGGGCAGATCGCAAGCTAACCTACCGCGCCAAGGCTGGGGATAGTCTCTATCAACTGGGGGTGGCCCTCACCCAAGATGGCCAATGGTATGAGGGTTTAGCCCAGCTCGAAGCCAGTCTCGACACCTATCGCCAAGCCGAGAATCGTCTGGGTCGGGCCGATGCCCTCCAGCAGATTGCCCGCACCCATTACCTGATGGGCAATTTCGACAAAGCCCGGATGTATTTCCGCGATGCCCTGCGCCTCTACCAAGCCGAGGCCAACCCACCCGGCGAAGCGGCCTGTCGGGCCGGACTGGGGCGGCTGCTGTTGCGGCTGAATTTTGTGGATGACGCCATCGCGGAGCTGAACCAAGCCTGTGACCAGTACCGCACCCTCGGTGACGACACCCACCTCGCCAACGTGCAAGACACTTACGAGCTGGCCCAAAAGCTGGCTCAGAAATTAGCGCAGGAAACGTAGGGGCGCAGGGGCCTGCGCCCAATGCAGAATGCAGGGCAATTAACTGGACTTGAGAGGAGTGCGATCAACCCCATGAACCCCTTCGACGAGCTGTTTGCCGCCAGCGATGGTGTCTACGACCAGTGGAATCTGACCGGCATCCCCTTTGCCGAAAGCGCCGAGAAACTGGACAAGTTAAACGAGGTCTTCACCGGGCGGCGGCAAGAGTTGGGCCAGGTGATCAACCTGTTGCGGAGCCAGAATGCCAAATCCATCTTGGTCTATGGCTGGGTTGGCATTGGCAAAACCGCCTTTGTGCGAGAGGTGCTGATGGGTCTAGAGCGAAATATGAAAGACACCCTCACCGCCGTGATCACCCTCGAACCCAACACCGACCTGGCCACCGCTGCCCTGATCGCCCTCGCCCGCCAGCTCCCCGACGACGACTGGGCGCAATACCAGCTCAATCGCCTGGGGCTGCGACCGGGGAAACCGCTGCGGGATAGAAAAACCACCGCCGGAGCAGACATGGTTTTAAAGGCACGGTCGAAGAATCCACCGTCGCCCCCGAATCCCCACAATTCCCCACCCTCAGCTTTCAGGATCTGTTGGATCGCGCCCTGACTAAATATCAGCGCGTCGTGATCGCCATCGACGACCTCGACAAGCAAGACCCCGCCCGCGCCCGCCAACTGCTGCTCAATGCCCAGGGTTTGCTCAAAGGTCGGGCCTGGTTTTTGCTCACCGGTCACCCCTCCGGCATCACCCAAGATTATTTGATCAGCGACAGAGGTCTGTTTGACCTGCCCCTCAAGCTAGAGCCCCTCGACGCAGACACCAGCTACCAACTGCTGGTCAACTACTTGGCCGTGGCCCGCCGCCGCCCCGCTAATCCCAATAATCCCGACGACCTCAACCCCGTCCACCCCTTTACTCCCGAGACAGCGCGGGAGCTGTGCCGCCTCGCCGAGGGCATCCCCCGCTGGCTCAACCGCTTCGCCAACTACGTGCTGCTCAAGGCGGCAGAGCTGCAAGCGCCCCGCATTACCGACGACGTGCTCCAAGTTGGCCTCGCCTATGCCCGCGACCAACTGCGGGGCCAACCCGGTCTCACCCCCCCAAGACTATTACCTGCTGGACATGGTGCTGGAAAAAGGGGTGCTCGACGATGACAGCGTTACCCTGGCAGAGCTGGAGCGGCTGAAGGTAGAAACCTTTAACGAAATCCTGCCCAGACTCGACAAGCTGGTGGAATTTGACCTGCTGCGTCGCCTGCCCACGGAGCGGGCCACCGCCTACGCCCCCCTGCCGCTCTTGGAGAGTGATTCCCCAAACCCTGATGTTCAGGATTGACAGACCCCTAGGGCGTTGCGACTGAACCCCATAAAATGGTCAGATCACAGCGATCAATACCGAGACCCGCCCAGAGATCAGCCGATGGAACACTTTCAACTATTCAGCAGAGATCCCAACACCGAAAACTTTGCGGCTGGGACGGCCATTTTTACCGAGGGGGATGTCGGTCACGACATGTACATCATCCAAGCGGGGGAAGTGGAGATCTTACTGAAGGACCAGGTGTTTGACTGTTTCGGTCAAGGCGAAGCCCTGGGGGAAATGGCCCTGATCAATCCCGGCTGTCCCCGCAGCGCCTCGGCGATCGCCAAAACCGACTGCCGCCTAGTCAAAATTGACCAAAAGCGGTTTACGTTTTTGGTGCAGCAGA
>JAAUQE010000365.1 GCA_012032425.1 Leptolyngbya sp. RL_3_1 | reverse complement strand
TATACACAAGTAAACGGCTAAGTGGATTCATGGGTTTGATCCCCCCCAACCCCCCTTGTCAAGGGGGCATCCCAGTCCAAAGCGTGAATAGCCCCCTTGATTTTGGCGCAGCCTGCCCGCAGGGCGTAGGGGCGGCGACAGTGGGGGATCAGCCCATGTCGCTTAATTCAGAGATGTGTATAAACAGTAGGCCCTCTCCCAAGTTTGGGAGAGGGAGCAAGAATTGCGGAGTTATTAAATCCTCATTCCTAAACGGTGAACGTCCCACGATTGTCCTGGATGACGCCACCCCCTTGCCAAGGCAATTTAAATTGACTAGACTCAGGTCAAGAATAATTAATAAATTGTTACAAAATTGACGTTTCTACCTTGACCTGACTTCTATTTGTGCTTTGCCATGACGACTCACCCGATTCATTCCCGTCATCAGCCTGACTTTTCTCGTACCAGTATCTTGGGCCTGATTTTCTTTATGCTGGGTGCGCCTCACCTTTATGCCTTTTTGAAGCGGCCTGCCACTGGCCCGCAGCTCTCGGGTGTCACGCGCTATGCGCTGATGGCTTTGGTGGCTGGGGCGATCGCCAGTTTGGTCGAGCTGTCCATCGTTTGAACTCCCTAGGGCGATCGCGCCCAGGGTAATGAGTACCCGATGGCATCCGTTCTAACCCGATGTCGGGAGCAGGGGGGCAGCAGGGGCGAGGGGTCTAGACACCAGAATAGGTGGGCCTAAATTGCCAGCCAGCCTTGGGCCAGCCCATAGGCCAGCAGACCACTCCCCAAGGGCACGGTGAGATTATCTAAGCCCAAAATCGAAAGCGTTTCTAGGGCCGTGGCAGTCAGGGCAACGATCGCCGCCACCATTAAGCTGGCAAGGCTCCAGGAATAGGTCACCCCTAAAACGATTAGGCAAACGGTAAAGCTCACCATCAGCATGGTGAAAGACCCCTCCCAACTTTTAGAGGAGCCTAAAACTCGATAGGGGTGACGGCCATGGGCTTGGCCCACCAGGGCGGCCAGCCCATCGCCCCAAGTCATATTGAGAACGCCAATGACGGCAAACTCAGGATGCTGAATCGGCCAAAATAGGGCCGTCAACACCCCAATGCTGACCGCATAAAAGCAGGTGCCTAAACTCGGGCGACCGACACTATTGATACCGGGCAAAATCGGCAGGCGATAAGACAACAGGGCAACCGCGCTGAATACAATCGCCGCTGTCACTCCCATCCACGTGGGGGTATCGAGCCACCAGGCCAAGACAATGGCGTTACCGGCTCCAATATGAACAATTTTGCGCGTAATTTCTGGGGAAGCGGTCGTATACCGACGAACCGTTTCGGTGGCGACGCCCACCCCTAAAAGCCAAAGTCCGACCCACCCCGCCTGGAACAGGGATGCGGGTAAAGCGAAATCTGCTATCCGGGTCTGCACCATTGACCAGTCTGCAACTGCCCCATTACTCTACCGTTTTTCATTGGGGCGTTTTTCATTGGGGTCAGTTTGATCCGTGCAGTTCGCCCTGCCCTTAGCACCGATCTAAAGAAATCAAGAAGTATGGCAACTTTTTGGCAGTCTCTCCTTGACTTCTGCTAGAAACGCACCCAATATTTTGAAGGAATTGACCGCTGCTGACAATTAATGGTGACTGCATGGGCACCCCTTACAAACGGGTCTTGCTGAAGTTAAGTGGCGAAGCCCTGATGGGTGATTTGGCCTATGGGATTGCTCCCGAGGTGGTGCAAGCCATCGGGAAAGAAGTGGCAGAGGTGGTCAAGCAAGGCATTGAGATTGCCATTGTAGTGGGGGGCGGCAATATCTTTCGGGGTATCAAAGGGGCCGCTGGTGGCATGGACCGGGCAACTGCGGACTACATCGGCATGTTGGGCACGATTATGAATGCCATGACCCTACAGGATGCGTTAGAACAAGCAGATGTGCCCACGCGCGTTCAGACTGCCATCTCGATGCAAGAAATCGCCGAACCCTATATTCGTCGCCGCGCCATCCGCCATCTGGAAAAAAATCGGGTGGTGATTTTTGGCGGGGGGTCAGGCAATCCGTTTTTTACCACAGACACGACGGCGGCGCTGCGGGCGGCGGAAATTAACGCTGAGGTGCTTTGCAAAGGCACTCAGGTGGATGGGGTCTATGATGCTGATCCCAAAATCCATCCTGGGGCGAAACGGTTTAACACCCTCACCTACAGTCATGTCTTGACCCATGATTTGCAGGTGATGGACAGCACGGCGATCGCCCTATGCAAAGATAACAATATCCCGATCATGGTGTTTGACCTGTCGGTCCCCGGCAATATCTGTCGGGCCGTGATGGGAGAGTCCATCGGCACAATTGTGAGAGAGTCCTGTGAAATTAGCTGATTTAAGTGACATCGAGGAAGCCATGGGTAAGGCGATAGAATCTACCCGCCGCGCCTTCAACACCATTCGCACCGGTCGTGCCAATGCATCTTTGCTGGATCGGATCTCGGTCGATTACTACGGTAGCCCCACCCCCCTCAAGTCTTTGGCTAACATCAGTACGCCCGACTCCAGTACCTTGATGATTCAGCCCTTTGACCCCAGCTCTGTGGCTGCGATTGAGAAGGCCATTACGTTGTCTGATGTGGGGCTGGTCCCCAACAATGACGGCACCTTGATCCGCCTGAATGTTCCCGCCCTCACCAGCGAGCGCCGTAAAGAGTTCGCCAAAATGGCGGCAAAATATGCAGAAGAAGGGCGGGTCTCCATCCGCAATATTCGCCGGGACGGGATTGATTTCTTTCGTAAGCAAGAAAAAAATGGCGATATCTCAGAAGACGAATCTCGGGACTATCAAGATGAGATCCAAAAGCTGACGGATCAATATACCGCGCAGGTCGATGAAGCCCTAGCCGCGAAAGAAAAGGACATTATGACGGTGTAGGTGAGCATCCCGTCACAATTGACCGATTGGTGGTCTTGGTCACCGCTAGTACTCAAGGGCGGAATTAACCCAACCATTACAAACCCAAGGCAAGGGGCTTAAGCCCCTTGTTCAAGGTTAGGGCTATTTAAGCCGCCAGGTCTAGGGCTCTCGGTTGTGACCCAGC
>JAAUQE010000364.1 GCA_012032425.1 Leptolyngbya sp. RL_3_1 | reverse complement strand
GTTAGCCGTCCAATGCCGCAAAGCTTTGCCGGCAGTTTGGCTATAGACCTGGGTGGCAAAGCCATGCAGCCTGCTGTAATAGCGCGCGTCAATTTTCCGAACCCTGAGCGCCCTGCCAAGACTGAAGTTCTGTATTGGCAGCGGCCCATGCCACCGGCGTTCTCTGTTGATTGATGTAGTAGCGCTTTAAGTGATAATGCTCAGCAAACTGAGGCAGCTTATCTTGATGGCCAATGACAATGACCGTGTCTTCTACATTCAGCAATTGCGACGGTGAGGGCCGGAAAATCAAGCGATCGTTCAGGCGACGCAGGGCAATCACCATAAAAGCACCTTTGCCGCGCACCTGCATTTCCATCAGCGTTTTATCGACAAAGGGTGATTGCTCCTTGATTTGGAGTTCTTCCATCTGCACTTCCACATTGGCCAGAAACTCATTCAGATAACTGCGTTCGTAGGTATTGTTCAGAAAATCCATCCCGGTGGGCCGAGTAATTAAGTTAGAGATCTGAATGGCGCTGATGGTGTCAGGTAGGACAATGTGATCGGCTCCAGCCAGCCGCAATTTGCGCTCAGTGGGGGGGAGTTCTCCCCGCGCTAAAATCTTGATCTTGGGGTTGAGATCGCGGGCGGTCAGGGTAATAAATACGTTGGTTTTATCATCCGGCAGCACTGCCACTAGGGCCTTGGCCCTTTGAATGCCCACTTCCTCTAGGGTGGCTTCATGGGTGCCATCCCCTGGGTAATGCAGATACCCGGAGGTCTCAGCGACTTCGATCCGTTCGGGGACGTTTTCTACCACCACAAAGGGTTCGCGGGCGGCATTGAGTTGATCGGCGAGGACTTGCCCCATGCGATCAAATCCGCAAATAATTACGTGATCGCGCAAATTGGCTATGGTCAATTGTTTACGTTGATTGCTAAAGGCCCGGTTGATTTCCCCCTCGGTGACCATCTGTACAAATCCTCCGACGCTGTAAACCGCAGATGTGGTACCCGCGATGATCACGAGAATCGTAAAAATTTTCTGAAAGGGGGTTTCGAGGGGTTTCACTTCGCCGTAGCCCACCCCAAAATGGTGATCACAACCATGTAAATGGCTTCTAGGGGCGTCCAGCCAAACCAGACATAGCCCAGGATTGCGGTCACGACCGTCAAGAGAAAGAAAATAACTCCGGTTAAGACACGGCGCGCCGATTCCTGCATGAATTCAGGTACTGAATAATTTCAGGGTGATCTCAGGCGTAACCATCCCTGAGTTGGGTCTAGACGCGAACAAGCCTGACGCTGCAACTGCTATAGGTAGAGCAGGACAACTCAGTCGCGCTATTTTGCCATGGTCGATGGCAGGCAAAAAGTACCATCCGACACTATCAGCACCCTAGGACCGGGCGGCTCAAGTGATATCACTATTGCTGAGATTAGGGGTGCTTAAGGGGCAAGGGGGCTAGCCATCGCCTCCAGTCTCCTAATCACAACCAACGTCCATGGGGCGGTTCTGCGAAAATTTGCGAGAAACCAGCGCGTACTGATGGGGTTATGACCATGATGTAAAGAATCAGGACAAACCAGATGGCCCATCAAGGGTACATAGACGCTAACGTTGACCGCTTAGACGAGCTGTTGCGAGCCGTGGTCAGCGGCTTGGACAGCCCCCAAACTCGGCTGGCGCTTTGGTTGATTGAGGCGTTTGACTTTGCCCCCCTGCCAGCTTGGCCCATTGGTCGTCAGTCGCCGCTCATGGGCAGCACCAGCGAACTGGCCGGTTTTGGTCAACAGATTGATTTCAGCGCGATCGATACAGCAACCTTGATCATGATGCTCACCGCTGAGGAGCACCTCGATTGTCAAATCATGCATCTCGAAATTGAGGTTCAGGGCTCGGTACAGTTTGCGGCCTACGACTACTTTGAGTCCATCGCTTTTGGCACAGCCTTTTCTCTGGATTGGCTAGACGCGCTCAAGGCTGACGGGGTCATTTGGGGCTATCAACTTTTCGATAATTCCAGGCCCGGTTAGCGCGCCACTTCTTCCATATACCGTCCCCACAGGGCGGCGGCTTGGCCACTGCTGCCGTTGGTGGTGCTGTTGTCGTCATTGCCCAGCCAGATCCCCGTCACCAGGTTGTCGCTGGGGATATAGCCCACAAACCAGAGGTCGCGGTTGTCGTTGGTGGTGCCGGTTTTGCCCGCTTCTCCTAGGCCCAAAAAGGCGGTGCGCCCCGTACCGCTCTGGATCACCCCTTGCAGCAGGCCGGTCAATTGGTTGGCAATTTGGGGCGCTAAGATTTGCTGCTGAGTGTTACCGGTTTGGCCAAATTCGTACATGACACGACAACTGTTGGCGTCGTTGGGGTCGGTGCAGTCGCTGCTATCGAGGACCCGCTTCACCCCGTGGGGCGGATTCCAAACGCCGTCATTGGCGATCGCCCCAAAGGCTCCGGTCAATTCCAGGGGGGTCACCTCACTTTCTCCTAACACTAGGCCAGGGGTCAGCCGCAGTTCTGAGGTGATGCCCAGGCGGCGGGCCATGGAAATCACCTGGTCTAGCCCCACCTGCTCGGCAATCCGCAGCGCCACCACATTTTCTGACTGGGCCATGCCCGAATACATATCTAAAGCGCCCCCGCCGGAGCGGCAGCCCTCAAAGGACTGTCCCTGCCAAGTGAAGCTATCGCAGCTATAGGACTGACTGGGGGAGATCCCCTGCTCTAGGGCGGCGGCATAGGCAAACACTTTAAAGGTCGAGCCCGGTTGCCGTAGGGCCTGGGTGGCCCGGTTAAACTGACTGGCCTGGTAATCAAACCCGCCCACCAAGGCACGAATCTCACCTGTGGCGCTATCGAGACTGACCACGGCCCCTTGGCTATAGCCCAAGGCTTGACCGCTGCTGACAATGTCTTGCTGGAGGGTGCGCTCTGCGGCCCCCTGCATATCCAGGTCGAGGCTGGCTTCCACAATGAAGTTGCCCTCTCGGGCCAGTTGGGTACCCAGCACCGACTCTAGCTCGTCAAAGATGTAGCTGTAGAAGTAGGGGGCGCGAATGCTTTGCAGCTCTTGTCGCGCCTTGGGGCTAATCTCAATGCGCGATCGCCGCGCCC
>JAAUQE010000363.1 GCA_012032425.1 Leptolyngbya sp. RL_3_1 | reverse complement strand
TTTGCCCTTTTCTGCTGTTTTGCCTTTGTGACCACCTTGCTCAATCATATCGAGTTGGTGCCCGTGGATCGATCTCCAGCCAATGAGGACACTGCCAATGTGGCCTAGGTCGGAATGCGGCTAGAGGCTGATGTTGACCGATGACTCGATGTTAATCCCTGGACGTGCCTTGCGCATTGATCGCGCCCGCCTCGCTGGCTATCAAGGTTTACAACAGATCCAAATTAACGATCGCAGCTTGATCCAAGGGATTCAGCCCATGCATCAGGCTGCCCCTATCTACCACCAAACGGTGATCGACTTGGCGGGGGATTGGCTATCCCTGGGCGGGGTGGATCTGCAAATTAATGGGGCCTTGGGATTGGCTTTTCCTGATCTACAGCCACGGCATCTGCCAAAACTACAGAAGATTAGCCAGTTTTTATGGGACCAGGGGGTGGATGCATTTTTGCCCACCTTAGTCACCAGTGACCTGGCTAACATCCATCAAGCCTTGGCCGTGTTGGATGGCTATCAACCCCCAGATGGGTACCCATCTGCCCAGATTTGGGGTGCCCATCTGGAAGGTCCTTGTCTTAACCCAGACAAGCGCGGTGCCCATGCGGCGGAATTTTGTTGCCCCTGAGCGTTAAGACTTTGCAGCAGTTGTTGGCTGACTATGGTCATCGGGTGAAAGTGATCACCTTGGCACCGGAATTAGAAGCGTCAGGGGCAGGGATTGCCTATTTGCGATCGCAATCGATCCTTGTTAGCCTGGGGCATTCCCAAGCCACCGCCCAACAAGCCCAACAAGCTTTTAACCAGGGGGCATCCATGGTCACCCCATGGCTTTAATGCCATGCCGCCGCTGCACCACCGTCAACCGGGATTGTTGGCTGCGGCCCTTGTCCATCCCGAGGTTTGGTGTGGCCTGATTGCCGATGGTCAACATGTTGACCCGTTAATGTTGCAACTGATCCTTAAAATCAATTCCCGCCGGGGCCTATTCTTAGTCAGTGACGCCCTAGCTCCCCTGGGGCTAGATGAGGGTGTCTATCTTGGATCCGCCAGATAACGGTGACCGCAGGCACCGCTCGTCTAGCAGATGGCACTTTGTCGGGCACTACCTTACCTCTGTTGGCGGGGGTGCAGAATTTGGTCCGTTGGCAGGTTTGCTCCGTCAGTCGGGCGCTCACCTTAGCCACAGAAGCACCCCGCCAAGCCCTAGGTTTGCCGGGGTTAGGACCGGGTCAACCTGCCCTGAATCTGCTGCGCTGGCATCAACCGGCCCATAGTCATGAGCTAACTTGGCAGCGGCTGTTTGCCCCTGCTCAATGCCGATGAAACTCCCTTTGCTCTACCGTTTTCGGGGATTGTATTTAGGCGTGGCCACCGGGGAAGTCTATCTCCAGAAGCAGCGCTCAACCACGGGTCAACGGGCTAAAACCATTCCGTCACACGGGGATGCCCCAGATGCCCCAGATGCCCCAAATGAATTGAACTGGCAGCAAGTCTGCCAGGAAATAACCCAGCGGTTAATAGAGTCGCCCTGGGCCTTACCCTTGACAGAGCACAGTCCTAGCGGAGATCTACCTGAGCAAAACCAATCGCTGTTGGCGGCTGTTTTGCCCATGGCCTTGTTTTTTCACGATGATTTAGTCATCCTTGACCGCCAGATCCAGCAACTGCTACAACCTACTGCCGATCTAGAGTTAGAAGCAGGGGGGTTAGTCCTGGGTCGAGCAATAGCCCTCATCTGCCAAGAACAAGTGATTCCTGCAACCCTGATGCCTCAATTACTAGCGCAGATCGATATTCCCCATTCCGCGATCAAGACGGGTTTAGAACAAGTTCATAGGCTGCTACGGGGCAAAGCAACCTTGATGGAGGCCCTGCATACATTCGCTCCGAGTCCAGTTCCCTTTGATCAAATCAGACAGCCTCTGTCCTTATCCGCACAGATCTGTCTGGCTTTTTACTGTTGGATGAGCACAGCCGCAGCCTTTAACCTCAGTTTGCAGCGGTCTGGACAATATCCGCTATCCGATTTGAGCACCAGATTGACCGCGGCCTTGTCGGGTGCCGATAATGGGTTTGCCGGTATTCCTGGCCATTGGCACTCAGCCTGGATTGCTGGGGCGGATGTGCCTGGACAGCATTGGCAGATGCCCGATGCTTTATGGGCAACTTGGTCAGGCTGTATTGGCGCTAACCTAGACCCAGAGATGAATTCGAGGCTGTTGCAGAGTGCCGTTGCGGCCCCCGGTTTGTTGCGGCCCCGGCCTCAGCAAGGTCCTTTTGCTGGGATCTAAAGGGTGGAGGGTCTGCTGGGTCGTCGTGATCTGGGTCTGAAATCCTCAATCGGCAGTTGACTATAATAGTGGATACCCCGCTCATTTAGGTCCCGACTCTCAACGAAGGTAGCCTCCTATGCCAACACTACTGAGATATGCTTCCATGACGACCCTGGCTACATAAATTATCTGTGGTAGCTAAGGCACTGGATCATGCTTAAACTGCTGCGGACTCAGAAACTGCGCCTGAGTCGTTGGTTGGCGTTCGTTCCCACCGCCCCGGGTGCTACGCCTCAATTCACCGCTAGACCGAAGGGACATCCTCGTCATGGTCTGATTGTGGGTGCGATCGCAGTTGCTACCCTCACCAGTGTCGTCGGCCATCGCTTTTACAATGAGCCGCAATTAACCATTGGCAGACCTGCACCAGAGACAATTCGCGCTCCCCAATCAACCCAAGCAGTCGATCAGGTGGCCACAGATGCAGCCATCGAAGCAGCCCTCAAAAATGCCCTCAGCATTTACCGCGTTGATCAGACCGTTAGTCAAGCGATTACAGCCAACCTAAAACAATCTTTGTTCAGCATCACCCAACTGCGCCAGGCCGCTGGTCCGTTTCCCTTTATCCCCACAACCCTTCTGTCGGCTCCAACCCAAGCCAATCTCAGACAAATGAGTGGCGCAGATTGGCAGCGTCTCCTTCAAGCCCTAGCCACCCCACCCAAGAATCTGCCGGGGCTACAAGGGGGGTCTACCCAGCAAGCCCTAGCAGAACTGCGTCGCTATCAACAACAACCCCAAACGGCGACCCCTTGGCCTGAACTGATCC
>JAAUQE010000168.1 GCA_012032425.1 Leptolyngbya sp. RL_3_1 | reverse complement strand
CCCCCTTACCCCCCAACTTTGGGGGGAGACCAGAGTTTAAGTCCCCCAGAATTGGGGGATTTAGGGGGCTAGGTCGTTGGCAAGCTATGACAGACAACTGAGTACTGAGTCGCCTTAAAAAAGAGAGGTGCCGCAAGCGGTGAGGTCTCGCACTTAGCCGCTCAAAGCCAGAACCCCTGCTCGGCCTGTCTTTTATCCCGTTCTGCCCAGTAGCGCTAAGGTGCTGAAAAACCTCACCTAGCCTCTCCTTCGCAAGGAGAGGGACTGGAAGCTGACCGTCGCTATCGGGGTAGGTAGCGGCTAAAGGAAAGTTAGGGGTGATCGGTTGAGCCATGGAATCGCCTCTCTAGTAGCGTGGTGTCGAGGTTACGAGACCCACGGCCTCGGCTGCATTCGTGGGTCGCCCTGCGTTTGACCCACGCTACGACATTCCCAAATCTTCGATATTGACAGACCACTAGCTGCCTCCAGAAGTACTTAGGTGGGTTTGAAAATAATAGCGATAGAGATTGCAAAGGGGTTGCACCTCATTGCCCTGATATTTCACCAGTCCCATACTGTTGAGCTTAAACGCCGCCGTCGAGCCAATCTGGATGGGCTCCGTCGCGGCAATCACCTGTTTAAAGGCTTTTACCAAATCTGCATCCGCCTCTAGGTTGAGTAAATGGCGGCGCAGGTGATCGTTGTAGAGCCCCCCCTCCGTCGGGGCTAGCTTCAGCAGTTCCGGTAGGGTAGTGCGCTGCCGCTTCAGTTGGTACAGGGCCGCCCGCAACAGATAGGGGTGTCCCCCTACCAAATCCACCAGTTGGGTCAGGTCATCCTCGCTCAGGTCGAGCTGATGGCGCTGCACCAGCTCCTCGATTTCCTCAGGCCGCAGCTCCCGCAGTTCAATCGGCAAGCCCACATTAAAGGGCGAACGGTTGATGCTGAGGGGCACATATACTTCCTTGGAATGGACAATCACCAGGTGGAGGTTGCGCCAGCGATCGTCCGTCTTGCCCTCCTCATGCCACACCCGCAACATGCCAAAAAAATCCGTGGCGATGTCGGCATGTTCAAACACCTGGTCCACCTCATCCAGCCCCAAAATCAGCGGGCCGTTGATTTCTGCCAGCAGGTATTTCTCAAAGTAGCGCTGACAGCGACGCACCAGCCCCGCGCCCCTTTCCAGTAATCGGCGAGCTTGTCTTCGAGATCCAGCTCTTCGGTGACGCTGCTGCAAAACCACTGCAAAAAGCTGTCCAAGTCCTTCAGCGTATCGGCCTCAGCCGTCTGGAAGCTGAGGCGCACGGTTTGGTAGCCCAACTGCTGGCCCTGGGCCAAAATCCGCATCATCAGTGAGGTTTTGCCCATCTGCCGGGGGGCTTTGATCCGAATCAGCGAACCGGGCCGTTCGATAGTTTCGTAGCAGTTCGGTTTCGACCGGGGGCCGCTCGATATAAAAGGGTGAGCCCACCGGTACCAACCCTTCCGGCTCTTCTAACCGCAGCGATATTTCGCTGTCCGGCACTGAGGGTGGGGTTGTTTTCGTCGCATCGGGCTCTGGTGCTACCGGCACAATACCCAGATCTACCAGGGAGAGATAATCTGATAGCAAGTCTAGGACTTCGCCCATGCCAGGGCCGGTGGGGCCTTCGGCCCAGTCGAGTAATTCCTTGGCGCGATCGCCTTGGGCACCAGCCCCCGAGGAAATCACCCCTGGTGGGGGCTCTAGGGCAAAGACAATTTCGTTGAATTGCGCTTGCGGCAGGGCATTGAGCTGTTTGATTAGCCGTAGACGTGCTTTTGCATTCAGAGAATTCGCCATGCCACGGTTGGCCCTTTCCGAAAGGTCATTGCCTGATCACCAGCCTGACTACAATCCCCCCGTATAGTCAGATGACTGGGTTGCAGAGATTGGCGACAGAAAATACAAGGGAAGCGTTTCCTCAATCTACAGGACCCACCCTGATCGCGAAAGCGCGGCCTGCCCAATGCTCAAGGGGTTTAATCGCGATGCCGGAATCCGTCACCTTTTGGCGAGACCCTAAACTGGCCGACATGGAGGTGCTGAAGGCCACCTACATTACCCATGCCTTTAGCCGCCATAGCCACGAAAGCTACGCCATCGGCGTGATCGAGTCGGGGGTCGAAGCATTTGCCTATCGGGGCAGCACCCATCATGCCGCCGCCGGGACTCTGCTAATCATTCATCCCGGCGAGGTGCATACGGGCTATGCCGGTGCCCAGGAGGGATGGCAGTATCGGATGATTTATCCCCCCATTGCCCTGATGCAGCGGGCCATGGCTGAGCTGGCACTGCCGCCGTCCCAGGTTCCTTTTTTCCCCGATACGGTGATTGCCGATCGCCGCCTCGTGCAGCAGTTTTTGGCCCTGCACCAAGCCCTAGAGCAGCGGGTCGATCCCCTTGAGCGTGAGTCTCGATTGCTGGGGTGGATGACGATGCTGGTCTGTCGCTATGGCGAGGGGCGATCGCCCCTCGTTCCACTCCATCGCCATCCCGGCGTAATCCAGCAGGTGCAAACCTACCTGCAAACCCATTACGCTACCGCCATCACCTTAGATGAGCTGGCCCAAGCGGTTAATCTGCCGCCCCTCAAACTTTTGCGGCTCTGCCGCCGGGAACTGGGCTTGCCGCCCCACCGATATTTGGTTCAACTGCGGGTGCAGCAGGCCAAACACCGCATTGCCAAGGGCATACCCCTGTCACGGGTGGCCGCCGAGACCGGCTTCGCTGACCAAAGCCATCTCAATCGCCACTTTAAACGGCTGGTCGGCGTCACCCCAGGTCAATACCGGGCCGGGTGTTAAAAGACCGCAAAAACCTCGCCTGCAAAAACGTTCAAGACAGAGCCAGCAGGGCGCGTTTAAGTTAGGGCGGTAATGCCCTCTTGGATATTTAAGATCAATGACCCTGGCGTCTGACGCAATCCAGCGCCCCTCCCCCTGGCGAGAATTTCGGGCCGGGGCACAGCAGACGATTCCGCTGATTGTGGGGGCGATTCCCTTCGGGATTATTTTTGGCACCCTGGCCCAAACCCATGGGCTCTCCTTTGCCGGAGCCCTGGCCATGTCCGCCTGTGTCTTTGCCGGATCATCCCAGTTCATTGCCCTCGGTCTGCTGGGGACCGGCACCCCAGTGGGGATGATTATTGTGACCACCTGGGTGGTGAACCTGCGGCACCTGCTTTATGCCGTCGGTCTGGTGCCCCATCTCAAAGCGGTGGGTCAGGGCTGGAAGCTGGCCCTGGGCTTTTGGCTCACGGACGAGACTTTTATGGTGGCGATCCAGCGCTATCGCCAGCCGGATCCATCCCCCCATAAACACTGGTTTCATCTGGGTTCAGCCGTTGCCATGTATGGCAACTGGCAACTCTCGACTTGGCTGGGGCTCACCCTGGGGCACACCCTTCCCAACGCCGCCGCTTGGGGGCTGGACTTTGCCATGGTGGCCACGTTTATTGGCATGACCCTGCCTTATCTCACCACTCGCCCCATGGTCGCCACTGTGATCGTAGCGGGGATCACGGCGCTGATGGCCCGATCGCTGCCCCACCAACTGGGGCTGATGGTGGCGGCGATCGCCGGCATCGGCACCGGCGTCTGGGTCGAAAATCGTACCGGAGCCCCCGCCCATGACCATCTCTGAAGTTCAGTTGATTACCGGCATGGTGCTGGTGACCTTTTTGATGCGTTACCCGCTGTTGGCGGTGAGTGGTCGGGTGCAACTGCCGCCGCGTCTCCTCCAGGCGCTGAACTATGTGCCCCCTGCCGTACTCACTGCGATTGTGGTGCCGATTGTCTTAGTGGAGAACGATCAGCTTTGGCTGGGGTGGGGTAATCCTCGGCTGGTAGGGGCGATCGCGGCGGTGGCGGTGGGTCTTTGGCGTCAGCAGCTAGGGCTCACCATCGTGGTGGGGATGGGCGTTTTTTTGCTGTGGCAAGCGCTGGGTTAAGGCCCTTCAGCGCGCCCCACCACAAGGGTCGTCCTGGGTTGGTCAGGCCCCAGCGGGCGATGATCAAATCGGGAAACGGGCAGCGATGGCCTGAGCCTCTAGCCCCAAATGCTGAGCGTACTTATGGATTAATCGCTGGATATAAAAGGGCTGGGGCAAGTCAGAAAGATCCCCAGCTTCGATGGCCCGGAGCTGATGAATTTGAATATAGGTCTGCATGTGGACCCCCTCTAGGGAGAGCTGCTGTTCTGACCGAGCCTGCTGCAAGGTCTGACCAATGCCCTGTAGCGCCTTTTGCTGGGCAGCCTGCAACGCCTCTAAGCCCACATTCGTTAAGGAAGCGACCCATTTTCCTGGGCTGCCGTTTCCCATCATCGGCAACGTTGCGTCCCCTTCAAGGTTAGAAATTGCCTTGGCCTGCGGGGCGGTGGCCAACGGTGGGGGTGGTGAGGGCGGTTGCAACAGGGTGTCAGGATTCGCGGCCTCAGCCAGATGCTGCTCGACCTGATGATCGAGGCGATAGCGGTTGAGTAAGCCCATGGCCACCAGCATCGTCACGGGTAGAGAGGCGATCGCCAGTTGCTGCACAGCCAAGGACGCCGCTGCACCGACCCCTGAGCCCACAATCAAGGCGTACTCAGCAGAAGATTTAACCCGGAAAGCGGTGGCACGGGAAGCAGTGGCACGAGAGGGATGATGGGTTTGCATAGGGATGCGGCAAATACAACGCTTTGCTACCCCTTACCAAAACCGCGCTTGCCGTCCGGAAGGCCAAAGCCCAAATCCCAAGGTTTTCAGGCTTTTCCAGTGTAATCAACTAGGGGCTGTCATCGATTAGGAACAGCCGCCTGACGGTGGAAATAGCGACAAGAGGGAACGGCGCGAAACCACATCCCCATCTGACTGCCCCCCGTTCACTGCCCTGTACGGGTGCTTTTTCGCCTACAAATCCCTGAAGGGAACTCTGAAGGCGAACGTAATGACGCTTCCCCATCAGGCTAGTTAATATCAGTGGCTATGAATGGCGCACCTTAGAAACTCCCCAGGTAGGATTCGAACCTACGACCAATCGATTAACAGTCGACCGCTCTACCACTGAGCTACTGAGGAATGCATTGTTAATGGTAGCGACTGGGGTGAGCCTTGGCAAGCCCATAGTTCAGTAATTTTCCCCGGCCCTAAAGACCCAATCGCATCTGTTGCAGCCGTACCTGGGCCTCTGGCGATAACGCATGGGCCAAAAGCCGGTTGCGCTTGGCGGTTTGACGATGGTGTCGGCGGCGATGCTGACGCGCTGTTGCCAACACTTCGGCACTGAGCTGTCGCGCTGACATCCATTCAGCCCCATAGCCCATCACCGTCAACTGCTGCGCCCGATCGGAGGTGGCCACGATCAGACGACCGGGCTGGGAGCGCCAGCGGGCACAGTAGCGCTCAATGTAGCTATCGGCGGTTTGACCAAAGTCGGTGTAGTGCAGCGATAGATGCTGGGTGACGGGCTCCACCGCTGCTGGGGTGGCCTGGGTGTAGGCGTCAAACACCAGATGGGTTTGAAACTGTTGATAGGCGCTGTAATTGACCATCAGCTCCCTGAGGCGATCGCGAGCGGCGGCTAAATCACCCTGATCCCGCAGTTGAATCAGTTCGGGCCAACTACCAACGATGTTGTAGCCATCGACGTAAAGGGTCGCTCGGGGCTGGGAATCAGGAGGGGAGTCAGCCATGGCCTGGGGGAAATAGGGAGCAGGTCTCATTTCACTATACTTAATGATCTATTAAGAAAGCGATGGGCACCCCTGTGATCTCCTCAAACCTGAAGATCCCTTAGCCCGGTTTAATCGGGGCAAGACCAAGACTGACCCAGGAGAATTGCCGGGGGCGATCGCCGACGCTGATCAGGCGCTAGCGCTGAAGCCTGACTTTGCCAAAGTGGCCCTGAAGCGGGAGCAATTGTTACAGCAGAGTGATATGCAGTCCGGTTGAATACCCACGAAAAAATTAGAAGAACGTAGGGGCGCAGGGCCTGCGCCCGGTGCAGAATGCAGGGCAATTAACCGGACTTGATATGACCACCCAGGCTAGGCGATCAGAGGCGTGCCGCCACTCCCGCCTAACGAGATGCGCTGGAAGTCTCGGTTTGTAGGCGCTCAATCAGCTCAGACAGCTCCTGCTCACTGACCCTGTAGATCTCATTGCAAAAATGGCAAATCGCCTCCGCCCCATGATCCTCAGCAATCATCTCGTGGAGTTCAGTGGTGCCCAACATTTTCAGGGCATTCAGCATCCGGTTGTAGGAACAGGGGCAATGGAACCGCACCGGTTGTTCCCCTGGTAAATGGGTCAGCCCTAAATCTCCCACCAGGCCTCAAAATTTCTGGCAACGTTTTCTGAGTCCGGAGCTGGGCTGAGAAGTCCATGAGGTGCGTCATCCGCGACTCTAGCAGGGTGACCAAAGACTCATCTTGGGCGGCTTTGGGCATCACCTGTAGCAATAGCCCGCCAGCGGCCTCTGCCCCCTCAACCCCCATGAGCACCCCCAACACGAGCGCTGATGGCGTTTGCTCAGAGGTAGCGAGATAGTAGGTGACATCTTCCCCAATCTCTCCCGAGACCAGCTCGACGGTACTGGCATGGGGCTGGCCGTATCCCACATCCCGTACGATCGTCAGTCGTCCGGTCGAACCGATCGCCCCCCCCACGTCTAAACCGCCTGCATCATTGGGCAAAATTTCGACGGTGGGATGATCCACATAGCCCCGCACCGTCCCATCTAGGCCCGCATCCACCAGCACCCCTCCCAGCGGCCATCCCCTTGAATACGGAGGTTGACCCGAGACTGGGCGGGCTTCATATTCGACACCAGCAGCAACCCCGCCGACATCGCCCGCCCCAGCGCCGCTGTGGCCACGTAGGATAAGCGATGGCGGTGGCGAGCCGCTTGGACCAACTGGGTCGTGACCACCCCGACCATTCGAATCCCGCCATCGGCTGCTGTTGCCCGCATCAATTGGTCTACCATACCCACGCCCCACCTGTTTTTTCTGGCAACATCATTTCGTTACATCACTTTGCCATTGTAGTGAGGTTTGCGGGGCGATTTGGTAGCCGCAATCCGGTCAGATCCCAGGGCAACTGTACCGATCGCTGCTGGCATACTTGAAAGAGCGATCGATGGATTCACAATTCATGTTTGGGACCTTTCAAGACAGTGCCATTCGCCTAGAAGTGGCGCCGCCGCTGCCGATATCCAGAAAGCTTGGCTGCAGCCTCAGCAGTTTCGCCAATGGCTCTGGCCCCAATCTATTTCTCCCGGATTACCAGAGCGTTTAGAGAGCGGCCTAGCGTTTACCAGTCATCTGGGGGGCATCACCCTGCACCATCAGGTGGATCAGATCTCTGATCACAGCCTGCGTCTACTGGTGGCTGGGGCCATTGATGGTTTCCAGGAATGGCAATGGGGCAGTGGCTGGGTGCAATCGCGGTTGGAAGGGATATCGATCCTGCCACTCAATTTGGCCCACACGGCTCAGCTTTGGCGGTTGCAGCAGTTTTTGGCTGGGCTTGAGGGGGTGAGGGGGTAAGGAATTTTGAATTCTGAATTTTGAATTTTGAATTCAAGCAGGGGTCGATCTTGTATCTACCCGCCTGATCAGTCTTGTGCTTACCCTCTTGGTTTGGGGGAAGGGGTGGAGACGGGGCGCAGATTATCCTGGGGTGTGAACCCTGCTGTCAGGGGGCATTCTGAACCCCAGTGGCTAAAAAAGCGCGTTAAGCTAGGGTCATAAACCACATCCAACTTGAAGACTTGAGTTTTCCCGTAGGGCGAATTATCGGTTTGGATGTGACCAGGGTTTAGATGCGGTTGTCCTGTCATCACGGGATGCCCTCAGAGTGCCAGCGGTTCACTCTGCTTTTGAGACCTAGGGTCACCACTCTGATTTCACTGAGTAGGTTTTCTGCCAGATGCTGCGCATTATTCATCAGCTAAACGACGCTCAAGCAGAGCTGCAACGCATTTGCGCCCGGACCCATGATGACCAGGTTTTCCATAAGGAAGCCACGGTTCGAGAAGTGTTGCAAACTGTGCGCCGCAAGGGAGACAGCGCCCTGCTGCAATATACGGCGGACTTTGATCAGCAGGTGCTGACGGCGGCAGAGCTGAAGGTGCGGGGCGCGGAGCTGGATGCGGCGTATCAGCAGGTGTCTAAAGAGCTGATTGATGCGATTCGCTTGGCCCATCGCAATATTGAAGCGTTTCACCGGCAGCGCATCCCCAAGAGTTGGGTGTCCTTTGAGGGGGATGTGGCGCTGGGCAAGCGCTATACGGCGGTGGACCGGGCCGGACTTTACATTCCGGGGGGGCGGGCGGCTTACCCCAGCACGGTGTTGATGAATGCGATTCCGGCTCAGGTGGCTGGGGTGCCGCGCATTGTGATGGTGACGCCCCCTGGTCCAGGGGGTAGCCTCAACCCAGCGGTATTGGTGGCGGCCCAAGAGGCGGGGGTGACGGAAATTTATCGGGTGGGTGGTGCCCAGGCGATCGCCGCCCTCGCCTATGGCACGGAAACGGTACCGGCGGTAGATGTGATTACGGGACCGGGCAATATCTACGTGACCCTGGCCAAGAAACAAGTGTTTGGCACCGTCGGGATTGACTCTTTGGCGGGGCCGTCGGAGGTGCTGGTGATTGCCGATCGCAGTGCCAACCCCACCCATGTAGCGGCAGATTTATTGGCCCAGGCGGAACATGACCCCCTAGCGGCAGCGATTTTGATCACGACGGACAGCAGTTTAGCCCAGCAGGTGGCGGATGAGGTGGTGCGACAACTGCAAGACCATCCCCGGCAAACATTGACGGAAAAGGCGATCGCCCACTATGGCGCGGCGATCGTCGTGGATAGCCTCGAAACCGCCGTCCACCTCTCAAACGAGTTTGCCCCAGAGCACCTAGAGCTAGAGGTGGATGATCCTTGGGCGCTGCTAGACGGAATTCGTCATGCTGGCGCAATTTTCTTAGGCCACGCCACCCCGGAGGCGGTGGGCGACTATTTGGCAGGACCCAACCATACCCTGCCCACCTCGGGGGCGGCTCGCTATGCCTCTGCCCTCAGCACCGAGACCTTCATGAAGCATTCCAGCTTGATCCAGTATTCGTCAGCGGCGCTGCATCAGGTGGCCGGGGCGATCGAGGTGCTGACGCAAGCGGAAGGGCTCCCGTCCCATGGGGCCTCGGTGAGGTTTAGAACACCCTCGGCCATTCGCGCTAACCCGTTGCCGGTGGATCCTGCTGATGCTTAGGGACAAGCGGGTAAATAGCGTACCGCTTCACCAGGGCGCAACGCCTTGTGCCCCTACCTCAGCAACTTTTGTGGCTGGTATGTTTTTAGCATCCTTAGG
>JAAUQE010000362.1 GCA_012032425.1 Leptolyngbya sp. RL_3_1 | reverse complement strand
AGGCCAGGGTTTCCCACGACCGTTTGAACAACGGCCTTGAAAATAGTTTCCAGTTCTAAGGAGCGGTGAATTTGATCGGTAATGTGGGCAATGGCGCGCTCTTGCTTGAGCTGTTGCTGGATGCGCTGGTTGGCCAACTCCCGCTCAGTAATATCACGAACGATCACCAACACCTCATCCTCAGTGAGCTTAATGACGCGGCATTCCTCATGGTGAAGCGTTCCGTTAATTTCAAACTGCTGTTTATAGCGCTGCATCTCCCCCGTGGCTAGGGCCTGTTCGATATGGCCCAGCCTCAAGTCAATTAGCTCAGCGGGCAGCAAATCCTGAACTTTTCGCCCTTCGTAGCCATCAGTCCCTGGCAAGCGGGTCACATCACTGCCACTCAGCCGATCTAGATAGGTGCCATCGGATCGCAACCGCAACAGCAAATCGGGGATGGCGTTAAAAATAGCCGCCTGGGCCATGTCATGGCCGCTAGGCGCCGGGGCGGTGGCAGCTCTTGCCGCAGTGCGAGTCTGGTGGCGATGCTGATAGGTGAGGTGCAGCTTCACCCTTGCCAGCAGATCTGCCGGGGTATAGGGGGCAGCCAGATAATCGACCAGACAGTCCCTTGCCCAGGTTTCCACGGCGCGATGATCGTGATCGGCGGGCAGTAGCCAAAGCAGAGGCACATCTAGGCGTTGCAGATGGGTCTTGAAGTCAGCTTCGCTAGCCTTAAGTTCTCCGCGCCGCTTCGGGTCATGCCAGACAACCAGATGGGGCGATGGGGCTGAGTGGGGCGATCGCCCCAGCGCCGTAACAGCCCCAGGCACATCGGACACACCATTCACCTGGTAGCCCGCGTCGCTCAACAGACGACTTAGCCATTTAGGTTCGGCGGCAACCGATTCAATGACTAAGATGCGAGCACTGTCGGCCATGACACGAGGTGTCCCCTTTAGTTGGAGTGAGTTCAAGGCTGACCCAAGTGGTTACCGACAGAAACTAGATGCTTTCAGTAAGGCAGGAACCGTGTCAGCATTTGGGCGATATTTGGTTGGCGCTGGGTTCCTGGCCCCTACACTCATTCTCATTATGCCCAATCCCTTTTAAGACGGGGAATGATCAGGGGATGGCTATCCATACCATCCAAGTCGCCATTCAACCCTAGCCGCCCCTGAGGTGAGCCGTGAAATCAGACCGGACCGCCCTCTCACAATGGCAACTGGGCTGTGCGGCTCCCTTGCCCCTCAATCTCCCAAGCCTTTTGAGCGCCAGCATAACTCCTCCCAGCCTAGCGGCTGGAGGCGACCAGGAGATTGTAAATTAAGAGGGAAGCGCACCTCAAAACACTGTGAAAGCAATTACTCTGCTGGGCTCTACAGGCTCGATCGGCACCCAGACTTTAGATATCGTGGCCTCCCATCCAGAGCAATTTCGCCTTGTGGGGATTGCGGCTGGCCGCAATGTAGCCTTGCTGGCCCAGCAAGTACGACAATTTCGCCCAGAGGCCGTGGCGATTGCCGATACCGCTTGCTTGCCTGATCTGAAGGCGGCGATCGCCGATCTCGATCCCCAACCTCAGATCTTTGCGGGGGAAGCTGGGGTCGCAGAGGTGGCCCGCTATGGAGATGCCGAAGCAGTGGTGACTGGCATTGTCGGCTGCGCGGGTTTGCTGCCGACCCTCGCGGCGATTGAAGCGGGGAAAGATATTGCCCTGGCCAACAAAGAAACCTTGATCGCCGGGGGTCCCGTGGTGCTACCCCTCGTCGAGAAGCATCAGGTCAAGCTGTTGCCCGCCGATTCGGAGCATTCAGCCATCTTTCAATGTCTACAAGGGGTCCCCGAGGGGGGGCTGCGGCGAATTGTTTTGACGGCCTCGGGCGGGGCCTTTCGCGATTGGCCGGTGGAAAAGCTGCCCGATGTGAAGGTAGCCGACGCCCTCAAGCACCCCAACTGGTCCATGGGGCAAAAGATCACGGTGGATTCAGCCACGTTGATGAATAAGGGGCTGGAGGTGATTGAGGCCCACTACCTGTTTGGTGTTGACTACGACCACATCGATATCGTTATCCATCCCCAAAGCATTATTCACTCCTTGATCGAGGTGCAAGACACCTCCATGCTGGCGCAATTGGGCTGGCCGGACATGCGTTTGCCGCTGCTCTACGCCCTGTCCTGGCCGGAGCGCATCTACACCGCTTGGGAACCCCTAGATTTGGTGAAAGCCGGGGACCTAACCTTCCGAGCCCCGGATCATGCCAAGTACCCCTGTATGGATTTAGCCTATGCCGCAGGGCGAGCGGGCGGTACCATGACGGCGGCCCTCAACGCGGCCAATGAGCAAGCTGTGGCTTTATTCCTGGCGGAAAAAATTCGGTTTCTAGATATTCCCAAGGTGATTGAAAAGGTGTGCGATCGCCACCGGGCAGACCTGATGGCTCAGCCCAGCCTTGACGATATTTTGAGGGTAGATCGATGGGCCAGACAAGCAATCACCGAAGCCAGTGCAGCACTGACGAAGACTGCCACCGTTGTTGCCTGAGGTTAGATAGCGGAGATGGAACTTGCCATTCTCATTGGCTCCCTTGTGATTTCGTTTTTGGTGTTCACCTGGCTCCTCAGAGTGGTGAAAGCCACCCTGAAGACGGCGCTACTGGTGGCGGTGATTTTGCTGGGGCTCCAGCTCGTCTTTGGGATTGGCCCAGCCACCCTCTGGGAATACGTGCGTAGCGCTCTACCCAGCGGCCAGTAGGGGGATTTATATGCAGTCCGGTTGAATATCCACGAAAAATTTAGGAGAACGTAGGGGCGCAGGGCCTGCGCCCGATGCAGAATGCAGGGCAATTAACCGGACTTGATATTGAGGGAATAGGAAGTAGGGGGGAGTTTTGGATTTTGACCATGCAATACCGTCGTTTTGGCAAAACCGAACTCAACCTGTCGGTGTTTTCCTTGGGGACGATGCGATCGCTCGCCTCTGTATCCACCTTTAAAGCCACCCTGGCTGCTGCCCTCGACCAGGGCATTAACCATGTGGAAACCGCGCGGGGCTATGGCCAGAGCGAGAAGCTGTTGGGGCAGTCTTTGCAAAGCCTCTCCCCAGCCCAGCGGGCGAGCTTAGTCATCACCACCAA
>JAAUQE010000361.1 GCA_012032425.1 Leptolyngbya sp. RL_3_1 | reverse complement strand
GCTGCGTCGGGGGCGGTACGGCTAGCTAACCGGTTTATCCGATATCGCTCTACAGTGGATGATTGAATCAGTGGCTGCCCTGGGCTGGGCCTAGGGGTTTGACCACGACTGGCTGGCCCAACACCTAGACCCTGACCCCACGATCCCCTTCAATGCCGATGATCTGGGCATTTATCGCCTTGCCGGTCGCCTTGAGCGTCCCATTGATTTGCAAACAGCCAAGCTGCACCCCAGCGTCGAGGCCCGGTATCAAGCCACCACCTTAGTCCCCCCTTATCGCCCCGAGCATCTGCTGGCAGCCACCGGCTGGCCAGCGTAAATCTGACCTCCAATCTTCCCAGCCCTCTCTCAGCAGGGGTTCAGGTGCGGCCTGTCTAATGAGGGGGCTTCAGATGAGGGTACGACCATACTGGGCGAAACCCCTAGACTTGAAGGGTTTCGCAGCACCGGAATCCTGCGTTATCTTGCCATAGAGCCTGAGTCTTCGATGGCGAAGTTCACGTGATTCCAATTTCTAGCGCCCTTGCCCCTTAAGCACCTCTGCTCTCAGCCACAGTGCTAGCTCAATCCGCCCGATACTCGTGGCGATGACCCAGTTCTGTCGGCTGCCTTAAAATTATTGCTTGCTAATGACAGAAAAACTCCTGTTGGGACTCCCCAGTCTGGTCCCGAATCTTTACTTGGGTATTCTCGCGCTGATTTCGCTCTACGGCCTGCACAAGCTGCTGATGGTGTGGCGCTTTTATAAGCATCGAGGCACCGATACTCAACCTTTTCAGACCTACACCGAAGCTGAGCTGCCAACGGTCGAGCGGTGCGAGTTGCCGTATCTTCAACGAAATATACGTGATCGAGCGGTTGCTGGAAGCCATTTGCCAGCTCAATTACCCCCAAGACAAACTAGAAATTCAAGTCTTAGATGACTCCCTTGATGAAACCCAGAAAATTTGCCAAGAGAAGGTTTTAGACCTCCAAAAACATCATCCCAATATCCATTATCTTCACCGTCAAAACCGCTGGGGCTTTAAAGCCGGCGCTTTAGATTGCGGCCTACAGTCAGCGTCGGGTGAGCTGGTGATTATCTTTGATGCCGACTTCATTCCGGCCCCTGATACGTTGCTCAAGATGGTGCATCATTTCTCAGATCCGACGGTCGGCATGGTGCAGGCCCGTTGGACCCATCTGAATCGCAGTTATTCGCTCCTCACCGAAGTTCAAGCCCTAATGCTGGATGGACATTTTGTGATTGAGCAAACGGCCCGGAATCGGTCTGGCTGCTTTTTTAATTTCAACGGTACGGCGGGCATCTGGCGGGTGAGTGCGATTCAAGATGCGGGCGGATGGGAACATACCACCGTGACTGAAGATCTGGACCTGTCTTACCGGGTACAACTGAAGGGATGGCGCTGCATCTACCTGCCGGATGTGGTGGTGCCGGCGGAGCTGCCCATGGAGATGAATGCTTTTAAATCCCAGCAGTTTCGGTGGGCCAAAGGCGCTAGCCAGGTGGCCAATAAACTCCTGCCCACGATTTTCCAGGCGGATATCCCGCTGCATGTCAAATTTGAATCTTTTTTGCACATGACCAACAACGTCAACTACCTGCTGTTGTTAGGGGTGTTGCTGTTGTCATTGCCCTATCAAATCTATATTGCTGAAAATAACTGGGAGCAAGATCTGTTCATTTATTTGCCCATCTTTATCGGGACAACGCTGAACCTAATTTTCTTTTATCTGGTCTCTCAATATGAGCAAGGGATTAGTAAGCCCAGTTGGAAATTCATGTCTGATATATTTTTCCTGATGAGTATTGGGGTGGGGTTGAGCATCAATCAATCCCTGGCGGTTTGCGAAGGGTTCTTTCAAGTGGATTCTGAATTTATTCGGACCCCCAAATATGGCGTCATCAACAATACCGAAAACTGGATTACCAAGAAATATAGAGCCGCCAAAACCTGGACGATTATGCTGGAATTCTCCATGCTGGCCTACTTGACGCTGACCCTCAGTCTGGCGATTTATTACCAGCATTATTGGTCGCTGCCGTTCTTGATCCTGTTCAATTTTGGCTATTTTTACGTCCTGCGACTCAGCCTTTTCCAAAATCGCTAACGGTTTCCTCAGCCCGCTTTCAGCTAATCCCGGTTGAATGGGAGAGTCGTTTGTGGAATCGTTATGACGCTAGCGGCTTTGAACACCATTTTGGTGGTGATTCCGGCCCTGAATGAAGCGGCCACCATCGGGGATGTGGTGCGATCGCTCCAAACGATCGGCCTCTCCCAGATCCGGGTGGTGGATAACGGCAGTGACGATCGCACTGTTGACATCGCCCGCCAAGCCGGAGCCGAGGTGTTGGTGGAACCGACTCGGGGCTACGGCCAAGCCTGCTGGCGGGGGCTGCAAGGGGTTGATCCTGAGATTGAATGGATTCTCTTCTGCGATGCCGACGGCAGCGATGACCTTAGTCAACTGCCCCAATTCCTCGCTCAACGAGACAACTACGACTTTATTTTGGGCAACCGGCGCGGGACGGCGGCGGGCCGCGCCCAGCTCACGGCAGTCCAGAACTTTGGCAACGGGCTGGCGTCGGCCCTGATTGCCTGGGGCTGGGGCTATCGCTATCACGATCTCGGTCCCCTCCGCCTGATTCGCCGCCCAGCCCTAGAACAGATCCAGATGGGCGATCGCGGCTTTGGCTGGACGGTAGAAATGCAGGCCGCGCGGTGGAATTGGGGCTGCGGATCTGTGAGTTGCCCGTCAACTATCGACCCCGTCAGGGAGGCCAGTCCAAAATTTCCGGCACGCTCTCCGGCAGCGTCAAAGCGGGGGTGATTATCCTGACCACCTTGGCCCAGCTTTATGCCAGGACATTTCGAACCGATGTAGGGGCGCAAGGCTTTGCGCCCAGAGCCGCCAAAGGCCCCCCCAACCGCTGGGGGATCAGGACGTTCAAAGTCCCCCAGCATTGGGGGGCTTAAAGCCCTTTGGGCATATAAGAAAAGGGGGCTTTTCAACCCGCGAATGAATTTCAGACTCAGGACTTACGCACTGGCTGGAATTTGGGCAGGTCAGGATCCCCCCGGCTGTTGCCCTCAATAAGGGGATTCCGCCCTCACCCTA
>JAAUQE010000010.1 GCA_012032425.1 Leptolyngbya sp. RL_3_1 | reverse complement strand
GCGATCGCTTCATCGATGGGCTCGTGGATGTGTTGGTGAAATAATCGCTGGCAGTTTTCCCATGCATGGTAGGTAATCGTCCCCTGAGCGGATCGTGGGCTTTGCCGCCCCAGCGGGGCTAGGGACTTTTGCGGGGAACCTGGCTTCGACTCCTCTCCTCCAGCGTGATACGTGGGACGGTTACGCTGGAAGAGAGAGGATGGATTGTTGATTTTTGTTAAAAACAACGATTGTTATGCCTGTGGAAAAAGTCGCTCTGCTTGTGGAAAACCATCTTTTAGTAAGTTCTGTAGTGCGATTTAAGACCCTGTCTGTGGCACAGGAAGCCTTCGTTTTGACCGCCTATCTTTAAAACGAAAGCAATATGTGACAAGCTTTTCAGCGTGTTTTGATAGTGTGATTTTCCACCTCTCGACCCGTTAATGTCATGCACGTAGAGTTTTGACATGAAGGAGCTGAACCCAGGGTGCTAATGTACCTCTAGCAAATTTGCCTGAGTTTTTGCTGTCTGTGTCTTGGTATTTCAACCAAGACAAAAAGCGCTGAAGGTTAGGAGCTTCAGCGCTTTTTGAGACGGATCGGGACAAATTTCCCAATATACTTTCTTTGCTTGTAACAGACAAGCAACTTTCATAATGCACCTTAACCCCCTCCCAACTCAAAGTCCAACTAGGCTTGGCTTTGAACAACAAGTAGCCCAAGGCCAGGTTGACGTACCTTTGGCATCCCCGTGGAAAGAGGGAACTGGTTATTCTCCAGACCCCCTTACTTCGGTTTTTGTGGTTGGCTTCTTTGCAGGAACCGCATTCACGAAATACGTCCTTAAGTAGCCAGGTAGGGTGCGTTGCTGATCAGCAACGCACCACAATTTCTTCGCTTAGTTTTACCTCATCCTAAATACCATAATTTCCCTGAGTTTCCTGAGCCTGCGCATCAATTCAGAGAATACAGCGTTCGCACAAACGAGCATTGCCCGTCAGCATAGGAATGGTCGATCGGGCAATCACTTAACCTGCCCCTAAAATGGGATGTAGCAGGTCTGATCATCGTACAGGTGCCCTGAATGGTTCAATCACCCGCTAAAGCATTAACGTTACCAGCGTTTCTGCAACAGCCAGAAACCAAGCCCGCCAGCGAATATATTGACGGCCAGATTATTCAAAAGCCCATGCCCAAGGGAAAACATAGCCTGCTGCAAACGCGACTATCTGCCGTCCTAAATGCAGCCCTGCAACCCAAACAAATCGCCTGGGCATTTGTAGAACTGCGCTGTACTTTTGGTGGGCGCTCTATTGTCCCTGACGTAAGCGTCTTCACTTGGCCGCGCATCCCCTGTGACGCCAATGGTGAGATTGCCAATGCCATCGACACCTATCCCGATTGGGTAATTGAGAATTTTGTCCCCGGAGCCAGAGTCAAACTCGGGTTACCAAAAATATTCTGCATTGCCTGCAATATGGAACGCAGATTGGGTGGCTGATTGACCCAGATGAACAAACCGTGCTGGTGTATTTGCCACCCGATCAAGTCAAGATTTTTGATCAACCAACTAACCGGTTACCCACCGCTGCCTTCGCGGCTAATGTTCATTTAACGGTCAGTGAATTATTTGGTTGGCTTGTCATTCGATCCCCGTCCTTGTGAAGCTCCGCCGATCATCATTAAGTCAGCAGTCGTTTATCCAGCCTATTGCCCCCGTCGCCACTGAGACACCGGCTGCGTCTGTGCAGATTTCGACTTACTCAACCAGCCACTGGTCTCCGCATTAGTCAGGGTCAGCCCCAGCTTAATAAACTCCCGCTGGGTGGCCTTGAGCAGATGGGCCATGGTGATCGGTTCCCCCGCTGCCGCCGCCATAAAGGCCGCATTCAGGGCGATCGAGCGAATGTTGCCCCCAGAGATATTCAGGCTGGCTAACTTGTCATACTTGAGCCCTTCCGTCGGGGTTTCTGCCGGGAAGATTCGCCGCCAGATCGCCTCCCGCAAATCCGCCTTAGGAAAGGGGAAATTCACACTAAAGCTAAACCGCCGCAAAAAAGCCTGATCGATGGATTTCTCTAGGTTCGTCGTTAAAATAGCTAGCCCTTGGTAGGCTTCAATGCGCTGTAATAGATAGCTGACCTCCACATTGGCATGGCGATCGTGACTGTCCTTCACCTCGGTACGTTTGCCAAATAAGGCATCGGCCTCATCAAACAGCAGTACCGCCCCACCCGCCTCCGCCGCGTCGAAAATTCGCCTGAGGTTTTTCTCGGTTTCGCCAATGTATTTGCTCACCACCGAACTCAGGTCAATCCGATAGAGATCGAGAGACAGGGCTCGGGCCAAGACATCTGCTGCCAGGGTTTTACCCGTACCGCTAACCCCCGAAAACAGCGCACTCACCCCCAATCCCCGCCCTGTGCGCCCCGCAAAGTTCCAGGTTTGATACACCATCGACTTATAGAGCACCCGGTTGGGAATGTCTTGCAGGATGGCTTTCTTGTCCTCCGGCAAAATCAGATCGTCCCAAGTGGCATTGGACTCGATCCGCTGGGCCAGATCTTCTAGGCGAGGGCGAGCCTGAAGGCGGCAAAGATTCCACAGCCGATCCAGGGTGTCAGTGTCGTCCGCCTCGGGTTGGGGCTGCACAGAGAGGGCGGCAGTCTGGATGGCGGTGGGGCTGAGATTAAACTGGCTCACCAACCGGGGCAGATGACCATTGAGCTCTGTGGCCAAATCGCCTAAATGCTTTTCCCAGAGGCTGTGCTGCTCCTGCCAGGGTAAGGATTTCACATCTAGGGTGATCAACGGGCGCTGGCGGGGGGGCAGGCGATCGCTACTGCTGATAATCACCGGCACGGTCAGGGCATCCAGAAATTGCTGAATCGTGACGGTGCGTTGGTGCTCAGACAAATTGATACCGTGGCAATCGAGCAGCACCACGCTGTTGGTGAGCAGGGTTTCCCGCTGGCACTGCTGGGCCAGGATATGCCCTTCCTGAGGATTTTGCGGCAGCACCGCAGCGGGCACCTGGGCCAGATTCCACCCCTGTTGTTGGCAGGCGGCTAGGGCGATTTGCCGTTGGGTGGTGGGCTCAGAGCCACAGAGTTGCAGCAGCGGATAGCTCTGCAAAGCGGAACCCACCGGGGTCCATTGCTGCCAACTGACCACAATTTGATCCACTAGGGCTTGATAGGACGGGGGCACCGCCTCGGTATCAGTCACCGCCAGGGATTGCCATACCCCCATGAGGCGGGCTTCGCTGGCGGGCTCGCCTAGCAGATAGCAGAGGATGCGGCGGTTGATGCGTAAAGGGGCATGGCTGAGGGTAATGCCATCGCCAATCTCGATCAGTTGCCACCGCTGTAGAGCACTGTCGGCGGAGAGGATGCGGGTGGTGGTATTGGGCAGAGCGGCAAGGGCCAGCCCTAGGGTGGGGTAGTTGCGTTGGGGGTTGCTCTGGGCCTCGATGCAGAGGGCTTCGAATTGCAAATCCAACTCCATGCCGAGGCACAGCAGCAGGGTGTCGCGCTCACCTTCAGAGAGGGCGAAGCGATCGCGCAGTCGCCTCAGGGCGGGGGGTTGCAGCCCTAAAACCGGGTCGATATCGGCGGGTTCAGGCAGCGCGGCGGGGTTGGTGGGGGTACCGGCGATGTAGTCGGTTAGGGCTTGGCGAATGGGGGCGATCGCTTGGTTGAGGTATTGCTGGTTGGCCTGTTGCCAGAGGAGAGCGGCCATAGCGAGGTGGGGATGAAGGGGTTGGTTGCAGTATAGGCAGGGACTGATGACAGGGGCCAAAATTTTTGCGAAAGATCCGCATTGACCCCTTTGGCTTAGGGATAGCTGATGCATAGGCTGAGTATCTATCAACATGATCAAATGCACGTTGGGATAAATACGAGTGATGGCATCAACGCTTTCTAGGCTCCCCACCCCCCAATGCTGGGGGAGTCAGAGGTCGGGAAGTCCCCCAGCATATAGCCCAAGGGGCATTCAAGAAAGGGGGATTGGGAGGGCGTTCAGGGAATTTTGAATTCTAAGCAAAAAGGGATGATTGCTGATACAACCTTAGGAAAGGCAAACTCTTGTCAGGTTTGGGGTTGAAGGTCATGGCTCAGCTTGTAGCAACACTGCCAGATGGTAAAATCTGCGACTTCATTGATCAGAAGATACGCAAAGATACCCCTGAAGAATATGTCAGGCAGAACATTGAGCGGCGCTTGGTGTACGAGTTAGGCTGGCTAAACGGCTCTGACGGCACGGGTACGAGTTCCCCATTCACCAACGTGTAGCGGGTCTCGGTCCCGTCGTCATAGGTGAGATATTCCTTAAGGTTCAAGCGTTGCTGCGCTACGGTCATATCTGGCCTATCCAGGCTGCTCCTCGATTGTATAAGACAGAACTTAGTCCGCTGGGCCGTAGGGAGGTCTCGACGGTTCTCGATTGGATTTTCTTCGTGTCACCCTGCTTAACGACGACTGTCAATGCCTGATTCGGTATCCTAGCGGTATGTGGCAGGAGCCTAACCATGACAGCCTTCACCATTGATCTCAGCCCGATTACGCACCTCAACCCCACGCCGTTTGAGGTGCTTTGCGCTGCTAACCCGGAGATTAACTTTGAACGCACCCCGACTGGAGCATGGGTCACCCTGTCGCCGACGGTGGGAGAAATTGACAGAATCAATGCCGAACTGTCTGTAGCAGTTGTGTCAGTGTGCTTGCCATGTCAGTTCCCTTAGATACCCTATTAAATCGTCCCTTCAACGATGAAGACCTCACCCCCGAGGCCGGGGTGGCGCTGTTGAATCAGCGCGATCCAGGGGCGATCGCCGCCATCCAAGCCGCCGCCGATGCCCTGCGCCAGCAGCAGGTGGGGGATACGGTCACCTATGTGGTCAACCGCAACCTCAACTTCACCAATATTTGCGAGCAACACTGTAACTTTTGCGCCTTTCGGCGGGATCCAGGGGCGGCGGGGGCTTTTTGGCAAGACTGGGGGGTGATGCTTGAAAAAGCTGCCGATGGGGTGCAGCGGGGGGCGACTGAAATCTGTATGCAGGGGGGGCTCAACCCCGCTGCCAAAATCGACGGCAGCAGCCTCAAGTACTACCAGCGTCTAGCCAGCAACCTGAAGGATGAATTCCCTGATCTGCACCTCCATGCCTTCTCTCCCCAGGAGGTGGAGTTTATTGCCCGAGAAGATGGCCTCAGCTTTGCGGCGGTGATCACGGCCTTGGCAGAGGCGGGGGTCGGTTCCTTCCCCGGTACCGCCGCCGAAGTGCTGGACGATCGCGTCCGCCAGATCCTCTGCCCTGAAAAGCTGAATACCGCCACCTGGCTGGAAATTGTCGGCTTGGCCCACAGCCTGGGTTTGCCCACCACCAGCACGATGCTCTGTGGCCACATTGAAACCCCCCAGCAGCAGATCACCCATCTAGAGCAGATTCGCCAGTTGCAGCAGCGGGCGATTGCCCAGGCCAAACCCGCCCGCATCACGGAATTCATCCTGCTACCGTTTGTGGGCCAGGAGGCTCCGTCGATGCTGCGGCGGCGGGTGGGGCGCGATCAGCCGGTCTTGGCCGATATTTTGCATTTAACCGCCGTGGCCCGCCTCTATCTGGGGTGCTGGATTCCCCACCAGCAGCCCAGTTGGGTGAAGCTGGGGCTGGCTGGCGCGGTTGAGGCGTTGCGCTGGGGCTGCGATGACATCGGCGGCACCCTGATGGAAGAGCACATCACCACCATGGCCGGTGCCCAAGGGGGAACCGGTATGACGGTGGCGGATTTGCGCGGTGCGATCGCAGGGATGGGTCGTCACCCCCAGCAGCGCGATACCCTTTATCGGGCGATCCCCGAGGCTTCAGCTTCTTCCACTGGCGGGGTTCCCGCTGGCGCGGCGATCGGGTAAACCGCCCCGGCCCGACAGTCCCGCAGCCATAAACGGACCGCCTGACCGATCACCCCATTACTGCTTTCTTCTGGTGGGGGTGGGGGGACGCGGCTGATCGCCCACGACGCCCAGGCGAGAAAACATCAGCACGACGCGCCAGCCGTCATCGGCCTGGGTTAAAAACAGCCAATGGAACTGCTGTATCTGCACCGGCTCGGTCTCCGTGTACTGGCGCTCTAGGGTGGTGAAAAATACTTGCTGAATCGCTTCTGGGTCGTAGCGGTCGCTATCAAATAGGCGATCAGAAATATCCAACGGTTCAAATTCTGCCCGCCCCGCCACCAGCACCGTGCCAAACCCGGCGTCACTCACCCCTAATTGCCGGCGGCAACCCGATTGGCGTAGCTGGGCAGATCTCGCAGTAGCCCTGTCATCAACGGTTCCACCATTTCTGGGCAGGTGCTGGGGGGGCGTAAATAGGGTTCAGGAGCGGGGCTAGGGATCGTCGGCTCAGCCGGATCGGCATCACTGGTTTGGGCCATGGCGGCGCTGGGGGTGAGCAGGGCGATCGCCCCCAGCCCGACCATGGCACCCTGATCTGTTCCTTCCCAAATGCCATCGTCAGGTGCTCCCTAAGCTCCCCCGTTGAGGGTAGCAAGTTTTGGGTGCAGCCCCCAGGGGCGGCGCGGTAGTACGGATCTCCCTCCCGATTGGAGCGCGATCGCGCATTGACGCCAGCCGAGTCTCTCCCCACAATATGAGTACAGATTTAAAATGCGACATTAAGCCCCTGCAATGACAGAGATTCAGCCCACGGTTGTCCCCCAAATCAAACGCCCCAAAGCGGGGTTCAATCAATATGCCGAACGGCTGAATGGCCGTGCCGCCATGGTGGGATTTATCGCAGTTGTTCTGATTGAGGCGGTCACCGGCAAAGGCGTCTTGACTTGGCTGGGTCTGACTTAAGGGACAGGCGGGTACATAGCGTACCGCTTCACCAGGGCGCAAGCCTTGCGCTCAGCAACTTTTCTGCCTGGTATGTTTTTTGATTGCAGATCCCTAATTCCTTCTGGCACCTTTTCGACGCAGCACCTTTTCAATATTCTTTCGACTCAAGCTCAACCATGGGTCAGCCTGTACCTCGCTTAATTCAGCGCCGTTTTCGCAAAGAGCCGATCATCAGCATGGTGATGACGGTGGGGCTGATGAATGCTTTGCTGGGGAGTCTACAGGGACAAGCTTTGCTAGCGGTGCTGGGGGTACTGGTGGTGGGCGGAACCCTCTCTTGGCGGACTTGGTACCGGTATCGTCGCCGAGCACCGATGAGCGATCGCCCCTCCATGCGTTATTTGCCCGATCGCACGTCCCGCCCTCAGATGCCGGTAATGGGCCTCTCCGCCAAGCGCCAGTCGCCTCGATAAGGCGATTGGGTTAAGGCAATTTCTAGTGTTCTGCCAGCTTTGAATTTTTAGGATTGACAGACCACTAGGGCAAAAGTTTAGCTCGCTGGACAACACCGCTTCCGCCTCGGCCAAGGTTTTTACACCGCGCTCAGTCGAACAGCGATTCAGCGCCGACCCGCACGCCCTGGCTTTGGGTTCCTGGCCTTTGTTGGGCAAACTGGGGTGGCATGATTAAAATCGTTGATTGGTTTCCCTGAGTTAGGAGAGGTTCCATGCCCCGTCGTCATTTATTCGCGCTGATCCTGCCCCTAATGGTCGGCATTGCCAGTTGTGGGGGAGGGTCATCCGGGGGCACGGTTCAAGATGATGGGGTCTTACAAATTTGGTGGAATGAGGGCTACTATCCCGAAGAAACCGAGACGGTGCGTCAGGCTGTAGCGGACTGGTCAGAGCAAACCGGCATCGCAACGGAGCTGGTTTTCTATAGCGAAAAAGACTTGATTCAGTCCAGCGAAAGCGCGATCGCGGCGGGCAACCCCCCGGATATTCTCTATGGCCAGACCTTGGAGCTGTCTCTGGTGCCCAAACTGGCTTGGGAAGGCAAGCTAGCCGATGTCACCGACGTGCTCGAACCGATTCGCGATCGCTATAGTCCCGAGGCCTTAGCAGGGGTCTACTATCTGAACGGCGAAACCGATCAGCGCAGCTACTATGCAGTGCCCATCGCCCAGCAATCAACTCACATTCACTATTGGACCGATCTGCTGGCCAGCATCAACCAAACCGGTGCCGACATTCCCCAGGAATGGGATGCTTTTGGGGGTTTTGGGAGCAGGCTCAAGCCAGTTTGCGGCAGGGGGGATGGGGCGATGATCTCTATGGCATTGGCCTGCCCATGTCCACCGATGCCACTGACACCAGCTACCAGTTTGAGCAATTCTTGGAAGCCTTTAACGTCCAGTTGCTGGGGGAAAATGGCGAACTGCTGGTGGATGATCCCCAGGTGCGTCAAGGCATTATTGATACCCTGACCGCCTATACCCATTTCTACAAAGACGGCTATGTGCCGCCCAACGCCGTCGATTGGAGCGACCCGGACAACAACGTGCTGTTTTTGAGTGGTCTGACGGTCATGACCGCCAACCCCACTCTGTCCATTCCCGGCTCCCAGCGTCAGGATGAGGTCACCTATAAGGAACGCATGGCAACGGCACCCTGGCCCGCAAAACCAAATGGGGAGCCGATGCGCTACGTGGCCTCGATTAAGCAGGTGATGGTCTTTGCCGATTCTCCGCAACTCGAAGAGGCCAAGGAATTTGTTTCCTTTTTTGTGCAGCCCGAGATTCTGTCCCAATTTGTAGAAGGTGCCCAGGGTCGCTACTTTCCGGTGATGCCGCAATTGCTCGAAAATCCCTTTTGGACCAATGCTTCCGATCCCCATATTTCTGTGGCGGCCAAGCAGTTTGACTCTACCCGCCCCCTCTATACGGTGCTGAGCCCAGCCTATAGCCAGATCCAAGCTGAAAACGTTTGGGGGATTGCGATCCGCAGCGTCAGTGCTGATGGGGTCACCCCTGAGGACGCTGCCGATACGGCGATCGCTGAGATCAAGCGCATTTTTACCCGCTGGAATTAGGACCCGCTGGAATTAGGTCACCAGAACGCTAGGATAAAATCCGGTTCCCCGTCCCGAAGTGCGTGAGGAGGGTGCCACTACCGCTCACCGTTGGCATGGCAGACTATATTCGCTGGATAGTGTGACACCGTGGCTGTAGATTCGTTTAGCTCTGATTCATTGGGTTCCATGGACGATATTCCCGAGGCGCGACGGGAAAGTGTGGCTTTACTGCCAGAGGGCAAGCCGCGATCGCCCTTTCCTGGGTATGGCCTCTTGGCCTTAGGGACCGGCGCGATCGCGCTGGGCATGATTGGGGCCGCGATCGCCCGACCCGATCCCCAGGCTGTTCCCTGGACAACCCAACTGGCGGAGGTGGCGATGGTGATCGGGACACCACCCGATACCTTAGAAGATCGCCCAACTTTGCTGGGGCATCGGGCCTATGGTGAGGTGCCGATCGCCCAATTGGTGCCCGTCCCTTCGGCCCCCCTCGTGCAGCTACAGCCCGCAGCAGCGGCGGCGGTCGAGGCGATGGTCACTGCTGCCCAAGCTGAAGGGGTGAATTTATTGCCCCTATCAGGATTTCGCTCCCACGCTGACCAGCAGTATTTATTTTTCCAAATCAAGGCAGAGCTGGGGGAAAGTGCGATCGCCCGAGCCGAGGTCAGTGCCCCTCCTGGCTATAGTGAGCATCACACCGGCTACGCCGTGGACTTTGGGGATGGCAATCGGCCCAGTACCCATGTGCAAATCAGCTTTGAGGATACCCCCGCCTTTCAATGGCTACAGCAAAATGCACCCCGCTATAACTTTGAGCTGTCTTTTCCCAAAACCAGGACAAATGGGGTGGGGTACGAGCCCTGGCATTGGCGATTTGTGGGCGACCCCGATAGCTTAGAAACCTTTTACCAAGCGCGTTAATGCTAGGCGCAAGCCTTGCGCCCCTACCCCATCACTCCATTACCCTCCCACTCTCCACCATCCCCTGCAACCATGGGTCAACTTACCCTCAACCTGATTGCCATCTCCGTCTTTCTCGTCACCTTCACGACCTTGTTGGGGCCGCTGGTGCAGATTCCCCAAGCGGTACCGGCGATCGTGGCGGTGACGGTGGTGGCGATCGCCATTATTGACCAAGCCCAGTGGAATGGTACGGTCGGCAACCTGCTGCTGGGCAGCTTCAATCGCTTTTCCGCAGGGCAACAGCAGCGGGTGCTGCACCACGAAGCCGGCCACCTGCTAGTCGCCCACCTGCTGGCGATTCCGGTGACAGACTATAGCCTCACGGCCTGGGAAGCTTGGCGCAAGGGTTTGCCCGGTCAAGGGGGGTGCAGTTTGACATCAGCGCCCTAGAGGCCGCTATGGGCAACGGGCAGATCCCGGCCCAGTTGCTGAATCGCTACTGCATGGTGTGGATGGCCGGGGTTGCCGCTGAGCAATTAACCTATGGCGACGCCGTCGGGGGTCAGGACGATCGCCAAAAATTCACCATTCTCTGGCAGCAGCTCGGTCGCACCGTTCAGCAGGGGCTGGCCCAACAGCGCTGGGCACTCCTCCAGGCCAAGACCCTGCTAGAGCAGCATGAGGAGACCTATCAAGCCTTGGTGCAAGCCATGGCTGAGCAATCCTCGGTGGGGGACTGTCAGGCGCTACTCACCGAACGTGGGGCTACACCGACGGCTCAATCGAGCTAACCACGACGCGGTTGCGTCCGGCCGCCTTGGCCTTGAGGAGGTTGCTGTCGGCTCTGCCCAAAAGCGCCATGCCAACGTCATCATCCTGGCGCTTCAGGGCCGCCACGCCCACGCTGACGGTGAGAGACAGATCCAGATCGGCATCAATTACAAACGGGTTGGTATCCATCAATTGCCGTAGCCTTTCTCCGACCCGCTCTGCTTCCATCAGGCCAGTATTTTTCAATAAAATCACAAACTCCTCACCGCCATAGCGAAACGGGGTTTCATAAAATCGCATGTTGTGGCGCAGCCGCTCAGCGACCATTTGCAAGACTTGATCCCCGACTAAGTGGCCATGGCGATCATTGACGGATTTAAAGAAATCAATGTCTAAATCAGCAAGCTCAGCGGTTGCTCTAACTTGCGTGCCGTTTGAATTTCGCGAGGCAGTTCCCAGTCTAAAGCGCGCCGGTTGCCCAGCTCAGTGAGGGCATCGGAAAGGGCGATCGCGGACAGCAGATCATTAGTTTGGGACAGATCACGATAGGCTTGGACCCGCTGTAATCCGGCCCGAATGTGCGCCTGCATAATCCGACTCAGGGCCTTATCTTCCGTGGCGTCTGGAGTCAGTGGAGGGGACTGCTGTAGCGTTGGCCACCACAAGTAAGCATCTCCCCCCACCTCCATGGCTTTACTGGTGCGCTGGGCCTGTCGCTGTAGCACTTGGTGGGGGGTGAGGTGAGCCGTTTTCGACCCCTGGTCCAGCAAAATGCAGTAAATCCAGAGGGGATGCCACTGCCGACGAATGGTTTGGCATAGGGTCCAGTTTTCAGACACTGTGGCCTGCAACACCACCAGCTCGGGGAGATGTTTCTCTAAGCTGACCCGTGCTAATTCAGCGTTGTCTACTGACCATATCGTCATGGCCGACAGACCCCGGACCCGTTTGAGTAATTGGTTAGAGAAGGACGCTTCTCCGACAATTAGGATCGATGCATCCATGAAATGAAGCGCTGAGCTTAGGGTCGGCGAGCAAAGACAAGGAAAGGCGATCGCAGGGGCTTATCGATCCAGCTTAATCGGTCAGTCAATCCTGATTCAGCAGGATAGCCCAGAAATGCGATCAACGGATGCACTTGGCGTCAGTGGCGCTGCCTAAAGACCCAACCAGGAGGAAAATCTCCTCTCTTTTAAAACTAAGCCTGATGGCAAACTAGTTTTTCAGGGCCTAACGCCCCTTTCCCGGATAGTCTAGATGCAGAATCAGGAGCGGTATCATTTATAACCGGATCTTCAGTGCTCAGCAACGATCAGAAACATTTAGGATTGTTGGCAAAATAAGCTCACAGTACTGATGCATTAGTAGCCACTGCTGATATTGCGCGACCCCTTTGCTTAAGACTTCTGGGAGCGCTCTGATCCTGAGCGCCGCCGCAAAGTTAGCAGTCTTGTCTGAACCGGACGAGCGACTGCGATGGCACCCACAAATAGCGCTAAGATCACCCCTGTCTTCTGGGTTGGTTGGCCCAATTGGCGGCCTTGTCGGCGTAGTTGTATGGCCCATGAATCGCTACAACGATGCGTTGTCGTACCTTGATCACTGTTGTGCCTTGATGCATGAGCTGTTTTCTAGGCTGTAGCAGCTAAGATTCTCCGTCCTCCCGTTTGTGCTCTTGTATTGATTAGGACCCATGTCTAGCTCCCCGTTGCGAACCCTGAACAATAGCGGCGCTGCGATTCGCCAAACCTTTCTGGACTTTTATGCCGCCAGGGGCCATCGCATTCAGCCCAGCGCTTCGCTGGTGCCGGAGGACCCCACGGTGCTGCTGACAATCGCCGGGATGCTGCCGTTTAAGCCGATCTTTCTGGGCCAACGACCGGCGGAGGTGCCTCGGGCCACCACTACCCAAAAATGCATTCGCACCAATGACATCGAGAATGTGGGGCGCACTGCCCGCCACCACACCTTCTTTGAAATGTTGGGCAACTTCAGCTTTGGGGACTATTTCAAGGAGCAGGCGATCGCGTGGGCTTGGGAACTGTCTACCGAAGTGTTTAAGCTGCCGCCAGAGCGACTGGTAGTGAGTGTCTTTCGCGAAGATGACGACGCCTTTGCGATCTGGCGCGATCAAATCGGCATTCCAGCCCATCGGATTTTGCGCATGGATGAAGCCGACAACTTCTGGACCTCTGGCCCCACTGGTCCTTGTGGCCCCTGCTCCGAGATCTACTATGACTTCCACCCAGAGCAGGGGATGATCACCTCGATTTAGAGGACGACAGCCGCTTCATCGAGTTCTACAACCTGGTGTTTATGCAATACAACCGGGATGCCGCCGGCACCCTCACCCCCTTGCAAAACCAGAACATTGACACGGGGCTGGGTCTGGAGCGGATGGCGCAGATCTTGCAGCAGGTGCCCAACAATTACGAAACCGATCTGATTTTGCCGATCATTGAAACGGCAGCCCAGATTGCAGGCAAAACCTACGCCCAAAGTGATGCCCACACCCAGGTCTCCCTGAAGGTGATTGGCGATCATGTGCGGGCGGTGGTCCATATGATTGCCGACGGCATTACCGCCTCGAATGTGGGCCGGGGCTATATCCTGCGCCGGTTGATTCGGCGGGTGGTGCGCCATGGCCGGTTAATTGGGATTACGGGTCCTTTTACCAGCCAAGTGGCTGAAACCGCGATCGCCCTATCCGAACAGGCGTTTCCCAACGTGCGGGAGCGGGAAGCCCCGATCAAAGCCGAGCTAGACCGAGAGGAGGCCCGCTTTTTGGAGACCCTAGAGCGGGGCGAAAAACTGCTGGATGAGCTGCTGGCAAGAGAGCAGCAGTCCCATGCTAAGCAAATCTCGGGTACCGACGCCTTTGTCCTCTACGACACCTATGGCTTTCCCCTAGAACTCACCCAGGAAATTGCGGAGGAGCATGGCCTGACGGTAGATGTAGCTGGCTTTGAAGCCGCGATGGCGCAGCAGCGGCAGCGATCTAAAGACGCCCATGAAACCATTGACCTGACCGTCCAGGGCAGTCTGGATCAATTGGCTGAGCGCATTCATGCCACGGCTTTTCTCGGATATACCGACTTTGCAAGCACCAGCCTGGTCGAAGCGGTGTTGGTGGCGGGCAAGGCCGTCGCTGCCGCCAAGGCGGGCGATGAGGTGCAGGTGATCCTGGCGCAGACGCCTTTCTATGGCGAGTCGGGGGGGCAGGTGGGCGATCGCGGCTACCTCTGTGGGGATGACCTGGTGGTGCGCATCACCGATGTGCAAAAGGAAGCAGGCTTTTTTGTCCATTCCGGTCACATCGAGCGCGGCACCCTAACGGTAGGACAGTCGGTACAGGCCCAAGTTGATCGGGCTCAGCGCCGCCGAGCCATGGCCAACCACACCGCCACCCACCTCTTGCAAGCGGCCCTCAAAGCCCTGGTGGATGACAGCATCTCCCAAGCGGGTTCCCTGGTGGACTTTGATCGGCTGCGGTTTGACTTTAACTGCCCCCGTGCCCTCACCCCCGAAGAGGTGCAGCAGGTGGAAGCCCAGGTTAACACCTGGATTGCCGAAAGCCATACCGCCGAGGTGGCGGTGATGCCCCTTGCTGAGGCCAAGGCCAAGGGAGCCGTGGCCATGTTTGGGGAGAAATATGGGGCTGAGGTGCGGGTGATTGATTTTCCTGGGGTCTCCATGGAGCTGTGCGGCGGCACTCACGTCAGCAATACCGCCGAGATTGGCCTTTTTAAAATCATTTCTGAGACGGGCGTGGCGGCTGGGGTGCGGCGCATTGAGGCGGTGGCCGGTCCAGCGGTGCTGGAATACCTGAACGTGAGGGACGCGGTGGTGCGGGACCTGAGCGATCGCTTTAAAGCCAAGCCAGAGGAATTGCCCGATCGCATCACCACCCTGCAAGCCGATCTAAAAACGGCACAGAAAGAATTGCAGGCACTGAAATCAGAACTAGCGGTCGCCAAAGCCGATCAGCTCTTGTCCACCGCTGAAACCGTGGGTGAGGTGAAGGTGCTAGTGGCCCAATTGGAAGATGTGGGAGTCGAGGCCCTGAAAGCCGCCGCCGAACGGCTGCTGCTGCAATTGGGGGAAGGGGCGGTAGTGCTGGGCTCGGTGCCTGAGGCCGATAAGGTCAGCCTGGTGGCGGCCTTTAGCCCCAAGGTGATCGCCCAAAATCTACAGGCCGGTAAGTTTATCGGTGGCATTGCCAAACTCTGTGGCGGCGGTGGCGGCGGTCGCCCCAGCTCGCCCAAGCCGGGGGGCGGCAACCGGAGCAACTGCCTGACGCCCTCGCCGCTGCTCACCAAACCTTGATCGAGACCTTGAGTTGACCCTTCTCGCAGGGTTTTGTAAAAACCATGGGACTTTTTTAAGGTTTTTACGCACAATATCAGCAACCGTCATGGGTCATACCCGCCATTTGTAGCTACAACAGAAAGGCAGCAGCGCTGAGCTTAGGGGCAATCATCCAGGGGCCAAATGGATTATGGATAATGAGTTGGACACATCAAGGGATGCCCGAGATATTCTGCGCGATGTGGCGCAGGATTTAAGGGGGCTGCAAGCCCAGTTGAATGATCAACTGGGCCAAGATATTGACCGGCTCCAGCTCCGTAAGCAGCAGCTCCTGAGCGATCTCGATATGCTCGAAGAGGAGTACCAAGACCTCCAGAAAAAACATGCGGCCCTGCAAAGTAACCATGAGGTCACCCTCTCCCAGCAGCAGTTGGCTCAGCAGCAGCTCTGGGCGAAGCGCTTAGCCCAATCCCTCGCCACCCATCTCAAAACACGACTCACCGAATCGATCCAAGCCGCAGTGCCCACCTATGCCGGGGGGCAGCCCCCCTCCTTAGACAATGCCTACCAGCTCTTGGCTTCTCTGGACTCTAGTCTCAGCGGGACGCTGCGCTCCCTCCAGCAGGACTTGACGAGCTACCAAAGCACCCTCTCCCAGCAAATTAGCCGCATGCACAGCATGGAGCAGCAGGGGGAGGTGATTTTAGAGGCCCTGATCAACCGCCTTAGCCAGCAATTGCAAACCCAGATGATGCGCCCGCCTGGGATGGCGTCGTTGCCGACGACAGCACCGCCGTTGCTATCCGACACGGGCGGGGCTGCATCGTTCCCGGCTTCCGCTTCTGGGCCGCAATTGCAGGGTAACCATTGGCAACACCTTTCCACCCCATTACCCAGCTCTATTCCCTCTCCCCTCCCCTCTCCTCGGTCGGCTGGGGCAACTGCTGCCGCTTCTGCAACCCATCAGCCTCGCGCTACCACGGGATGGCAGCGCGGCTTAGTCTGCATGATTTTGGCCACGGTGGCGATCGCCCTCCACAACGTCTGGGTAGGGGGCATTAGTAGCGGGCAGTTGGTCGGAGCCGAGTTCCTCGGCAGTGCCCTCACCCTCGGGGTCCCCCAGGTGCTGATGTTGCTGTGGTTGCGGATGCTAGTGGTGTTGCCGGTGATTGGCTTCGCCGCCCCTCGCCTCTATCCCGAGGTGTGGCGCGACTTGGCGCAGCTCTTTACCGCCCCTGACCGACGGCCCTTGTTTCACGTGCTGATCAGCGGGGTGTTTTTGTTTATCTCCCAGGTTTTGATTTACCAGGCGATCGCCACCGCCGGGGCTGGGGTCGCGATTACGCTGCTGTTCACCTATCCCTTGCTGACCGTGCCCTTGGCCTGGTTCTTATTTGGCGATCGCCCCTCCCCCCTAAAGATGGTGGTGATGGTCGCGGTGGCCATGGGGGTCGTGTTTACGGTCCTGCCCCGTCTGGGTTCAGGGGGCGTGGCGTTTACTTGGGGGGTGATTATGGCCTTAATCGCCAGTGGCGCTTTTGCCCTTTACATGATTGCGATGCAGTTGAGTTCACGGCGGTTGCATCCCGTGTCGGTCAATATTGTCCAGTTCACCACCCTGTTTGTCCTGTCAGGCTTGCTCTTTTCTGGGGCTTGGCTGCGGGGCGCGATTCAGGGGGTAGAAATCGGCACTTCAAACAACAGTGGCTTGCTGATGGGCGGGATTGCGTTGGGGATTTTGACGCTTATTTGGTATCTCTTTAATACCTACGGGGTTCGCCTGATCGGCGCGGCCCAAGCCGCCCTCGTGGCGGCAGCCGTGCCGATGCTAACGGCGATCATTGCGGTCAATCTCACCCCAGCCGCCTCAAGTTTGCACTTTCTCCAATGGATTGGGGTGGCCATGGTTACCCTCGGCACCGTTGCCTTTAGTGCAGAGCGGTTGCATCCTAGCGCTGGGGTAAAGCCCAGGCGGGTCCGGGCCTAAGGTGAGGACAGCCGGGAGCCGTCAAGGGTGACTGGGCTGGCAACAGCGATAACAGCCTACCCTCGAATCACCACCACTGGGCGATCGCCCTGGGTCACGACTGATTCCGTCGTGGTGCGCTCTGCGATCGGGCGCTGTCCTGGGCGCTGATCAAAAATCACCAGCCAACCCGTCTCTAACCCGAGTCCTGCGAGGTAGCGATCGAGTTGCTCTAGTCCGACTTGCAGCGGATCGGAGCGGCCCTCCCGCCACACCTTCAGCTCCATCGCGACAGTGACCGTCCCGTAGCGCAGCAAGAGATCCATGCGGTCGGAGCCAATGGCATATTCTCGCTCTAGGGTGCCGCCCCCATTGATCACTCGGTGTAGAAAGGCCATCAGCACGAGATGGGGCGCAATTTCATGATAGGGAGCGCTTTTGAGCAAGGGTTGGCCATGCTGCCGCCAAAAACTGAGAAACGCCTGTAAAAGCTGATCTGGGTCTAGCGTCCCCTCAGGGGTGAGCCAACTGGGGCGAATCATTGGCAGGCTGTCTTGGGGGCCACGGGTCAGCACCCTCGGCAACACCTCTCGATAGATGGGATTGGCGGGTACTAATCCCCAGTCTGGATGACGGATCACTAGACCTAAATCCACCAAAAACTGCACGTCATCACCGGGAATGTTGCCCAACTCCTGTCCCGCCAAAATCGGCTCAATCACGGCCCGCACCCGGGCTTCCGTGAGCAGACTAGCCAAACTGTCAATGTGAGTATCTTGTCGTTGAATCAAGTCTTCTTTGGCTTGCTCGATATGGGTGACGGTAATCACCTGGGTAATATCTGGTACCAGCACTTCCACGGTTTGGCGAGCGAGAGCATTCACTAACCAGGGTTGACCGTGGGTCAAATCAAAGGCGCGCTGAATGCTGTCGGAGGTAAAGACCTGTCCAGTCTCAGCCGTATGTTGCTGATACAGCTCAGCCACGTCTGCCAGGGTAAAGTTGCTCAGGGTCAGAGACTCGATCTTGATGTTGAAGGGACTAGAGGTGTTTAATCGGGTGCTGCCCCCCGCCGCCAGTTTGTAATCTCGCACGTCCCGTACACCAATCAGGGCTAAGGCATGGGGAAAGCCTTGGGGGCGATCGGGGTACCCGGCCCGCAGTTGCCGCAGCATGGAAATCAGGACATCACCCTTGAGGGCATCAATTTCGTCAATCAAAATCACCAATGGCCGGGGTGAGGCTTTGGCCCACAGTTGCAACGCCGACTGAATCCGTTGCCCAGGGGGCACTGCTGGCCAGGGCGGTGGTTGTAAATCAATGGATAGTCGATTCTCTGCAAAATTTCGCCAGGATTGTAAGATCGCTTGCTCTGCCCCATCTAAGTTTTGGGGGAAAGCGGCTCCTACTTCGGCAGAGACCATAATGGCGGTGTACTGGCCGCTGGTGGTGAGCTGCTGGGCGAGGGCCAGCATGGCGGTGGTTTTACCGGTTTGCCGGGGGGCATGGATGACGAAGTAGCCCTGTTGCGCGATCAAGCGGTCTAGCTGGGGCAATCGCGCTAGGGGCGAGAGCCGGTAATGAAGGTCCGCTTTACAAGGACCGGCGGTGTTAAACCATTTGGGCATAGGGAAAAGCCGACAGGCGATCTGCTCCCATTTTACGAACCATAGGGCTTAATCCAGTCACGGCTCAGGGCCACTAAGGGTGGTTAACCTAATTTCAGGTGCAATCTCTAAGCTTTGCTCGTGGCAACGGAGAGAGAGGGATTCGAACCCTCGTTAGGGGGGTACCCTAAACAGCATTTCCAGTGCTGCGCCTTCAACCGCTCGGCCATCTCTCCAAAATTGTCCACAGGCCCGAATCGACCTGTTACAGATAAGTATCCTATCAAACGAATGACATTGTGGGCGATCGCCCTTAATCTCCCCGCAATCCTCGGTATGGATGTGCCCCTGCTGCCCGGTGGCGTAGAAGGACTGCCTGAAACAAAGTGCCTTAAACAAAATGGCCAAAGCGATAGCAGGGGGGCAGGGGTCAGTTAGGCTGGAGCTGAATGCCCATTTGCAACCATTCCACTCTGCCGCATGACCCGCTCCCACACCGTCCGGATTCACCACCGCCAAAACAACCGCCATTACACGGCCCAAGTTCCTGAAGATCGCTACATCTTGCAGTCAGCGGAAAATCAAGGGGTTGATCTCCCGTTTGCCTGCCGCAATGGAGCCTGCACCACCTGTGCAGTGCGGGTGATCTCAGGGCAGCTAGAGCAGCCGGAGGCGATGGGGCTGTCCCCTGATTTGCGCGATCGCGGTTATGCGCTGCTCTGTGTCAGCTATCCCCGCTCCGACTTAGAAGTGGAAACCCAGGACGAGGACGAGGTCTACGAACAGCAATTTGGCCGCTACTTTGGCAAAGGCAAAGTCCGGTTTGGCCTCCCCCTAGAGGAGGATTAAACCTTGCTGCGGGGATCAACGGCGCGCTGCCGCCTGCTGCTCCAGCTTCTCCTCGTGGGGGTAGCCTTGGTGGGCGTTATTGTCTTAGGGGTTCAGTCCCAGTCGCCTAGGACTGTTGCGGTTGTCGATTATGCAGTTAGCGGTCAATCCTTGGCGCTGCTCTATCCTCTGGAGACATCGGTTGAAGTCAGCACCCTGCGACTGGCAGGCATCACCGCCCCCGATCTGGATCAAGCGCCTTGGGGACCGGCTGCCCGAGACTGTCTGAACCAGCAGGTGCGCGATCAAACCGTTCGCATTGAAGCGCAAGACCCCGAGGTCGATAGCTTCGGACGGCTGTGGGCCTATGTCTGGCGGGGCGAGAACCTCGTGAATCAAATCTTATTGGCAGAAGGCTGTGCCTACATTGATGAAACGGCCCTGCTCCATCATCCCCAAAGTGAGGATTGGATCTACGCCCAAGAACGGGCGCGCATCCTGGGGCTCGGCATTTGGGATCCAGACCAGCCCCTCCGTCAAAGCCCTCAAGCGTTTCGCCAAGCTCAAACTACACCCTCATCGATCACGCCCTCATCGATTACGCCCTCATCTACGGAGCCATAATGCACGGAGCCACAAAATCCACCGTTGACTCAAACGACTTGCAGCGATTTCTAGATATCGCCACCGAAGCCGCCCTAGCGGGGGGGGCGCAGCTTACTCAGTACTGGGGCAAGCTCCAGGACATTCAAGAAAAAGGGCGTCCTGGTGATCTGGTCACAGAAGCGGACAAAGCCTCAGAAAAAGCCATCCTGGCAGTGTTCCGGCGTCATTTGCCGGATCACCCCATTCTGGCGGAAGAGTCTGGACAAATTGGGGTTGCAGAGGGTCCATTGCTATGGGCCATTGATCCTCTGGATGGCACCACCAACTACGCCCATCAATATCCCTTTTCATCGGTTTCGATTGGGTTGTTGGTTGACGGCCACCCTCGGGTGGGCGTGGTCTTTGATCCCTTTCGGCAAGACCTGTTTCGGGCCGCAACGGGGCTGGGGGCCACCCTCAACCGCCAGCCGATTCGGGTGTCGGCAACGGCGCGCCTAGCCGATAGCCTGCTGGTAACGGGATTTGCCTACGATCGCCGCGAAACCGTCGATAATAACTATGCTGAGTTTTGCCACCTCACCCATCTCACCCAAGGGGTGCGGCGAGGGGGCTCTGCTGCCATGGACTTGGCCTATGTCGCCTGTGGCCGCCTAGACGGCTACTGGGAGCGGGGGCTATCGCCCTGGGACTTAGCGGCAGGGGTGGTCCTGGTTGAGGAAGCCGGCGGGCAGGTGACGGCCTATGACCAAGGAAACTTTGATTTGCGATCAGGCCGAATTCTGGCCACCAATGGTCATATCCATTCGGCGCTGAGTCAGGTGTTACTAAAGGTGAAGCCCTTTACGGATTTCCAAGCGATCGCCCTGGATGAATAGGCGAGCTTAGCCCTAAACCCTGGCCCCATCCCAGCGCATCGTTCGCCCTGCGGTAAAAACTCAGGTTTCACGTTAGATGAGGTTGAAATGTTCATGGGCAACCTCACATAGATTCAAAGACCTCGATAAACTTAAGGGGACATTGATACGCATTTACCGCCACCCTCTAAACTGAATCGGGGGTACCTGGCCTAGATGCAGTGGCAACCTGAGTGACCTAAGTAAAATCCAGATGACTGAGGGAGAGCGCGCACAGTCATGAATATTGACCAAGGGCTGTTTAAATTTGACTTTACGGATTACCACGCCATTCTGGGCGTGCCCTTGGAGGCTGACGCCAAGCAAATTCGCAAGCGCTATCTCAAAATTGCCCGTAAGCTCCACCCCGATAGCCTCAGTAGCGCCACTGACGCGGAAAAGCAGCAGGCCAGTGACCTGCTCTCGAAAATGGTGAATCCCGCCTACGAGAAGCTCAGCCAAGATAAAGAGGCGACGGAGTACAAAATTGTTTTAAAACTGCGGGGGCAGCAGCTCCGGCAACAGCAGGCTAGTCTGGGGCTACAGCAGCCCTCTGCTCAGGAACTGGTAAAGGCTAAGAACGCCGACAGTCTCTATAGCAGTAGCCTTAAGCCCCTAGTCGAAGAACAATACAACTCCCTTGACCAGGTGCTATTGGTCACTGGGCAAATCAGTGAACTGAACTTAGCCTATCTGGTGAGTACGGCGGGCCAGGGTAGCGCCGCCGCCGCCCCCAGCCCTGCGGCCCCAACGGCCCCACCAGCACCTGGTGCGCCGCCGCCCCCTAAAGCGGCAACGGCAAATGCCCCCTTGTCTCCTCGACAGCACCGGACATCGATTATTGGTAGCTACCTCAACCGGGCCAAGGAATTTGAGCAGAAGAAAGACTATTCCAGGGCCATTTTGGAACTGCGAGAAGCCGTCAAGTCCCACCCCAACAATGCCGATTGCCACGCGTTTCTGGCCAATGTCTATTTAAAGGCAGGGCAAGCAACGATGGCCCGCATCCATCTCAAGCGCGCCCTCGATATTGCCCCTGACAACGCCATGGCCAAAGGGTTGGCACCACAAATTAACAAGACTGCTCCAGAGAAGGGTAAATCCTCCGCTAGCAAAGGACAGGCTGCAATGGTAAGAAAGGGGGCGGATTGTTTGGCTTATTTGGTGGCAAGCGCAAGTAGATGATGTATCACCCCCCTTCTGGAGCCCGGGATTTACTGCCCCTGGATGTGGCTCAAAAGTATTGGATCGAGGCTCGCCTAGAGCAGGTGTTTCAGGGCTGGGGGTATCACCAAATTATTACCTCCACGGTGGAACGTTTAGAGACGTTGATGGCAGGGGGCGCGATCGAGCCCTCAGCGGTGATTCACCTCCAGGGGGCTGGCAACCAGACCCTAGGGCTTCGTCCAGAGCTGACCGCGTCGATCGCCCGAGCGGCGGTGACGCGCATGGCCGAGGTCTGCTATCCCCAACGGCTGTCCTACGTGGCTAATGTCTTTCGCCATGATCCCCAGAGCAGTCAAGGGGGCCACCAAGAGTATTACCAAGCCGGGGTCGAGCTGCTGGGCACCGCTGGGGTGCTGGCCGATACCGAGGTGGTGCTGCTGTTGCTAGATTGTCTAAACAATCTCCAGTTGACCCATGTGGATGTTTTGCTGGGGGATGCGGGGCTGACCCGATCGCTGCTCGAAGCCTTCCCCCCTGAGATCCGAGCGACAGTGCGGGACGCGATCGCCCGCCTGGATCGGGTGCAGCTCGAAACCTTGCCGCTATCGCCAGAATTGGTTGCGCGATCGCTGATGCTGATGGATCTCCGGGGCCAGCCCAAGGATGTCTTGCAGCGGGTCAGCCAGCTCGACCTTTCGACCCAGCAGCAGGCCATCGTCCAAGGTCTGAAAACGCTGATTGATATTCTCCCAGCCGCCACCCAAGCCCCAGCCGTCACCCTAGATCTGAGCCTGATTCAACCCTTTGATTACTACACGGGGATCATTTCAAGGTTGTCGCCGATACGCCCCAAGGCCGCCAAGTGGTGGGGCAGGGGGGCCGCTATGACAACCTGTTAGGGGTGTTTCATCCCCAACACCAAAGCTATCCCGGCATTGGCTTTATGCTGAATGTGGAAAGTCTCCATCAAGCCCTTTTACCAACTGGATGCCTTCCAGATCGCACCCCCCCCAGTGATTGGTTGGTGGTGGCTAAAACCCCAGCGGCAGCGGCAGCCACTTTTGCCTATGCGCAACGGATTCGCGAAGGGGGCAAACAGGTGCGGGTGGAATTGTACTTGCAGCCCGATGCGACCGCAGAACGGATCCGGGACTTGGCTCAGGTGCGAACCATTCCCCACATTGCATGGGTTGACGAAGACGGCACCCCTGAGATTGAAACCTTAAATTAGAAACCCTAACCCGAGGAGAACCTGTGGCGCACACGATTGTGACCGATGTCTGTGAAGGGGTGGCGGATTGCGTGGATGCCTGCCCCGTCGCCTGCATCCATGAAGGCCCCAGCAAGAATAAGAAGGGTACCGACTGGTATTGGATCGATTTTTCGACCTGCATTGACTGCGGGATTTGCATCCAGGTTTGTCCTGTGGCGGGGGCAATCTTACCGGAGGAAAAGCCAGACCTGCAAAAAACGCCGCAGATTTAGGCGGGTTTACGGTATGCCATTGGGCGGCGGATCTTTCTGGCGATCGGCCCAGAGGTAGCCTGTCGCTCAATGGCGACGGGGGCAATCTTGACGGTCGAATGACGTGATCTAATGTGACCCTACTGCTGGATAATCGCCACAATGGGTTCATTCGCAAAGTCACCCAAGCCAACCCCCTCTAGAATGACTTGCCAATCCTCATCAGCAATTGCAGCGGCAGTGGCGTCTGATGCATATAGACGGGCTTGAGCCAGCAGCGTTACTGCATCCTGCCAAATCCCCGCCTCCAGAAACGTTACAGCTCGTTCAAAGCCCCTTCCCTGCCAGCCATCGGGTTGCTCTGCGCGTGTAATCCAACCGTCGATAATAGGATTGCGTTCAGGAACATCGACATCGCAGCGTACAGTCATTTGCCAGTAGTATGACTCTCCCGCATTCAGTTCCTGAGAGAGTGTGATGGGTTGGAAGCCAATCACCCCTGCTTCTCCAGAAATCTCAAATGTCGCGTTAACCAACTCTTCCGTCCCATGTTCATTTTTCAGGGCAAATTGAACTAGCGTGGGCTCGGTTGTATTCCCTATCTGAATCGATGCGCAGGGAGGGATCTCGTAACCGTCCCGCAACCCCCAGATCCCTGGGATCTCCCCAGAGGATTAAAGCTCGGTGGGGAAGATGCCCAGCGGTTGATTCAGCAGAGTGATGCTGTCAATTGCGCTGAAATTATTGTGGTGCGTTTGCTTGGCAGCAACGCACCCTCCCTGACTTTGAGGCACTGACGGAGCGCGATCGCGTCACCGCTGAATTGGATGCTGCCCTCGCTGATTGGGATGTCTGGCTGACCCCCGTGGCGGCAACCGTAGCCTTCACCCACCGTCCTGCTTGGAGCGCCATTGAAATCGATGGCACCGACTATCCCCATGCCGTCGCCAACGGTGCGTACACCATGCCCTTCAATTTGAGCGGCCATCCCGCCGTGGTCATCCCCATCGGTTACACCCAGGCGGGGTTGCCCATTGGCCTGCAAATTGTCGGTCATCGCTGGCGCGAAATGGAGCTGCTGGCGATCGCCCAGCAAATTGACGCAGTGGTCGGCAATTTGCAGCATCCGCCCGGTTACGCGTAGCTTGCAAAGCAAGTTCATACACCTTGGCCGATTGCTTTGCCCGACGCGACATATGCTTATTTCTCAGCATCATGCTTATCGACGTGAAACACGTTTACTGTGAGTCTTAATGCAATGAGCACCTGCTATGAATCTTGCTGATTGCCCTCATTCATCCTGCCGCCTCCCAATCGCTGGGCCAATCGCACCATAAAAAATCCATCCTGATGGTGTCGATGGGGCCACACCTTGATCCACCCTTCTGGCAGCACGTAGGGAGCCACCGGCGAATCTGTGGCTGGCGGCACGATCGCCCAACTCGGATGGGTTTCTAAAAACCGCTGGATCTGGTCCTCATTTTCGGCAGGATGTAGCGTGCAGGTAGCATAGACCAGCGTGCCATCCGGCTTCACCCAGGTGGCCGCTTGGTCCAACAGTTTTGCCTGCAACGCCGCCAACTCCTGCACCGTGGCTGGGGTTTGTCGCCAGCGGGCATCGCCATGGCGGTGGAGCGTCCCCAGTCCTGAGCAAGGGGCATCCACCAGCACCCGATCGCCCTGGCCCTTGAACCGGGTCATCGTGGTGCTGTCGCCGACATGGGTGCGCAGGCTAGTGAGCCCTAAGCGATGGATGGTTTGAGTGACCTTCTTGAGGCGGGAAGGCGTGCGATCGCAGGCCCAGATCACGCCAGTATCCCCCATCAAATCGGCCATGTGGGCGGCTTTGCCACCCGGAGCGGCACAGGCATCAATGACAGTGTGTCCGGGCTGCGGATCGACCAAGTAGCTGACCAACTGGGCGCTGGCATCCTGCACCGTCCACCAGCCCTCGTCATAGCCCGGTAAGTGGCGAATATTGCCGCCATGGCCCACCAGCCGTAAGCCCTGGGGGAGATGTGGCAGCGACTCAATCGCAATATCGGCATGGGCAAAAGCTGCGGTTACCGCCTCTACCGTGGTGCGCCCTTGGTGGACCCGCAAATCAATGGCAGGAGGGTGATTCAGCCACTCACAGAGGGCGGCGGTCTCCTCAATGCCCAGCGCTTCGATCCAGGTGGCTACCATCCAATCGGGATAGCTGTGGCGAATACCCAGGGCAGCGACCGGATCAGCGGGCACCTGTAGCGGGTCGGCTGGGCTGTCTTGCTGGCGCAGGTTTGGGCTGTTTTGCTGGCGCAGGTTTGGGCCGTTTTGCTGGCGCAAATATTGGCGCAACATGCCATTCACCACCCCAGCCAGCTTGCCTAGGTTCAGAGATTTGGTCAGCTCCACGGCAGTATGAACGGCGGCAGAGTCGGGGATCTGGTTTAAATAGCGCAGTTGATAGAGCCCGAGATGCACAATCACCCGCAGCTCGATCGGTTGCTGGGCAGCCGGTTTAGTGCCCAACTGATCGAGTAAGGCATCAAGGGTGCGTTGACGACGGACGCTGCCGTAAACCAGCTCAGTGGTGAGATGGCGATCGCTCTGCCCCAAGGGGCTACGGCTGAGGGCACGGTGCAAAGCCACATCAGCATAGGCCCCCTGGTGGATGGCTTTGAGAGCGGTATAGGCCAGTTTTCGGGCCGATGCGGTCGGGGCCGCTGAGGGCAACTCTGTCACAATTTTGTCAAGATACCCTGCTCATCCCAGGGACTTGCGACGACGCTTAGGGATGGCGGCGGCTTGTTCTTCACGCTTGCGGCGACGGCGATCGCGCCACTCCACGATGGTGAGGTAGATAATACCAGCCGTCACTGCCACCATCAGGCCGACAGCGGCGGTCGCTAAGATCACGAAGGCTTGCGGTTGCAACGCGACTTCCATTTCTTCTTCCTTCCCTTCACCCGAATAAACCATGGCCACATCCAAACCCGTAGTTTGCCCTACGGTAAAAACTCAAGTTTTCAAGTTGGCTGTGGTTTAACTCAAAAGCTATGAGGGTCGGCCTAGAAGCCGTTGCGTCCCCACACCACCATTGAAATCGAGAAGGTAAATACAACTAGCAGCGTAACCCAACCCAGCGTCAAGATGTCCATGGTGTCTTAAAATCAGCCCTACAATCCAAACCCCATCATACCGGTAAAGATTGCCCCTTTTCTAACCCTCAGACCATGGTTTCTCCCACTCCATTTACGGCTGCCGAACGATGGGAATCTGTGAAAGCTGCGATCCTGGGCGGGGCTGTCGCCGCCACCGTGGCCCTTGCCCTCAGTTGGGGGCGCGCCTTGGCCATGGGCACCGGTGCCGTGCTACCTAAGCTGGCGCTGACTAGTTTATGGGCAGAGGCAACCCTGGTGAATGGGGCGATCGTCGCGCTATCGGGGGCCTTGTTTGCCCTCACCTACCGCTATGGGGTGCGGCAAGACCTCAACCCCCAACTCAAGGGCGGGGTGGTGCTGGCCTTTACCCTGGTGCGAGGCTTGGCCCTGGTGGATGCGGGCTCAGCGATCGCCCAACATTACTGGCCCTTTGTTGCCGCCAGTCTAGAAAGCCTGCTGCTGTTTGGCCTGACGGGTCTGCTGTTAGATCTGGCCTTAGGTAAAGGCTGGATCGTCCCCTTTCAAAGTTGAAGCGCTGGTTGACAGACAAACCCTTTGAAACGCTTATGTACTCGTAGGTTGAGTGGAGCGCAGCGTAACCCAACACCGTCCCATCAACGTTGGGTTCCACTGCATTTCACTCAACCTACAAGCGTGACTGTGCGTAGTGCCTTGCCCGTGCGCAGCAGCAGGATGAATGGGATCTTGGTTTAGCTCAATGAAGGTTTTAATTGAGTTCCGGCTTTTATTATTACGATTGTTACTAGCCTCACCCTCATCCATACCCCTACACCATCTATGGAAGTTGCCTTCCCCAATGAACTGCTGGTTGCCCTGCGAGAAGAACCTGACGGGTTTCGCCAAAAGGTTCTGATTTATACTCTCGGCAAACTCTACGAATTAGGCCAGATTTCCGGTGGCTTTGCCGCTCAAATTCTCGGATGCGACCTTTGGGAGTTCTATCGTCTCCTGTCCGAAAACGGATTTGCCGTCATTGACTATCCAGAAAGCGATTGGACCACAGAACGTGATGCCCAGGATTGGGAACGTCTAGCCCCATGAAAGCTGTCGTCAACGCGACACCGCTGATCGCCCTAGCCTTGACTGGACATCTTGAACTGCTACAACATCTGTTTAGTGCTGTGTACGTCCCCCAATCGGTGTATGACGAAGTCGTTACTCGCGGTGGAGATCGCCCCGGCAGCACCCTGGTCAAAAATGTCCCATGGCTGACGCTTCAAACTCCCGCCCAAACGTCCCCTATCCCAGTTGCCCTGATGGGCTTAGACCTCGGCGAACAAGATGTGATCCTTTTAGGACAAGACCTGAATGCCGATTGGCTGATTATTGACGAACGCTTGGGGCGCAGAATTGCCCAAGCTATGAACTTTCGCGTCAAAGGCACCCTAGGGATTTTCCTGGTCGCTTACCAATTAGGCTTACTCTCCAAGCTCGAAGCCGAACAAGCTTTGCTACACCTAGGTCAGAGCACCATCCGGCTCAGCCCTAGGCTAGTTGCTTGGTTTCAAGCACAACTCACCAACGACTAATTTTTCCGCCCCTATACCCTTTGGACAGGTAAAACCAACGACAAACTCAGGGCAGGTTTCATCCTTCCCCCTGACGGTTATCCCTCCTCAGCAGAGAATCGGGCAAGTCGGTAAAATCAAAGCTACAGCGTGAATTAAGGGGCTCGATGATTCCAACCGTCATTGAACAATCAGGTCGCGGCGAACGCGCCTTCGATATTTACTCTCGCCTCCTGCGAGAGCGCATCATCTTTTTGGGTCAGGAAGTGACGGCGGATTCAGCCAATTTGATCGTGGCGCAAATGCTGTTTTTAGAGGCAGAGGATCCGGAGAAGGATATCTACCTCTATATCAACTCCCCCGGCGGTTCCGTGTCGGCGGGGCTGGGCATTTTTGACACGATGAACCACATTCGCCCGGACATTTGCACCATTTGCGTGGGCTTGGCCGCCAGCATGGGGGCGTTTTTGCTGACTGCGGGTAAAAAAGGCAAGCGCATGAGCCTGCCCAATGCGCGGATCATGATTCATCAGCCTTTGGGAGGGGCTCAGGGTCAGGCCACGGATATCGAGATCCAGGCGAAGGAAATTATTTACATCAAGGAAACCTTGAACAAGGCCCTCGCCGAGAATACCGGTCAGCCCTTAGAAAAAATTGCCGCTGACACTGAGCGGGACTTTTTTATGTCTCCTCAAGAAGCGGTGGACTATGGGTTAATTGACCAAGTGATTGACCGTCATGCTGTCGGTAGCCGTCCGACCCCAGTGGGTTAAGGCCCAGCGACTGGCGTCATTAGCTAGGGGCAGAAGTTTATTCAACCACCCCTAGCTCCGGGCTCACGGGGGTCGGCAACGACTCTAAATGGAGGAGAAAGGCCAGCAGCTCTTCATCGGTGAGATCATGACGCGATCGCTTCCCGTAGGTCTGCTCCAGGTATTCCCGCCCGTCTGCCACTGACCAAGCCAGTCGCTTGAGTTCGACATCGGTTTGGGCGATCACGTCGGACAAATCGATCGGGGCAGGCATGGGCAAATCACTGGCGATTTGCACCTGGGGAACCGTGATCGATTCTGCCATTGCGGCTTTTGGTGTGGTGGCGGCTTCAGGGGCCGTTGTTACCAGCAAAGCTGCGGCTGGATCGGGGATCAAATCCAGCGGAGCAGATAGTTCCGCCTCCTCTGGCGGCAGGGACGCGAATCCAGTTTCTGCGTCGGTCTCTGCCTTTGAGGCAGGCGGCTGAGCGGGTGGTTGAGCGGGCAGACTGGTCGAGATACGGGTCGAGATACGGGTCTGAGGCAACTCCGTTTTAACACCCGAGGCTTGGGGTGAATGGGGTTTGGCCGGAACGGCTTGAGGGTTTGGGGCAATCTGAGCTGCTGGGCTCGGCGTTTCCAGGCTCGGCGGCTGAGGCATGGCGGCTTGATCGGCAGCTTGACCGCTGGATGCGGCATGAATGCCCAATAAGCTAAAGGCCCGCTGGCGGGCTCGGTCCTCAGCAATTTCTAAAACGGCGTCGGCAGCTAGTGCCGTCACCACAGCTTTGCCCTCTAGATTGAGCTGGACCCGTACCACAAAAGCTGAGTCCTGCACCCGCACCAACGCACTGGTGAGGCTACCGGTCGGATACCGCTGGCGAAACTGCTGGAATAAGGATGGGGTCAAACGGTCTGTCTCAACCGGCAGGGGCTCAGCCATAAGTAAAGTCGGTCGTTTTCGCTAGGCTAACGGTAACGCAGTACCCTAAAGAAAATGGCGACTTGCTGCTCAGAATACCGCTCTAACCTTAACCCAGACCCCTTGATTAACAGCTTACTGATCTCCCTTCGTACCTAACGGGCATGCTGGACCAACTGCTTGATATCTCATCTAATTTTGGCGTCGATACCCTGCTGCTGTTGCCGGTGTTGATTGCCCTAGAAGTCGTGCTGTCGGCAGATAACGCCATTGCCCTAGCGGCGATCGCCCAGGGGTTAGACTCCGAAGCCCAGCAGCGACGGGCTTTAAATATCGGTCTAATTGCGGCCTTTGTGCTGCGCGTCACTCTGATTTTGACCGCCACTTGGGTGCTGCAATTTTGGCAGTTTGAGGTGTTCGGGGGGCTGTACCTGCTGTGGCTGGTCTATCAACACTTCTCGGCTGAAACCGACGCCAATGACCAGCACCATGGCCCTCGGTTTAACGCAGTCTGGCAGGCCATCCCAATTATTGCCGTCACGGATTTGGCCTTTTCCCTCGATAGCGTCACACGGCGATCGCCCTCTCCCATGATGTAATGGTGATTCTGCTGGGGGGGGCGATCGGCGTGATCAGCCTGCGGTTCATGGCGGGGCTATTTATTCGCTGGTTGGAGGAGTTCGAGCATTTAGAGGATGCGGGCTTCGTGACCGTCGCGGTGGTGGGGGTGCGGCTCTTGGTCCGATCACCGATTCGTG
>JAAUQE010000167.1 GCA_012032425.1 Leptolyngbya sp. RL_3_1 | reverse complement strand
AGGGGGGGTGGCACAGCCGGGGGATCTTGCAACCCGCCGAAGTCTGTTCCCGTGCGTAAGTCCTAATTGAAACTTGATTGGAAATCATGCCCCTAGTACTCGGCGGCTTAAATAGCCTTAGCATTGAACAAGGGGCTTAAGCCCCTTGTCTGGGGTTGTAATGGTTGGGTTAATTCCGCCCTTGAGTACTAGGGACTGGTAGCCCCCTTCACATGCCAATGACGTATTTACCCCACTCCACATGGTTGCCACTCCGCACCTGGCGGGTGACTTCAAAATACAGGCTGCTATGGGGGCGACGCGGCGGATTACGCAGCGCCATGTTGGCTTCGCGGGGGGTGCGGTTGCCCTTTTTGACATTGCAGCGCACACAGGCAGTTACCATGTTTTCCCAGGTATCGCCCCCCCGGCGAGAGCGGGGCAATACGTGGTCGAGGGTCAACCCTTCTCCTGAATAACCACAGTACTGACAGGTATGGCTGTCCCGCTGCAAAATGTTGCGGCGGGTTAGGGGAATCTCTTTGTAGGGCACGCGTACATAGTGCCTGAGGCGGATTACCGTCGGAAACGGGAAATCTGCATAAATTAATTTGCCATTGTGTTCAAGCTGCTCGGCCTTGCCCTTAATCAGCAGCACCACTGCCCGACGCCAGCTCGTGATGTTGAGCGGTTCGTAGGAGGCATTGAGCACCAGAACCTTACTACCCATCGAATCATGGCCAGCACGTAAACCCCCGATGGTAACACAGGTGCCCTTTTGGCTGGCGATGTAACGGTTACGGTAAGGGGAGTTGCTGGAAAGTAGCGTACCGGTCGTAGGGTTTGGCATTGCCAAACCCCTACCGCAAGTCGGCATGATGACCGGGATGTTATTTAGCCGCGAGCCCCTAGCAGTTCTAAGCCTGGATAACAGATTAATTGAATTCACCCCTTACAGCAGACTCTTTTGGAAATGCGCTTAGAAAATCAACGGCAGCAAGACACCGCCACAGCACTCAGCATCGCAGCCTACTTACAGGGAGACGCCCTTGAAACAATTATGGCGATCGCGCCCCTATCCCAGTGGGAGCAATGGCTGGGGGCTTGGCTCCAGTGGCTTAAGGTCGATCAGTCTCCCATTCATGCCTACGAACTCTCGATCCAGTTCACAACCGATATCGGCATCCAAACCCTCAACCGTCAATATCGCGATCAGGACCGCCCCACGGATGTGCTGGCCTTTGCCACCCTGGATAGCCCTGTGGCTATCCCGACCGCAGCCTTAGCCCAAGACCCCTTCTACCTCGGTGATATTGTGATCTCGGTTGACATGGCCCTAACCCAGAGCCAAGGCCATGGTCACACCCTGCAAACAGAGCTACTGTGGTTACTGGCCCATGGTCTGCTGCATTTGCTCGGTTGGGATCATCCCGATGAAGCGGCTCTCCAGCGGATGTGGCAACAGCAGCAGCAGCTCCTGGAAGCCATTGGTATGACCCTAGCGACCTCGGCATATACCCAGGAGGCAGGTTAAAGTAGCCACAGCTTTGTTTGTAAGGTTTATGCCGACCCCTCCCCATGTGCCGCAATCCTCAGTCGCTCCGTCCCAACCCAACGCGGCGAAGCCTGATCGCCGTTTGGCTTGGCAGGTTGCGAGTAATTTAGGGGCGAGTTTTTACTATGCTTGGCAGGGCATGTCTTACGGGTGGCAAACCCAGCGCAACTTTCGCATTCATGGGGTCGCCAGTGCGGGGGTGATGAGCCTGGGCTTTGTCCTACATTTGCCGATGGTCGAGTTGGCCATTTTAGGACTGACTTGTGGGGCCGTACTCACCTTAGAATTGCTGAATACTGCCCTAGAGGCGGTGGTCGATCTGACCGTGCAGCAGACCTATCATGAGCTCGCCAAGATTGCCAAAGACTGTGCAGCGGCGGCGGTGCTGATCTCGGCTTTGGTCGCCATTTGGGTGGCTTTGTGTCTGTTGGTGCCGCCGCTATGGGCGCTGTTATTCCCTATGGCAGCCTAGGGCTGCGATCGCCATGATTGTTGTGATTGATAACTACGACAGCTTTACTTACAACCTGGTGCAGTACTTGGGGGAAATTGGCCTGAGTCAACCGGTGGCCAAAGACATCCAGGTTTATCGGAATGACCAAATTACGTTACAAGCGGTGGCCGCACTAGCCCCCAGCGGGGTGGTCATTTCCCCAGGCCCTGGTCGCCCTGAAGATGCCGGGATTTCCCTAGACTTGATCCGTGAGCTAGGCCCCACCATGCCGATTTTAGGGGTCTGTTTGGGCCATCAAAGCATTGGTCAGGTCTTTGGCGGGCAAGTGGTCTCGGCCCCCATCCTCATGCATGGCAAAACCTCCCTGGTTCACCACAATCACGAAGGGGTCTTTAACGGTCTGGCGATGCCCTTTCAGGCGACCCGCTACCACAGTTTGGTGGTGGATCGGGCCAGTTGTCCCGACTGTTTGGAAATTACCGCCTGGGTCGATGATGGCACCGTCATGGGGCTGCGTCATCGCCAATATCCCCACATTCAAGGGGTGCAGTTCCACCCAGAGAGTGTCTTGACTGAGGCGGGCAAGCAACTGTTAGGGAATTTTGTAGCGGCTTTAAAGGTGCCCGCAGCGATCGCGGCTTAGCACCAGGTTGTTCTGAGTCTTGAGACGCTGCGCCTTACCCATTCAACCAGCCCATCAACAGATTACGGTCGCCTCCGCTCACCTTCGGGATGACCTATGCTGCATCTGACTCAATCGGTTTCACCGTCAAGGTCAACCCGATCGCTTTTAACACGGCCATTAAGCTAATCAACGTCGGATTACCCTCTTCAGACAGCATCTTGTACATGCTTTGCCGATTCAGCGCGGTAATTTCAGAGAGGACGCCAATCCCCCCGTGGGCATTGGCGACGTTTCGAAGTGCAACCAAAAACTCATCCATGGAACCATGGTCTATAGATGCAGAAAGATACTCGGCGGCCACCTCAGCATCTTGAAGTTCCTCCCATAAAAAATCATCGTAATTTTCAGTCGGCATGACTAGAATGCTCCTGCCAATATTGGTGTGCAATCTCAATACAGCGGTTTCGCATTCTGGATTAAGGCAGCAAGGTCCTAACTGAGATCTGAATATCGGGAAAGGCTAGCGGTGATATTTGCCCTGTTTGCAGATGTTGCTCCGACTGATAATCACCGTTTAGGGGCTGGCGGTATAAAATTAATTCTCTTTCCTGAAGATTCACCACCCAATACTCCTCAATTCCGGCCACAGCGTAGGCCAGTCGCTTCTCTCCTGTATCTTTTTCCAGAGAAGACTTGGCAAATTCAATCACCAAATAGACCTCTGCGGGGGTGGGATGTCCCTGACGATAGGCTTGAGGTCTGACGAGAGCGATATCGGGTTCTGGCTCACTACCCGTTTCGGGAATGGTGATGGGTTTGGCCACACGGACGCGATAACGTCCCTGGGATTGAGCCCCAAATAGCTCATCTGCATCCGTAGACAGATCCGCATGTTCAGGACCTTCAGGAGCCATTTCTAAAACCAAACCATTGAGTAGCTCTACTGGACGATTGACAAACAAACCCGCCTCAATCATGCGGTGATAGTCCTGAAGGGTCCAGCGCAGTAGGGTAGAAGTCACGACATTCCATCTCTAGAGGCTATCCCTATTAAACCGTGGCGGTCGATTCCGATCGCCCCCGCAGCAGATCCATAATGTCTTCGGAATAGTGGTGAAACGCTGGGGTGCGCCGCACCGCATAGGCGCGCTCATTCCCCAGGTCAATCACGATTTCCTTTTGAATGGTGCCGGGGCGGGCGGACATCACATAAATGCGCTGGGCCAAAAACACCGCCTCACCCACATCGTGGGTAATCATCAAAATGCTGATGCCCAGTCGTTGCCACAGGTCTAGCAAGAACTGCTGCATGGTTTCCTTGGTTTGCACATCTAAAGCGCCAAAGGGTTCATCCAGCAGCAAAATCTTGGGGTGGTTGGCGAGGGCTCGGGCGATCGCCACCCGCTGCTGCATCCCCCCCGACAACTCCTTGGGTAACGCCTTGCCAAACTGGGTCAACCCCACCACGTCTAGATAGCGGGAGGCTTGCTCCCGCCGCTCCGGCTTAGCAATACCCTGGAGCTTCAGGCCAAACTCCACGTTTTCCTGTACCGTCATCCAGGGGTAGAGGGTATACCGCTGGAAAACCATGCCCCGATCTACTCCTGGGCCAGTAATTACTGCCCCATCTACGGTGATGGTGCCCGCCGTGGGCATATCCAGCCCAGCGATTAGCCGCAGCAGGGTGGATTTGCCGGAGCCCGACGCCCCCACCGCACAGACAAACTCCCCCGTTTCCACATGGCAATTGATATCTTTGAGGGCCACCAGCGAACCCTGGGGGGTGTCAAATTGCTTATAGACTTTGGCAACTTCTAGGTGCATTATTTCACCGCCCATTTGCAGGTGACGCGCATCAAGGCTTGCAGGGATAAGTCCAATAAAAAAGCCAATTAGACCCAACACAATTAAGCAGGCAAAAATCGAGTCGGTCTGGAAAAACTTTTGGGCGACGGCAATACGCTTGCCAAGCCCCCCATCCGCCGCCACCAGTTCCGCCACAATCACCAGGTTCCAAGAGGCGGCCATATTCACCCGCAAGGTATCGATAATACTGGGCACCACATAGGGGGTAATCACCCGCAGCAACACCTGGAGGCGGTTGCCCCCCAGGGTATAAGTGGTTTCAATCAGCTCCTTGGGGACAAACTTGACCGCATCCATGATCATCAGCGTGTTGAAAAACACGGTGCCGACAAAGATCAGGGCAATCTTGGGGGCTTCCCCCAACCCCAGGTAAATGATGAATAGGGGAATGAAGGCGGGGGCAGGCATATAGCGGACGATGCCCACCAGCGGCTCCATCAGGGCACGGATGCTGGCGAAGGCTCCCATGGCAATGCCCAAGGGAATGGCGGCGATCGCGGCCAGTAAGAAACCCGCCGAGACCCGCCCAAAGCTGGACAGGGTATCGGTGAGTAAATAGCCGTCTTGCCAGAGCCCCACCAAGGACTGCCCCACCATGAGCGGCGTGGGCAAAAACTTGGGGTTAACCATGCCGGAGAAAGACAGCAGCCACCAGAGCGCCAGCGGCACCGCCACCGATGCCACCATGAGCGGCCACTGCAACTTAGGGGGAATCGCCTCGGCAATGCCCCACAATACGGTGGGGCGCAAGCTTTTGGAGGGTTGGGCCGGACTCGAAGCCAGTGAAGTTGGGGAAGTCACGGTGAGGCAGGGCGATCGCCCAGGAATAAGAAATATTTGCTCAAAATGAGTGTGTTAAACCAAGCCCACTTTGAGAACTGTCGTTTTTCTCTCACCCCTCGCCCTCTGGGAGAGGGGCTGGGGGTGAGGGGAACTCCGGGTTTCAAGGTAAACGAGGTTTAGTCGGTTGGGTGAAGCGCAGTGCAACCCAACAGTTGCATCAACGATGTTGGGTTCCGCGAACGCTGCACCCAACCGACAATTTCCAAAAACCCCTCCTGGGAGGGGTGCCCGTAGGGTGGGTTTAGCTGGCCTCGGCGTAGGCTTTGACGAACTGGTCATCCAGCACGGTCGCCAGATCCGGCGCTTCAGGAATGAAGCCCACACCCACCATGAAGTCAGCCATCTCCTCAGCCGCGTAGGGCATATGCACCATAGAATCCCCAGGGGAGAAGGCTTCTAGGTTGTCTTCCAGGGTGAAGAAGCGAGTGCCTTCCAGATAGCGACCGAAGTCTTCATCACTGACGCTGGCCCGCTTCGCCATGATTTCATTGGCGCGATCTTGGTTCTCTTCCATAAAGGCGAGAATGTCGAACCAGGTATTCACCAAAGCCTGCACCTGATCGGGCTGCTCATCAATCAGGGTTTGACTCACCACCAGCAGGTCAGGGATGGCCCCAGGGAAGGCGGCGGAGCTGGTGAGTTCCTTGCTGCCCTCGCGGGTCAAAGCGGTCTCCCAGAAGGGCACCCACCCCGCAAAAGCGTCGGTTTGACCGGCGGCAAAGGCGGTGGCGGCGGCCCCGGTTTCGAGGTTTTCGATGGTGACCTCATCCCGAGACATGCCCGCCTCTTCTAGGGCCAGGTTTAGCAAGAAGTCGCCAACGACGCCTTCCTCTAAAGCGACGCTTTTACCAGCCATGTCTTCGATGGTGTTGATTTCTGCTGAAACAATCACCTTGTCATTGCCAGCGGAGTTATCATTCACGACCACGGCGACTTCGCCATTGACCGCTTCTCCAGCGAAGGAAATCGTGTCGTTGAGGGTCTGGCAGTTGGCGTCTAGTTGTCCAGAGGCCAGGGCCACCATAGAGTCGAGATAACCATCAAACCAGGTCAGCTCCACATTGGCCCCGTTTTTCTCAAACAAGCCCTCTTCTTCGGCGATCGCCCAGGGCCACCACCCCGCCCAACTGCTGTAGCCCATCACAATGGGTTTGCTGGTGTCTACCTCAGCCGGAGCCTCAGCCGCATCAGGGGCCTCTCCGCCGGTATCGCTGGGCTGCTGACCACAGCTCACGGTAATCACTAAGGTGCAACAAAAGGCCAATAGGACTGGCAGAATCTGGCGACGTCTCATCGATTTCTCCTCATACAGCACGGACAACGGGGCAGCGATCGCCCTCAAACACCGAAAGTTGAACCATTAAACAGCAGCCACGGCAGGCTGTTGCTTCACGGCAGCGGCCACCCACTGGTACCAGGTGTCCAAACCTTCGCTGGTTGTGACAGACACCGGAATAATCGTGACGTGGGGATTGACCTGGCGCACGTTGGCCTCAATCTGGGCTAAGTCCACATCTAAATAGGGGACCAGATCTATTTTTGTAACCAGAAGCACATCTGCCTCGCGAAACATCACTGGATACTTCAACGGCTTGTCTTCCCCTTCGGTGACACTGAGCAGCGCCACCTTGGCATGTTCCCCTACTTCAAACTCGGCAGGGCAGACCAAGTTCCCCACATTTTCCACCACTACCAAGTCCAGCTCAGTGGGGGTGTACTCATGGGCCAGGGTATGAATGCCCCCCGCCACCATCCGGGAGTCAAGGTGACAGGAGCGGCCCGTGTTGATAGCGATCACGGGTACGCCATACTGGCGGAGGCGATCGGCATCCAGCTCCGTGGTCATGTCCCCCTCAATCACGGCCATGCGTAGGGTGGGGCTGAGGGCGGCTAGGGTTTTCTCCAAGAGGGCCGTTTTACCCGCCCCAGGGCTGCTCATCACGTTTAGGCAAGTAATCCCCCATGCATCGAAATGGGCGCGATTATGATCCGCCCCCGTTTGGTTGGCGTGGAGGAGGTTGAGGCCGATGGCGGTGTCGGGGGATTGGTGCATGGTTTTGGGGTGGTGGGGTGATTGTAGGGGCTGGTCTTGTGCCTGCCCTAATGGGTGATGAGAGTGGGAGGGTAGGGAGTGGTTTTGAATTTTGAATTTTGAATTCAGAACCCTAGCGACTCGCCTACAACTGACTGGCAACAGTCGTGGCATATTCCACCCGCTCAATTTTCAGCTCCCGGCCCGAACGGATGTCGTCCATGGGGGCTTGGCAGGTGGGGCAACCGTATTGCCGACCGATTTCGGGGCGATACTCCGCCTGACAGGCATGGCAAAAGGCAATCAGCGGCGTTTCTTCAATCACCAATTCCGCCCCATCCAGAAAGGTGCCTTGGGTCTGCACTTCAAAGGCAAATTGCAACCCCGCAGGCTCGACGCAGGTAAACGCCCCCACGGTGAGAAAAACCTTGGCCACCGGCGGCTGCTCCGGCTGGGATTCCCACCAGTCCCGCACGGTGAGGATCAGGGCTTTGGTCATGTCGGTCTCGTGCATGGCAGGAGGGTGTGAGGGTGGATGGGTATGAGGGTGGATGGGTATGAGGGTCAGGATATGGTCCAGTGATCGGCATTTTTGATCATGGTGGTGAGCTGTCCCAGAATTGCGTCGTAGCGGAGATAGAGGGGTCTAGCGATTTCTGGCTTAAGGTATTTGCACTTGACAGCAAATTCCAACCAAATCTGAGTTTCTGTTGCTTCCGCTTGGCAGTCCGACAGTTTTGCCACAAAGGCTGCTCGATAGCGTCGTTTCCGCCAAGCTTCACCGAGATTTGCACACACTGAACGGGACGATCTTCTGATTTGGTCCGTTAATGCATATCGCTCCTCCATCGGAAAATTTTTGGACAGCTCAAAAATTTCCATAGCCGATGAAAAAGCCGTCTGATAAACCTCCAAATCTCGATAAATCTTGGCCAGTGGTCTGCTCATGGTTGAAGTTGCACCCAGATTAGATGCCCTCCATTAAAGCCCCCTACTACGTACCCATCCACCCATCCACTCTCACACCCTCATTCCCAAACCGGATCCACATCCATATTGCAAGTGTCATGGATATACCCCGGCTTCTCCTGCCGGGGCAGTTGGCCCGAAACTACCAGATGGGCCATGGTGTCGCAAATGACGCGGGTGGCCATTAGCGAGGTCATGTCGCTGACATCGTAGGGGGGCGAGACCTCCACCACTTCCATGCCGCAGACGTTGGTTTCTCGGATGATCCGCTTCAGCAGGTACAGGGCTTCGCGGGGCATCAGACCGCCGGGTTCGGGCCAGCCGGTGCCGGGGACAAAGCCCGCATCAATGCAGTCGATGTCGAAGCTAATCCAGACGCAGTCGGTGCCGTCGGTGGCTTTGGCGATCGCAAAGTCTGCCGCCGCATCCAGCCCCATCTCGGTAATGTCGGTGACGGTGAGGATATTGGTGCCCCGCTCCCGGCACACCTTTACCCCTTGGCGCGGCACCTGCCAGCCGCCAATGCCGAGCTGCACCAGGTTTTCCGCCGGGGCATTGGCCATGTTGGTGGCGTGGAACCAGGGGCAGGTGTGCATACGCTCATCCAAGTCGGTTTCCTGGGTGTCCACATGGCGATCGAAGTGGATGATGCCCACCTTTTATCCCCAGGTGGCGGCAAATGCCCCGCACCGTCGGGAAGCCGATGGAATGGTCACCCCCCAGCAAAATTGGGAATGCCCCAGAGCTAAAAACGTGGGCGACCCCTTTGGAAATCTGGTCAAAGGACTTTTCGTTGTTGGCGGGAATCGTGAAAATATCCCCCACATCGCAGAGGGTGATTTGCTCCCGCAGATCCACCCCAAACTCAAAGTTGTAGGGGGTATAAAGGGCGGAAATGCGGCGAATCCCCTGGGGACCAAAGCGGGTACCGGGGCGGTAAGTGGTGCCGCAGTCGTGGGGGACGCCGACGATCGCCACATCGTAATTACCCACCTTGCGCACGTCTTCGAGATAGGGGGCCTTGAGAAAGGTATTGATGCCCGCATAGTGGGGCAGCTCCCCGCGAGAAAAGGTGGGGATGGTGCGATCGCGAATGCTGGCCGCCGCTTCTA
>JAAUQE010000166.1 GCA_012032425.1 Leptolyngbya sp. RL_3_1 | reverse complement strand
CGACAGACATACGCCAAGCGTTTGTAATACTTGCCCTCAAAATCAGAGGTGAGTTCCCACCAGCATTGCACCAGCCATTTGCGCAATACCGCACCCAAAATCCCCAGCAAGGCAAATACCCATTTGGCAAAACTGCCCCCCAGCTTTTCGGCCTGCTGCTCGGCCTCCTTCATGAAGCCGTCGCTGAACTTGACCCACAGGGCGGTCATGCCGGTAAAGAAGGCGGCGATCGCGGTTTGCACCACGCTTTGATTCAGCAGGTAGTGAGCAGTCACAAATACCCCCAGGCCAGAAGGGGTCCATTTGAATAGGGCTTGTATGGGCTTGGGGACAGACATGGTTGGATTGGGCAACGGTTATTTTTCGACATCCCAACTGTTGGGTCGCGCTGCGCTTGACGCCAACCTACGGTTTTTTCTAGCCCCCAGGCGCTGCCTGGTGGACCATCCCTGGAAGCATTATGTTTCCGGCAGATACATCGCCCCCAATCCCGCTGCTTTACAATACCCGCAGTGTTCCGACAAAACTGGTTTTCGGGTTTCTGGCTAGACCGATCTACCTCTTGTATTGGGCTGAACAGGGAGCATTAAATACCATGGATTCTGCATCTACAAATCAGACTGAGAATTGCGATGTTGCGGTGATTGGCGCAGGGCCGCAAGGTCTGCTATTCGCCACCTGGCTGAAGCAAGCACGACCGGCCCTAAATGTGGTGGTGGTGGACCGAGCCGCAGCGCCTGGTCATAAAATCGGCGAGAGTACGCTGTCCGGTTTTTGTCGGGCGATGCGCTCTACCAGCATTCGCCATGAGGTGTTGCAGCGCTTGTTCTACACCAAGAATGGCCTGGGCTTCTTTTACGCAGATGCCCAGACGAGAGCGTTGCAGACGGCACCGGAGTACATCACCGAAACCTTTGACGAAACCTTCCAAGTGGAACGGCGCGCCTGCGATAGCTTGCTGGTTGCGAATGCCCAGCGGGCCGGGGTTGCAGTCCGATTTAGCCATGCGGTTAAACCGAAGGAATCGACCTTTCAAGCGGGGGCGAATCACCTCAGTTGTGAAACCCCTCAAGGGGCGGCGACGCTTCAGGCTCGCCTCGTAGTGGATGCCTCGGGGCCGTCGAGTGTCTTGGGCCGTTACTTTGGGGGCTATGCCGAATCGAATGTGCCGTTCCAAACCAGCGCGGCTTGGGCCTATTTCAAAAATGTGAAGTGGCTGAACGAGTACACCGATTGGCAAAACGTGGCGGAGTTTCCCCGCGATGAATACACCCAGCACCTCTGTTTCAAGGAGGGATGGGTGTGGTACATCCCCATCGTCTCTTGGGAAAAAGCCTCGGATGAAAACCTGATGGCCATGGTGAACTACCTGGCCGATCCCGAGACGCCGATGCTCAGCCGCGACGAGCTGTCGCAAAAATTTGACTGCCCCTATGAGCAGATCTGGAGCATTGGCATCGTGCTGCGGAGCGATCGCGATCAGGTCCTGAACCAGGGACCTGAAGCCGCCTTTGACCATTACAAACGCAAAATCCCGGCCCTAGCCACCCTCCTAGAGGGAGCCGAAATTCTCGATGACCATTACCCCAACCACAGCCCCTATGCGGTGCGAAAAAACTTCCGCCGGTTTGCCCAACAGGTGACCGGGGATGGCTGGATGCTGATTGGCGATGCCGCCTTTTTCATTGATCCGCTGCGGTCCCCTGGGTTGACCGGTGGGGTAGCCACGGCCTATCAGGCCCTGCAATCTGTCCTTGCAGCCCTGGATGAGGGGGATCTGTCCCAGGCTCAATTCGCAGGCTATGAAGCCTATGTGCGAGAGCTCTACGACATGTTGGAGGAGCAAAACCAGATTGCCTACATGTCCCACAACTATCCCCAGGCGATCGCGTTGGTGCGGCGATTTGGCGAAGTGAGTTCCCGTGATCATTTCAACGGCATCTGCGATGAACCCTACCAAATGAGTGACACCAATGTGTGGGGACATCTCTGCCCAGAGCATCGCCAGCGCCAACGCCAAGTCTGGCAAATCATGCGGGAAGAGGAAATCGAGGTGGGTAACCGTTGCGCCATCGCCGATCAGCAACCGCGAGACTACGAGCGAATGATGTTCCGCCTGCGGGAGGCCGTGGGGGCGCATCTCGATCAGTCCATGCATCTGACCCCTTACATCATGCAAAACCCCATGGAGCAGGGCAAACTCGCCCCCGCCCAGGTGAGGCCAAAACCAACCTGGGTTTATCCCGGTCAGGGGGGTGCCCCAACGGCTGATTTGGTGTCGGGCAGAGCTTAAGAGCGGCGGGGGGGCGCAGATGCCTGTGCCCCCGACAAGCCACCGATACAGCCCCTATCAACCCTTAACGGAGCGTAGTTTGATGACACCCGTGGAACTGGACGATTTTGTGCAAGGCTTTTTGCGAACCTGGAGCAGTCACGATGTCGATGCGATCATGGCGTTGATGACCGATGACTGCGAGTTTGAGCCCTCTTCTCGGGCCTGGGGAACCCATTACCAGGGCACTACAGCGGTACGAGCCGCAGTCGAAGGGTTGTTTAAGTCCGCCCCAAATATTCAATGGCAGTCGGTGCGCCACTTTGCGGTGGGGGATGAGATTGTGATTGAGGTGTTGGCGACGGGCACCAATGAGCAGGGGGAAGCATTTGCGATCCCGGCCTGTGATTTATTGACGGTGAAGGACGGCAAAATTGCCTCTAAACGGGCATATCGCAAGCTGTAGGGGAGAGATTAAGGGTGAGGTTTGGGGCGATCGCTAAACTTTCATGGCCGATATCAAAACTCGCCCGCCCAATCCTGAAACGCTAGTTATCCTTTGCAAACCTCGCTTCTGTGATGACTTGCAGAAGATCTGGCTGCGGGCTGGAGATCGTTTCTGTAGGCAAATGTTTGTGGTGGGGAAAGGTAGGCAACTGAGGGAAATGGGGAGTGCTGTCGTAACGAAAGAGCAGGCGATTTTGATCGTCCTGGCAGTGGTAGCGATAATCGAGAGCCACCCGTTGCCCGTCTAAAACCACCACGGCTTCGTTAATCTCCAGTAAGTGTCCTGGCTCGAAGCGAATACGAATACGCAGATTGACCCGTTCTGGGGTGAGAATTTCCTCGATATAACGCTCAACGTAGGCGGCCTTACAGCTCAAGATCGCTTGCTCTACCCGATTCAGATAATCTGCAAGAAGGTTATGCAGCATATTGCAGCTTTTTCTCTAGCTCCTTACGAATATGGAGATAGTGATGGTAGTCGTTGGCCCATTCGACGAACATGACTTCATCCGAGAGCTGTCCCCGTTGATATTGATCAAAGAATGCTTCAGAGTCCAGCCCTTGCTGGCTTTCATAGGTACTGAGGCGTTTGGCCACAGCAACTAAAGCATCAATGGGGGACGTGTATTGAATGATTTGTTTACGCATGGCATCTGGTGAGATGGCTAAATCGATATTCCATTGTGGCAAATGCAGTCTGGTTTAATACCGAATTTGCAGGGTGACGCTGGCTCGCACCGTTTGTTCACCCCCCATCACCGGAGTCGAGACATCGGCTTGGGCCACCGCAAATTCAGCCCGCTGCGGCAGATTGATCGGAATCGGGGCTGATGCGCCGTTAATTTGGATGCTGACAACTTCTTGTGGCCCGAGATCAAGGGCGCTCAGCACCGTATTGGCCTGACTTTGGGCATCGGCAGTGGCTTCCCGCAGGGCCTGTTGACGGGCAGCCGCGATCGCCCCATCCTCAGCAATAAAGCTGACGCTGAGGATTTGGTTGGCCCCAGCAGTCACCGCGTCATCCAGGAGGGCACCAACGGCTTCGGTGGGCATTTCAAAACTGACGGTGTTGCTGCCGCTATAACCAATGATGTCAGCGCGGCCATTGTCATAACTGTATTGGGGGTTGAGGCGCACGCCGGTGGTTTCGAGCTGGTCAACTTGGCGCGATTGCAGCAGCTCGACCACCGCTGCCGATCGCTGGGCAATGTCCCGCTGCACAGTGGCGGCAGTGCTGCCTTGACTCTCGACCCCGAGCACCACCAGGGCTTTGGTGGTCTGCACGGAGGCTTGTCCTTGTCCGGTCACGGTCAGGGTGCGTAAGACCGCTTCCTGGGCGATCGCCGTGGCGGTAACCGCTGGCATCAAGACAAATCCTGGCACTAAAGCGACAGATGCCAGCGCCGCTGCCATGAAGTGTCTGGGGGAAGAGCGTTTGACTGATTTCATGATCTTCATAACCTTTGGAATGCAATGGGTGCATTCAATCTGTCACAGCCGCATCAACATTGAGAGGCCGTTACCAAATCCGTAACTTAGGCGATTTCCGGCAATGAATATACCGGTCTTGACAAAATTCCTCAAACCGCCACTACCGGACTGGTCTCAACCCCCGCCGCCGCCAAATCTGGCCCTTGCCAAGCTTTCCCATCCAAAGCCATTTGCTCAATTAAGCTGGCTAACCGCAGGGCCTTGAGGGCCTGTTCTCCGCCCACCGATGGGGTCTCGCCGCCGCGCACACAGCTCACAAAATGCTCCAGTTCCGCATGGAGGGGCTCGATATTGCTGGTATAGACCTTCTCAATCAACCCGTCCTGACGGTAGAGCACCTGGCCGTAATCGGTCATGGTGTTGGCGGTGGTCTGCCGGTGGATCAAAATCTCGTTGTTGAGAAAATCTGCCTCGGTCAAGGAGGTCTTGCAATGGGCAGTGATGGTGCGAATCTTGCGGTGGGTGACCTTGCTAGAGGTCAGCGTCGCCACAATCCCATTGGCAAACCCGAGGGTCGCAGTGACGTAATCGAGATGGCTGGAATGGTTAGCAGACCGACTGCCGCTGGCGGTGAGCTTCACCACTGGCGCAGCAGCCAGCTCTAGCAGCAGGTCAATGTCGTGGATCATCAAGTCCAGCACCACAGAGACATCATTGGCCCGTTGGGAATAAGGGCTCATGCGCCGCGCCTCTAAGGCCAATAGCTCTTGGGTCTTGAGCACCTGGTGCAGCTCTTTAAAGGCGGGGTTAAACCGCTCAATATGGCCCACCTGTAAAATGCAGCCCGACTCCGCCGCCGCGTTGACCAAGGATTCGGCCTCAGCGATGCTGGCGGCAATGGGTTTCTCGATCAGCACATGAATGCCCGCTTGCAAGCAGGCCATGCCCACCTGATGATGGAGCCGCGTCGGCACAGCAATGCAGACGGCATCGACCCGCTCTAGCAGGTCTTCATAGATCTCGAAAAATCGAACTTGATATTTGCCAGCGGTATCAAGCCCCAATTCTACGTTGACGTCAGAAACGCCCACCAGCTCTACATCTTTGAGCCGACTGAGGACCCGAGCGTGATGTTGACCCATGTTGCCGACACCGATCACCCCGATCCGAATGGGGGCCGGATGATTCAGTGGGACCGCTCCATTGAGATCGGTTCCAGAGAGGTTACTATGCACGCCTGTGTCTCCTCATAAACAGGGCGATGGGGCGGAAAGTCAACGCCAAAAGCACCCAAATATTACCACGGCCATCGTTTTGTGACGTTATCTTGAGATGCTGAGATCCTTGGCAGCAGTTGGTTAAAGCGTCTGAAATTATATTCTTTTCAAGGAGATCCGCTGAGATTGCATCGACATAAAAAAGGTCAGAATCAGAGCAAGGCAGTAACGGCGATCGCGATTGCACCGGGAACATCTCACTTTTGCAAATTCATGGCCCTCATCCCCCAGCCCCTTCTCCCAACCTGGCACTACTCTCTCAACATACAAGGGGAGCCGGATTTAAAGTCCCTCTCCCTAGCTGCTGAGCTGAGCCGAAGCAGGGAGAGGGCTTAAAGCCTTTGGCATACAAGAAAAGGGTGAGGGCTCACGAAAGTGGGATACTCCCCCTCTTGTGGGTGCCTTCGGTAATCTGCCGGGTAACCGAGAGGAGAACAAGGATGGGGAAACGGTTTTGTTGAGGGGAGATCGGCGGAGGGTGGGCACAAGACCTACAAAGGGTAAATTCTTACCTGGAAATCTCCTTAAATAAACCTCATCCAGATTCAGAAGTGGAGTTTTGACATCTGTTTAACCTCACCGCCTGCGGCACCTCTCCTTATCGAGAGGTTTATCGAGGCTTCCGGTTCCTCTCCTTGATAAGGAGAGGTTAGGTGAGGTTTTTCCGGCCACGAAAAACGCCAGTTTTCAACTTGGACGTGGTTTAGCCGATCCCTTACGCTGAGAACTTCGCGGTGATCCGGGCCATGGCATTTTCAACGTTTTCCCGGCTATTAAAGGCCGAGATTCGGAAGTAGCCCTCCCCGGCGGCACCGAAGCCGGAGCCGGGGGTGCCGACGACATGGCAAGTGCCCAGCAATTTATCGAAAAAGTCCCAACTGGAGAGGTCATGGGGCGTTTTCACCCAGACATAGGGGGCATTCACCCCGCCGTAGGTGGTAATGCCCGCCGCCGAGAGCTGATCACGAATGATCTGGGCATTGGCCATATAAAAGCTGATCAGGGCTTGAATCTGGGCCTGACCGGCTTCAGAGTAGACCGCTTCTGCCCCCCGTTGCACCACATAGGACACCCCGTTAAACTTCGTGGCTTGCCGCCGATTCCACAAGCTATGGAGGGCCACATCGGTGCCGTCCGAGGCTTTGACCGTCAGGGTTTTGGGGACCACCGTCAAGGCACAGCGGGTGCCGGTAAAGCCAGCGTTTTTCGAGAAGGAGCGAAACTCGATCGCGCAGTCCCGAGCCCCAGGAATTTCGTAGATCGAATGGGGGATGGCCTCATCGGTGATGTAAGCCTCATAGGCGGCATCAAAGAAAATCAAGGAGCCGTGGGCTAAGGCGTAGTCCACCCAGGCTTGTAAATGGGCCTTACTGGCGACCGCTCCGGTGGGGTTGTTGGGGAAGCACAGGTAGATCAAATCCACCTTGTGGCTGGGGATCTGGGCCGTAAAGTCGTTGTCGGCGGTGATTGGCAGATAGGTGAGTCCCTCATACTTGCCGTCATCCTGGGCCGGACCGGTGTGGCCGGCCATGACGTTGGTATCTACATAGACGGGATAGACCGGGTCAGTGACAGCGATGGTGTTGTCGTCGCCGAAGATATCGAGGATGTTGCTGCAATCGCACTTGGAGCCATCGGAGACAAAGATCTCCTCCGCGCTGACGTCACACCCTCGCGCCTGAAAGTCGTGCTGGGCAATCTTTTCCCGGAGCCAGAGGTAGCCCTGCTCAGGACCGTAACCCTTGAAGGTGGCGCGATCGCCCATGTCCTGTACCGCCGTGATCATGGCGGCGCGGCAGGCTTCGGGCAGGGGCTCGGTGACATCGCCAATGCCCAGCTTGATGATCGGGGCGTCAGGGTTAGCCGCAGCAAAGGTGCTCACCCGGCGACCAATTTCAGGGAAGAGATAGCCCGTTTTTAGCTTCAGGTAATTTTCGTTAATGGTGACCATGGACGTGTGTTAAGGATTCGGTAGAGTTCGGTGCAGTGCCATGGTTTCAGCTTAGAGGATGTTTGAAAAGCGTACTGAATGGGTTCAGACCCGATGCTGCCCCTTGGCCTTTTGAACGGTGCCTTTTGAATGCCACGTCACTATTGCTCACTGGCGGCATTCACGTGACCCTTCCAGTTTCTAGCGCCCTTGCTTTCAGCAATAGTGCTAGCCCAGCACTAGGCAGGACGACCGATCGCGGTGATGTAGAGCACCGCTTCTTCTTCGGGAATCCCCAGCACCGCATTCACTTGATCATCAAAGAAGCCGCCAATGCCGCTCACCCCAGCCCCAGGCGGATGGCGGCTAGGTTTAACCGCTGCCCCAAGTGACCGGCATCTAAATGCAGATACCGGTAAGCGCGATCGCCATAGCGTTCGACCGCCCCTTTGAGATCGGCGGTGTGAAAGATCACGGCGGCAGCATCGCGGCCCAAATCTTGCCCGAGACAGAGATAATGCAGCTCTCGCCGAAAATTCTTAAACCGAATCTGCCGTAGCTCTTGGCTGTGGGGGGCGTAGTAATAACAGCCCGTATCCAGCCCATCGATGCCGGAGACGGCCACGAAAGTCTGGATCAGGTCTAGGTCAAAGTAGTCCGGTTCAGCATCAAAGCCTTGCTCACGGTAATGCTGGGGCTGATAGGTAAAGTCCAGCACCGCGTTCAGCTCGGCCTGGGTGAGGTTAGCACCGCTCAATTCGCGGGTCGAGCGCCGCTGCAAGATGGTATTTTCGAGGCCCTGCAAGCGTTCATCCCAAGCGATGGGCGGGGTCAAGGTTTTGACTTTTAAGCAAAAGGGGAAGTTGTATTTGTCAGTGGGCAGTGCCGCTGACCTGGATTCCGGGTCAGCGGATTCCGGGTCAGCGGGGGACGGTGTGGCTGCGCGATGCTGCCAGCGGATATCGCCATCGGCAGCCATGCTGGTAATCCGGTGCAGGTAGGGCAGCAAGTCACCATCGGCCAAAGGGGGATAGTCGGTCTGGGTGGGGGCGGCGAGGGCGGCTAAGGTGGGCGTGAGGTTTTGCTCCACTTGGAGGCGATCGGCGAGGGCAGCGAGGACGATTGCCCCCTCTTGCGCCTCGTCGAGATACAGCAGTTGGTTGATGGCGCTATCGGCAAAACCGCCAATCAAATGGGGACGGTAATCGGCGAGGCTACCGGCCAGCTCTAAGTTGCCGAGCAAATGACCCGTGTCGAGGCAGATGCGGCGATAGGCGCGATCGCGATAGCGCCAAGCCGAGCGATAAAACACCGCTGTGGTGACCAGGGCCAATTGGGTTTGTTCCAGGGCCGGATGCCAAAAGCAGGCTTCCTGCAGCCGCTGCCAGCAGTGATCATCCCAGTATCGCCACAGGCTGTGGCTGCGGGCCTGATAGTTGTAAAGTCCTGCCGGTAGCAGGGTGTTGCCCCGAGAAATCAAATAGACCTCGGCGGGATACAACCCCCCAGCAGAGGGGGCTGACCGTAGATAAAAGGGCTCCCCCGATGGCAGGGAGAGCTGGGCGGTCAGCCCGTAGGTATTGATCAAGAGATGGGACAGGCGCATCCAGGCGAGCTGCTCTTTATCGGGTTCGGCAGCCCCCTCTAAATAGGGTTTCAAGTCGATGCTGTTGCCCAGTCGGTAGGTTTTGAAGGGCAGCGGTTGGGAGCCCTGCATGGCCCCTGCGGCGCGGGATAGGGTCTCAGGATCGTATTTGGTGCGATCGTGAAAGTGCTGGGCAAAGGACGGAAGCGGGTGAGCCATAGGGACGGGAAGGACGACAGTCAATAACAGGCCCCCAAGAGGGTATCAAGAGGGCATCAGAACGAGGGCATCAAAATTGGCAAAGCGAACCCAGGGGCTACGGGCTAAAAGGGTTTACAACGGCGGCTTTTGGCCCGTGAGCAGCGGTTCTACTGACATCCTAGCGCTACGGGTTGCTTTTTCAGGGTGAAGGGTGAGGGGGTGAAGGGTAAAG
>JAAUQE010000360.1 GCA_012032425.1 Leptolyngbya sp. RL_3_1 | reverse complement strand
AGGGTTTGGGATGATGCCTGGAGGTGCGTTTTACGGCGTAGAAACGCACTCTACGGTTCGTTTATGGTGGTTCAATAATAAATGATGGGGAATTTGGGTGATGAGACAATTTCAACGGGTTTTGCGGGTTCAAACGCCGGGTAAGTCATTGTCTAATGTGACGGAGCAGTTGCGAATGGCGGTGAAGGAGGCGGGCATTGAGACGGGCCTGTGCCATTTGTTTTTACGCCATACGTCTGCCAGTTTGCTCATTCAAGAAAATGCGGATCCCGATGTTCTGAAAGATTTAGAACATTGTTTTTCCCAGCTCGTGCCCGAGGGCGATTTTTATCGCCACAATGACGAGGGACCGGATGATATGCCAGCCCATATTCGTACCGCCTTGACCCACACCTCAGAACAAATTCCCATTGCCAATGGCAAACTCGTGCTGGGGACTTGGCAAGGGGTTTACATTTGGGAGCATCGCGATCGCAGCCATTCGCGCGAGCTAGTGGTGCATGTGGTGGGTGAGTCGCCCATGGATTGAGAAGTTGCCCTAAGTCCAGGGCTGTCACACATAGGGCTTGGGATCCCAGTGCTACCGCAGGAGCTGGAGGTGATCTCCCCGCCGCAGCTTGCCCGGCTGGAGCACTCTGGCATAGAGGCGGCTCTGGCCAGGGTTGCGCTTCTGGCTGATGCGGCCATATTTTCGGCCCATGAAGTATTTGGCAATGGTGCGGCAGGGCTGGGCATAGTCCGTGATTTCAATCAGGATGCTGTCACCCATCCGCAGCTGGGATCCGATCGAGATCGCGGCCCAGTCCAGCCCTTCAATGGTTAAATTCTCACCGCTGCTGCCCGGCGCAATGGGATGGCCTTCCCTTTGAAGCTGGGCGATGATTTCGGCGGACCAAAGGCAGACCGCACGGTCGGGGCCACCATGGTATTTGAGATTCTTTTGGCGATCGCCGACGAGCCCATTCGCGGTCACTTCAGCCTGTTCGACCGGCAGCTTGGGCAGGCCACCGTCGGAAAGATTGATTTGAACAATGCGACCCACTTGAATCGCTGGATGGAGAGAATCGTCACTTCCGGCGGCTTTAACCTGGGGCATCAGCTTTGACCTGGGGCATCAGCGGTAATAATAGGGACTTGCATTTTCTAAGCTACTGGGAAGATTGGCAATGGCGACTTCTGAGGATAGGATTCCCAAGGTTTTTATTGATGGTGAAGCGGGCACGACCGGCCTACAGATTTATCAGCGGCTGAGCGATCGCACGGACCTAGAACTGGTCCGCATTGACCCAGCCCTGCGCAAGGATCCAGCAGAGCGACAGCGTCTCTTAAATAGCGTGGACCTGGCGATCCTCTGCCTGCCCGATGCAGCGGCGCTGGAGTCGGTGAGCTGGGTGACGAATCCCAAGGTGCGGATTTTGGATGCTAGCACGGCCCACCGCACGGCGGAGGATTGGGAATATGGCTTTGCGGAGTTGCTGCCGGGAGGGCGAGAGGCGATCGCCCAGTCCAAGCGGGTCAGCAATCCCGGCTGCTACCCCACGGGCTTTTTGGCGCTGGTGCGGCCCCTGGTGGCGGCGGGGCTGATTGCCAAGGATACAGCCCTGACCATTAATGCGGTGTCGGGCTATAGCGGGGCGGCAATAAGCTGATTGAGGCCTATGAGGCAACTCACGCAGAAGCAGAATCTAAGTCTGAATCGAAGTGGCCCTATGGTCCCTATGGTTTAGGGTTTGGCCATAAGCATGTGAAAGAGATGCATCGCTATTCCCAGCTAGACCATGCGCCGCTGTTTGTGCCCTCCGTGGGGGATTTTGCCCAGGGAATGCTGGTGCAGGTACCGCTGCCGCTGTGGTCCTTCGCCCAAGCCTCAAGTCGCCCGGCTCCAACCGGGGCTGAGTTACAGCAGGCATTAGCGGATTATTACCAAGGGCAACAGTATGTGAACGTTGCTCCGCTGAATCCCATGGAGGAGCTGCGCAACGGCGCGTTCTTGGATATTCAGAATGCCAATGGCACCAACCAAGTCCAGCTTTTTGTTTTTGCCAACGATACGACCCAGGAGGCGCTGCTGGTGGCGCGGCTAGATAACCTGGGCAAGGGCGCTTCCGGGGCAGCGGTACAGAATATGAATTTGATGCTGGGATTACCAGAGGGGGCGGGCCTTCAATAGCTCAGAGGCGTAAACCTCGGCTGGGTCACCCAGGGAGACTCTTGTTCTCTATTCCCGGAACTCTCCAATGTGATGAGTCCCCTGGCTCTGCCGGGGGATTACTCTGATTGATTATTATTCTTTTTGCAATAGACTAGCCCTGCCCGTCACTGGGGCGCTACGGCACTACCCCTTGCCTACAGAAGCAGGCTGTGGATTTGAATCAAGCCGCCTAGGCAGCCCGGCCATTAACTCCAATCTCCTCGCGCTGATTCAACTGCCAGTCAAAATCCCGGATTGGTTCACCGCTGGATATCAAAACCGCGATCGCGCAACAGCCGCTTGCGCCGCAGCCGGGCCAGGGCTTGAAGGTCCACATTGCGGTCCGTCTCATCGACAATTTCCCCCGTCAACTCCTCCACTACATCTTCCAGGGTCACGACCCCGGATACCCCACCATATTCGTCCACCACCACCATTAGATGCTCCCGCGCTTCCCGGAAGGTTTTCAGCAAAACATCGGCTCGCTGGCTATCGGGTACAAACTGTACAGGCCGCACTAAATCCGCAATCTTGGATTCCTCCTTGCCCTGGATCAGCGCGGTCAACAGCTCTGCCCGCAGCGCCACCCCTGCCACCTGATCGATCGACTCAGCAACCACCACAATCCGGCTGTGCTGGGAGCCAATCACCTCTTCCTTCGCCTCCCCCAGGGTCTTCGCCCCGCGCAGGTAGGTCAAGGCCACCCGAGGCGTCATCAAATCCCCAGCGGTTACATCATTCAGCCGAAAAATTCGCTGAATCATCGCCGCCTCGTCGTCCTCAATCAGCCCTTCTTGATAACCAATGCGAGCCAGCAACTTAATTTCGGCCTCATTGGTCGTGGGAGCCTGCTTGCCCCGCAGCAGCGGAGCAGTGACCCATTCCAACAGCAAGACCAGGGGCGTCAGCAGCCAGGTCACGCCGGTAACGGGAATGGCGATCGCC
>JAAUQE010000165.1 GCA_012032425.1 Leptolyngbya sp. RL_3_1 | reverse complement strand
TGATCGCTGTTGGCCTAGTTATGAAGAAAGCTAAAGCTGAGCAACAGGGTTGATGCAACCCTGTTGACTCAATACGATTATGATTATCATTATCAATTTACTAGTCGTCAGGAGTTGTTTATGATTGCCGCTATCAATCCCACCGACGATCGCACAACAGTGCCCGTGACCGTGCTGACGGGTTATCTAGGAGCCGGAAAAACGACGCTACTGAACCGCATCCTCACCTATGAGCATGGCAAGAAGGTAGCGGTGATTGTGAATGAGTTTGGTGAAGTGGGCATCGACAACCAATTGGTGGTGGATGCGGATGAAGAAATTTTTGAAATGAACAACGGCTGCATCTGCTGCACGGTGCGGGGCGACCTGATTCGCATCATTGGCAATTTGATGAAGCGGCGCGACAAGTTTGACCATCTGGTGATTGAAACCACGGGGTTGGCCGATCCGGCTCCGGTGATTCAAACCTTTTTTGTCGATGATGAGGTGCAAACCCAAGCCCAGTTGGATGCAGTGGTAACAGTGGTAGATGCACTTCATATTTGGCAGCACTGGGAAGCAGAGGAAGCCGTGGAGCAAATTGCCTTTGCCGATGTGATTTTGCTCAACAAGATTGACCTGGTGACGGAGGCAGAGCTGGCAGCGCTGGAGCAACGGATTCGAGGCATGAATGCGATCGCCAAAATCCACCGCACCCGCGACGCCCAAATCGAGATGGATACCCTGCTGGGGGTGAATGCCTTTGATTTGAATAATGCCCTCCAAATTGATCCCGACTTTCTCAACGAAACGGCCCACGAGCATGACGAAACCGTCGGCTCCATTGCCCTAGTCGAGTCGGGCGAACTGGATGGTGCCAAGCTCGATGCTTGGCTTGGCGAACTCTTGCGCGATCGCGGCCCCGATATTTTTCGCATGAAGGGCATTCTCAACATGGCCGGAGAGGACCACCGCTTCGTTTTTCAAGGCATTCACATGTTGTTTGATGGTCGCCAGGATCGCCTCTGGAAACCGAACGAAATCCGCAAAAATGAGCTGGTTTTCATCGGTCGCAACCTAGAGCAAATGAATCTGGCCGAGAGCTTTCGAGCTTGTTTGGTCAGCCAATGAGCATACAGCGTTTTTGAAGCTCGTGAGGTACAAAAACAGACCTGAAACCCTTGCTGTCAGAACATAGGGTGTACCTCACCAGGCAAGAAAATGCTGTAAAGCGGAACGATTAAAAAAAACGAGAGTTCGGAATTCGGAATTTTAAGTTCGGAATGCAGTTCCCTTCTGACTTCCACATTCCGAACTCCGAACTTGAAATGCTGGATTTCGTGTGAATTTCGACCTTTAGAAGCTGCTCCTCCCCGCGCTTATGCCTAGCACCAAGACCCGGACCCTATTTAAACCCCTGCTGCATCAGACCTTATCGGACTATGTGACGGCGATCGCCTGGTCGCCTGACGGCGCTTGGCTAGTCGCCAGTTCTGCCGCCGGGGAAGTGGTGCAGTACGACGCCAATACGGGTGAAACGACCGTATTGCAGCAGGCCCAGGGAGCATCGGTGGATGCCCTGGCGATATCCGCCGATGGCGCATTTCTGGCGGCGGGTGGGCAGTCGGGAACGGTGTGGATCGGGCGATGGGATGGCAGCACATTTACTCGGGTCACGGCTTTGGCGCATCCCCGCACCTGGATCGATCGCCTGCAATGGAATCCCTGCCATCCCGAACTGGCCTTTAGTCTGGGGCGCTATGCCCAGGTCTGGGATGCCGCCACCCAATCGGTGATCACGACCCTGAACTTCGAGGCTTCTTCGGTGCTGGATCTAGTCTGGCACCCCCAAGGCGATCGCCTCTCCATCGGGGGTAATCAGACGATCAAAACTTGGCGACGACAGGCTTGGGATGATGACCCAATGGAGCAGGAAATCGGGGGTGCAAGTGAGGCGATCGCCTGGTCCCTGGAAGGCGCTTACCTGGCCTCTGGCAACAACGATCGCTCCGTGCTGGTGTGGGCCAACGACAATCCTTATCCCTGGCGAATGCAGGGCTTTCCAGGAAAAGTTCGACAGCTCGCCTGGTCAATGGCCAAAACGGCAACGCCCCTGCTGGCCTCTATCAGTGGTGAGGGCGTTGTCGTCTGGACCAAAGATCCCGATGCATCCGTCGGCTGGCATCCTCAAATGTTGGACCAGCATCAGGGCATTGTGCGGGCGATCGCCTTTCAACCCCGGTCGCTACTCCTGGCCTCCGCTGCTGACGATGGCTGGCTCTGCCTCTGGCGCAAAGGTCGCCTTACTCAGATCCTGCAAGGCGCACCCGGCGGATTCTCCTGTCTGGCTTGGCATCCCCAAGGGGGGGCGATCGCCGCTGGCGGCAGTCGAGGGGAAGTGCTGATGTGGACGGAGGCCACCCAAGGCAAAGGGTTTGGTTGATTTTGAATTGCCACTTACGTCTTACCGTGCGCATTCACGACCCAATCTGCATTCCCTTTCAGGGGGTTTGGGGGCCAGCCCCCAATTCCGACTTCCGGTTTTAGTTTCTTCTATTGTTGAAGGGCAAAAACAATCCTTTAAGGGCTGGATTCTGACTCTTGCATTCTTCCTTAGGGAAAACCACCCGCTTTAAATTGATAGCCTCTATTCGTTCTGGACTGAACAGGATTCACAGAGACCGAAGAATTCCAGGGTGTGATAGTAGATTTTGAACTGGTTGGAATGCTGCAACTGCGCCTCCAAATCCGCCACGGGGCAGGTGTTGATGGGGAAAGATTGGCCACAGTGCAGACAGGTCATGCAGTGGCGATCGTGCCGCACCAGACTGTAAAGCGTCGTGCCCTCCAGGGTGATCCGGTGCTGAATCAGGCCTGATTTTTGGAGGGCATCGAGGGAGCGATAAACCGTCGCCAGACCAATGGAATGCTGCGGTCGCATCGCACTGTGAAGCACCTGGGCCGACAGCGGCTGACGATGCTGTTGCAAAGCGGCCAGCACGGCTTTTTGGGCGGGGGTGTGGCGGATTGAGGCGGCATCAGACATGACAGGCTTCAAAATTTCTTTGGAAAGAGTCGCAACGATTCACAGCGATTTAGTGTAGATTGTTTAGGAACGATAATCATTCTCAAATTTATCGCATTCCTGTCGCCGATGTTGACCCAATCTACCCCAGCGGTTCCTGCTAGCGTCGTTGCTGGGGCGGCAGATTCCACTGCCGCTCCCGGTGCTGAGTTAGCCGCTCAACCCCACCGCCCGCGTCGACTTCGGCGCAGTGCAACGCTGCGGCGGCTGGTGCGCGAAACCGTGCTAACCGTGGACGATTTGATTTATCCGCTGTTTGTGATGGAAGGTGAAAACCAGCGGCAAGCGGTGCCTTCCATGCCCGATTGCTACCGCTATTCTCTGGACCTGCTGTTGGCTGAAGTGGAAGCAGCCCATGCTTTGGGGATTGGGCGATCGCCCTGTTTCCGCTGATTCCCCACGCCCAAAAAGACAATGCTGGCACCGAAAGCTATAACCCGGATGGACTCGTTCCTCGGGCGATTCGGGCGATTAAGCAAGCCGTCCCGACCCTGCTGGTGCTGACCGATGTGGCCCTGGATCCCTACAGCAGTGAGGGCCATGACGGCATTGTCAAAGCAGGGCAGATCCTCAACGACGAAACCGTTGCGGTGCTGGTGAAGCAAGCCCTCATGCAAGCTGAGGCGGGGGCGGATTTTGTGGCCCCGTCGGACATGATGGATGGTCGCGTCGGTGCTATCCGTCGGGCGCTGGATGCAGAAGGCTGGATTAACGTCGGCATTCTCGCCTACTCCGCCAAATATGCCTCGGCCTACTACGGACCGTTTCGTGATGCCCTGGATTCGGCCCCCAAGTTTGGCGACAAGAAGACCTATCAGATGGATGCGGCCAATGCCAGAGAAGCTCTGAAGGAGGTAGATCTGGACATTGCCGAAGGGGCGGACATGGTGATGGTGAAACCCGCTCTGGCCTACCTGGATGTGATTTGCCGCATTAAGCAGCACACCCATCTGCCGGTCGCCGCTTACAACGTTAGTGGCGAATACGCCATGGTCAAAGCCGCAGCTCAACAGGGCTGGATAGATGGCCAAGCGGTGATGCTGGAAACCCTGACCAGCATGAAGCGGGCTGGGGCTGATTTGATTTTGACCTACTTTGCGAAGGAGGCTGCCCTGGCGCTGCGGGAATGAACCTGAGCGCTGCCTGACTCAGCTTGCTTGCTTCAGGATTTTATCTAGACACCAGTTTTCTGGCGTCACCCAACTCATCAAAGGAGATCAGCTATGGCTAGACAGATGTTTCAGAACGGGGTGCAGCGAACGGTGATGGTGGCGGCGATCGCCCTTGGTCTGGGCAGTTGTACCGCCCCCTCGGCCACCAGTGAGGCTGAGGCTCCAGAGACCGCCGCTTCAGAAGATGTGTTGCAGGTGGTGACCACCTTCTTGCCCATCACCCAATTCACCAATGCGGTGGCGGGCGATCGCGCTGAGGTGGTGCAATTGCTGCCCACCAATGTTGGCCCCCACGACTATCAGGCCAAGCCCGGTGACGTCCAGGCGATCACCAATGCCGACGTGCTGGTCCAAAATGGCCTGGAAATGGAATTCTTCCTGGATGACATGATCAACAACGCCGGTAATGCCGAGCTGGTGATTATTGATTCCAGCGAAGGGTTGGACGTCCTGGCCAGTGCTGATGGCCACAGCCATGGGGAAAAAGAAGCGCATGATCATGGCGAAGAGCATGACCATAGCGACGGGCACGACCATGGTGAAGACGAGCATGCGCACGCTGAAGGTGAAGAACACGCCCATGGCGAGGAGCATGATCATGGTGAAGAACATGCCCATGGCGATGAACACGATGCCCACGCTGAGGGTGAAGCCCATGACGACCATGGTCACGTCCATGGTGAATATGATCCGCATGTTTGGCTGGACCCCAAGCGGGCGATCGAACAGGTGGAGAATATCCGCGATGGGTTAATTGCCGCTGACCCCGAAGGCGAAGCCGAATACACCGCTAATGCCGCCGCGTTTATCGCTGAGCTGGAAGCCCTGGATGCGGAGATCGCCGAAAAATTAGCACCCTTTGCAGGGCAGACCTTTGTGATCTTCCATGACTTTGCGGCTTACTTTGCCGATAGCTACGGCCTGCAATCCGAAACGCTGGTGGGCATTCCCGAAGAAAATCCCTCCCCTGACGATGTGAAGCGGGTGATGGAGACAGTGGAGGCAGAAGGGCTAAAAACCATCCTGACGGAACCTCAGGCGGGTCAGGAATCCTTTGAGGCGATCGCGGGTGACCTGGATATCAACGTCAGCGTGTTTGACCCCCTCGAAACCGGCGCAGCTGAGGCGGTGCAGCCAGGTTACTACCTGACGATCATGCGCCAAAATGCCGACAATCTTGCGGCTGGCTTTGGGGCAGATCAGGTCTGGCTGCCAATCTGGGTTTCCCAAGCTGCGGCCGTGGTACCCCAGCGGGTCGGGCTGCGATTTTGAGGAGGGGCTGCCATGCATCCCGGCGTCAGCGCTGATCCAGTTTTAGTGGTGAGTGGGTTCACGGTGTATCGCGGTGACTATCCGGCGGTGCAGGGGGTGTCCTTTACGGTGCCATCGGGGGTAGACACCGCGATCATTGGTCCCAACGGCGCTGGGAAAAGCACCCTGGTTCAAGCCCTGCTGGGCATTTTCCCGCACCAGTCGGGGGAAGTTCGGGTGTTGGGCCATCGCCTCTCCGCCAAGGGGTATTTGCCCCCAGCGGTGCGGCAGCAGGTGGCTTATTTACCCCAGAGCTTTGTCTTCGATCGCCGGATTCCCATCACCGTATCGGAACTGGTGGGGTTGGGGTGGGATCGGGTGGGGCCACAACTGCCCTGGGCAGGGGGGCGGGCACGCCATCAATCGGTGCGAGCCGCGCTGGCCCAAGTGCAGGCATGGCACCTGCGCGATCAACTCATGAGTAGCTTATCCGGTGGGGAAACCAAACGGGTGCTGCTGGCCTACTGCCTGGTGCGGCCCCGCGCCCTGCTGATTTTGGATGAAGCCCCGGCGGGCTTAGATGCCGTGGGCGAGTCCGAGTTTTATGACTTGCTGCATCAGCTCAAACGGGAGCAGGGCTGGGCCATTCTACAGATTTCCCACGACTTGGATATGGTGCGTCGCAGTTGCGATCGCGTCCTCTGCATGAACCGCAAAATCCTGTGCGAGGGCACCCCTGACCAGGCCCTTGCCCCTGAGCAGTTAGCCCTCGCCTATGGGCCAGAGCTGGTCCGCTATCACCACAGTTGTAATCGCCCTCATCACTATGATTCTTGAGGCTGAACTAATCCGCGTTGTTGAGCTGCTGCAACTCCCCTTTATGCAACGGGCATTGATGGGCAGTGTTTTGACCGGGCTGATGGGGGGCCTGCTGGGCAGTTTTACCATCCTGCGACAGTTGTCTTTCTTCAGCGATGCCCTCGGCCATTCGGCCCTGTTGGGCATCAGTATTGGGCTGCTGCTGGGCCTGAATCCCTCCTGGGTACTGCTGCCCTTTTCGGTGCTGTTTGCCCTGGTGGTGACCTATTTTCTAGAGCGCACTCAGCTCTGGACCGACGCCCTGTTGAACATCGTTTATTCTTCTTCCCTGGCGGTGGGCATCATTCTGCTCAGCTTTCGGGATGAGTACCAGGGGGGCATTGGTAACATCCTCTTTGGCGATGTTTTGGCGGTACAAACCGCTGATTTACTCTTCAGCGCGATGCTGTTGGCGGTGTGCGCCGGGTTCATCGGTTTGACCCTGCGATCGCAAATTTTCTTCACCCTCCATGAACCGATGGCGATCGCTCGGGGCGTCAACGTGTCGGCCCAGCGCACTGCCTTCATTGTGTTGCTGTCCCTGGTGGTGGGCATTTCCATCCAGGCGATCGGCGTCTTGCTGATCAGCGCCTTTGTGGTCATTCCCGCTTGCGCGGCCCGCCTGCTCAGCCGCAGATTCACCCACTACATCCTGATCTCCGCTGGCTTGGGTGCCCTCGGTGCGGTGATGGGCATGCTCCTGTCTGCCCTGTTTGACTTACCCTCCGGCCCCAGCATCGTCGCCGTGCAGATGGGGATTTTTCTGCTGGCCGCCCTCATGTCAAAAGCCCGCATTTTGGCTTCTTAAGAGGCTGTTTGAAAAGGGGGTAAACCAGTCGTCAACAATACTGGACCCATGCGTGGAACGTCTGCAGCCCTGATGTTAGCGTTGCCTGTCTTGGGTAATCCATGTCGCCAAACGAAGTCCAGAAAACTTTTCAAACAGCCTCTAACCATGACTCAAACCCTGGATGCGTTGCCCCTCGATCGCCCGGACAAAATCCTCTGCTGCTACCAGAATCCTTGGTCCGAGTTGCAGATTATTCGCATCACCAACATTCCTTATTGGTATTTCGAGCGGGTGGTCTTTGCCCATGACCGCTGCCTGTTTGAAGCTGTCCCAGGGGCCATGGTCGAAATCTACCGTGACAACGGCCTCACCACAGTACTGGCCAACTTGATTCCCTGTGAGCATTTGCAGATGGCAACGTCCTCGTCCAGCATTCTAGGGGTAATGGCATGATGGATTCCCCACCAGAACTAACCCCGAAGCGAGGATGCCGGTCACCCTGATTACAGGCTTTTTGGGCAGTGGCAAAACCACCTTGCTGAACCACATTCTGACCAACCGCCAGGACTTGAAGGTGGCGGTGCTGGTGAATGAGTTCGGCAACATTAATATCGACAGCCAACTGCTGGTGTCGGTGGAAGAAAACATGGTGGAGTTGAGCAACGGTTGCATCTGCTGCACCATCAACGACAGTTTGGTGGATGCGGTCTATGCCGTGCTAGAGCGAGAGGAACCGCTGGACTACCTGGTGGTGGAAACCACTGGGCTGGCCGACCCCCTATCGATCATGGTGACGTTTTTGAGCACGGAGCTGAAGGTATTCACCCGTTTGGATTCTGTGATCACGGTGGTGGATACAGAAGTCTTTACCCAAGACCATTTCAACAGTGATGTCGCATTCAACCAGTTGCGCTATGGCGACATCATCTTGCTCAACAAGGCCGATCTAGTGCCAGAGGCCAAGCTAGCCGAGCTTGAAGCCTACATTCACGGCATCAAAGAACAAGCCCGATGCCTCCGGTGTTCGCTCACGACAGCGGCGGATGGGGTGCCGCTGTCCGCCTTGTTGGATGTGGGATATCCACCGGTTCAGTTATCCGAGCGGGAGCTTGAAGTGCGGGCGCAGACATCCCCCCATCTCACTCGGGATGGATTTGTCTCTGTGCCCTTCAAGAGCGATCGCCCCTTCCAGGTCGAAAAATTTGAGCATTTTCTGACCGCCCAGATGCCCCTGGACGTGTTTCGCGCCAAAGGCATTCTCTGGTTCGATGGCGAGGACCAACGCCATATCTTTCAGCTCAGCGGCAAGCGCTGCAGCATTAACCCCGAACCCTGGACGACGACACCGCAGAATCAACTCGTCTTCATTGGTCGCCAGTTGAACCCCTTGCAACTGCACCAACAGCTCACCAATTGTTTGGCCGGTAGCCGCGTCTCGCTCCTGTCCTGAGCGCAGGCCAAACCCAGCTTGGGTTGCCTTCCAGTATTGCTGAAGTCGCCCAATATCGTGCCCTCAGGGCGTGTTCCACAGACGGGGGAAGCCTGCGTTTCCCCCATTTTCTACCGCAGTTAGGACTGATCTATGACCTTATCGATTTCTCGTGAAGATATGCGCGCAGGGATGCTCAAAACGAAAGCTGAGCCCCCCGTCTCCGATCAAGAGATGGAGCAGGCTGTCCGCACCCTACTGTTGGGTCTGGGCGAAGACCCCGATCGCGAAGGGCTGCTTGACACTCCCAAGCGGGTCGTCAAAGCCCTGAAGTTTCTCACTTCCGGCTACCACCAATCCCTGGATGAGCTGCTCAATGGGGCCGTCTTCCACGAAAACGCCAACGAAATGGTGCTGGTGCGTGACATTGACCTATTCAGCTCCTGCGAGCACCACATCCTGCCGATTATCGGTCGCGCCCATGTGGCCTACATTCCCGACGGCAAGGTGATTGGCCTCTCTAAAATCGCCCGCATCTGCGAAATGTACGCTCGGCGTCTGCAAGTGCAAGAGCGACTCACGGCCCAAATCGCCGACGCCCTGGAAGGGTTGCTCAAACCCCAAGGTGTTGCCGTCGTGGTCGAAGCCACCCACATGTGCATGGTCATGCGCGGCGTTCAAAAACCGGGCTCTTGGACCACCACCAGCGCCATGCGCGGCACCTTCGCCGAAGACTCCAAAACCCGCCAGGAGTTCATGAGTCTGATTCGTCACAGCCCGAGTTTCCACTAGAAGGTGATGGGGTGATGGAGTGATGGGGTGAGTTCGGAATTCGGAGTTCGGAGTTCGGAAAGCAATTAATCAGTTTTGAATAGCTCTCACTCTCTACTCCATC
>JAAUQE010000164.1 GCA_012032425.1 Leptolyngbya sp. RL_3_1 | reverse complement strand
GATTAATGCAGAAATTGCTAATGGGAATGCCAAAATCCTGACCGATCCAACCTTGATTGTCCAGGAGGGTCAAACCGCTACCGTCGCCCTCACTGAGGACGTGGTGACGGAGATTCAGGAAGAACTAGAAGTCTTAGCTAACGGTAATGCGATTACAACCCGAACCTTTACCGTCGAGCCAGCCGGGTTGCTTTTGCAGATCGATATCGATCGGATTGATGATAACGGTTTCGTCTCTCTCTCAGTTGCTCCAAGCATTACGGCACCCGTTGACACGTTTGCCATTAACCCAGGCAATGCCAATAGCCCCCTCTTTACCCTCTTATCAGAGCGACAACTCTCTTCAGGATTAGTACGCGTCCGTGATGGTCAAACGCTGCTGTTGTCTGGAATTATTCGGGAAAGTGAGCGCACGACAACGAGTAAAGTCCCAATCCTGGGTGATTTACCCATCCTTGGGGCGCTTTTCCGGAGTCAAACGGACATCAATGAGCGCAGTGAGGTAATTATCTTACTCACCCCCCAGATCCTGGATGACTCTGATCAGTCGGTGTGGGGCTATAGCTATACTCCGAGTGAAGAAATCCAAGAGATTATCAACCGTTCGGATAATCCCCAGTAGTGCTGGAAGCTGATGTGTTTTAGCTAACAATGGCTTGACACTCAGCGAGAATGGCTCAAAGTCTTTACTCACAAGGCTTTGAGCTGTTTTTTGGGATTTTGACCTTAGATCTAGGGGGATGGTTCGCTTTTGCTGAGCGGCTAAAAAGCCCGGAATCCATATAAATTAAAGCTTCTGACGATCCATATTCAGAACGTTGCCCTTAGAATAGGTCAGTGAAATTTTGAGATTACAAGGGTTTCAGCGATTGAGAGGGGGCGCAGTTTTAGACTCGAAATCCATCTTGATCATTCAGCCCTGATTTTTTCCATTCCGCCAAAGGAGACTGAACGATATGAATAAAGGTGAGCTCGTTGATAAGGTCGCAGATAAGGCAGATGTGACCAAGAAGCAGGCCGATGCCGTGATTACCGCTGCGGTTGAAGCGATTATGGAAACCGTATCCACTGGCGACAAAGTCACGCTGGTGGGGTTTGGTTCCTTTGAGCGGCGCGATCGCAAAGAGCGCGAAGGCCGCAACCCCAAAACCGGCGAGACCATGGTGATTCCAGCCACCAAGGTGCCCGCTTTTTCGGCAGGCAAGCAGTTTAAGGAAATGGTGGCCAAGAAGTAGGCCATCCTTGATCACTGGGCAAAACCTTTGCCAAATAGACGTCCAAACCATGGGGGAGATCTGATCTGGGCTGCGCAAGTGGCCGGATGTTCTCCCCCTGACCTTTTAGATTTTTCCGCCAGCATTAGCCCCCTGGGGCCACCTGCATCGGCGATCGCCGCCATCCAAGCCCATCTAGGCGACATTAGCCGCTACCCCAACCCGAGCTATGGGCAGCTTAGGCAGGCTTTAGCAGCCCATCATCAGGTTCCTGCCGATTGGATTATGGTGGGAAATGGGGCGGCGGAACTGCTGACCTGGGCCGGTCGGGACTTAGCCCACCAAACCGCGACTTACCTAATCACCCCTGCCTTTGGCGACTATGGGCGATCGCTCCACGCCTTTGACGCCAAGACTATTGCTTGTCCATTACCATTGACCGGCGCTGAGATCAGTCCTGGGGACTGGCAGCATTGCCTTGAGGCCCAGGCCGATCGGGATTTGAGCCAGTGCGGCTTACTGCTCAATACCCCCCATAACCCCACCGGCTATGTGATTCCGCCAGCGGTGATTACCCAGTGGCTGACCCAGTTTGGCCTAGTGGTGATTGACGAAGCCTTTATGGATTTCTTGCCGCCACAGCAGCAAACCAGTTTGATTCACCGAGTGGCTGATTGTGCCAATCTGGTGGTGGTGCGATCGCTGACCAAGTTCTACAGCTTGCCAGGGCTGCGCCTCGGCTATGGGATCGCCCAGCCAGAGCGGCTAGCCCGTTGGCAATCATGGCGCGATCCTTGGCCGGTGAATGCATTGGCAGAGGCGGCGGCAATTGCATCCCTTCAAGATCAGGCGTATCAAACCGCCAGTTGGCAGTGGTTAGCGGCTACTCGTCCCAGGCTGCAAACAGCTTTAGCAGGGCTGCCAGGGCTAGATCCCTTGCCGGGGCAGGCTAATTATTTGCTGGTGCGAACCGCAAAATCAGCGATGGCGCTACAACGGGTTTTGTTGCAGCGCCATCGGATTTTGATTCGGGATTGTCTGAGCTTTGCGGAACTGGGCGATCGCTATTTCCGCGTTGCGGTGAGAACCGCTGCTGAGAATGAGCGTTTGGTGGATGCCCTAGCCGATGCCCTAACCGTTTTGGGCTAATACTCAAGGGCGGAATTAACCCAACCATTACAAACCCAAGGCAAGGGGCTTAAGCCCCTTGTTCAAGGCTAAGGCTATTTATGCCGCCGAGTACTAGGCCGTCACCACCTCGGGTTTCGGTAATCTGACCTGCCCCAGGAGTTCTCCCAGCATGTCGCCCTCGATCACTTCGGAAGCCAGGAGCTTTTCAGTGACGGTTTCCATCAGCTCACGGTTGTTGCGTAAAATCGCCAGGGCGCGCTGATGGCCCTCTTCCACTAGGCTCTTGACTTCCGCGTCAATAGCCTGGGCGGTGTCGTCGCTGACGACGCGGCGGACATTGGGGGTCATGCCATTGTCGAGGAAATTGTTTTGGCTGCCGCGATCGTAGGCCAAGGGACCCAGCACCTTGCTCATGCCGTAGGCGGTGACCATTTGCTCCGCCATATCTGTGGCCCGCTGCAAGTCATTGGAAGCACCAGTGGTGATGCTGCCAAAGATGATTTCTTCCGCCGATCGCCCCCCCAGCAAGGTAGCAATTTGGCCCTTCAGCTCCGCCTCATCCCGCAGGAAGCGATCTTCCGTGGGCAGTTGCAGGGTGTAGCCGAGGGCGGCCATGCCTCGGGGCACGATGGAAATTTTGGCCACTTTGTCGGTACCGGGCATCACCGCGCCGACAATGGCGTGACCCACCTCGTGGTAAGCGACGATTTCCTTTTCCTTGTCATTCAGGACGCGGCTCTTTTTCTCTAAACCGGCCACCACTCGCTCGATCGCTTCAGCAAAGTCTTCTTGCTGAACGGCATCGCGGTTATTGCGGGCGGCAAGGAGGGCCGCTTCGTTCACTAAGTTGGCCAGATCGGCCCCAGCAAATCCAGGGGTGCGGGTGGCAATGGCCTTGAGGTCCACCGCTTCTCCCAATTTCACCTCCTGAGCATGGATGCGAAGGATCGCTTCTCGGCCTTTGACATCAGGGCGATCCACCAAGACTTGGCGATCGAATCGACCGGGACGTAGTAGGGCTGGATCCAGAATTTCGGGACGGTTGGTGGCTGCCAATACGATGACCGTGGTGTCGCCAGCATTAAAGCCGTCCATTTCCGCCAAGAGCTGGTTCAGGGTTTGCTCCCGCTCGTCATTGCCGCCGTACATCGCGCCGCTGCTGCGGGACTTGCCAATGGCGTCTAGCTCGTCGATAAAGACGAGCAGGGGGCTTTTTTCTTGGCTTGCTCAAACAGATCCCGCACGCGAGAGGAGCCCACCCCCACAAACATTTCAATAAACTCAGAGCCGGAAATGCTGAAGAAAGGCACCCCTGCTTCCCCAGCCACGGCTTTGGCCAGCAGGGTTTTACCGGTACCGGGAGGGCCAACGAGTAAGACGCCTTTGGGAATCTTGGCCCCGAGCTGGGTAAACCGCTTAGGGGTTTTCAGGAAATCAACAATTTCCACCAGTTCGGTTTTGGCCTCTTCCACCCCAGCCACATCCTCGAAGGTGATGCGGGTGGCCTCGTCTTCGACATAGACTTTGGCCTTGCTTTTCCCAATTGATAAAGCGCCTTGAGCACCGCCAGATCCGCGCGCGATAAAGAATTGCCAAATCCCCACAAAAATCAGCGGCGGAATCACCCAGCCGAGAATATTAGTAAACCAGCGGTTCTGGGGCGGCGGGGTGGCGGAGAACTCGACGCCGTTTTGCTCTAGCAGGGTGGGAAGCTGGAGGTCAAAATCGGCGTAGTGGAATAGATTTGGCCAGGTTCCCCTTGGACATCTTTCACCTGATAGCGAATTTCCTCCTGACCCACGGAAGCTCGTACCACCTCATGCTCTTGCACCTGATGGATAAACATGCTGTAGGGCTCGCGGGGGATAGAATTCCCAAACAAGCTGGGCAGCAGGATATTGAGCAGCAACAGTCCGCTAGAAATCAAAAACACGAGATTGATAATCTGGCGGGAGCGGGGGACCTGGGGATCTTTTTTGACGGGCATAGGGAAGATGACTCCTAAACGGTCGTTTTTAAGCGGGGAATAGGGAACAGGGCTCCGTAGCGGGGGCCAAACGCAGCGCGACCCACGGGGGGTTACTCTCCCGCAGACGCTACTGGACCATCACGTCGATGACCGGCCCCTCGGTTACGGGCTGTTCGGGAGCTAAAGGTAGGATGGGCAAAGCCCTTTGCCCATCCTACGTATCTGGGTCAGTGATTTTGTGGAAACGTCCTGGGTACCCAAGCAGGGCGCAAGCCTTGTGCCCCTACCCTAGCAACCCTTGACTCATCAAGCATTGTGATGGCGTTTGTCTTACTGAGCCATGACGTCAATGACGGGGCCATTGTCTGGCTGCTCAGGGATCGTATCTGCTTGGGGGCGCTTGCGGATGCGCTCGGTCACCATCTGGGTGATCTCGGTGAGCAAGAGGGTGGCCAGCAAGCCGTCATCAATCCAGCCAATCACCGGGATGATGTCGGGGGCCAGATCGATGGGGCTGAACCAATACAGCAGCGTCGCGCCAATCACAAACCAGCGATAGCGATGGTGGCGGATCAGTTTGCGATAACCCTGATAAAACGCTTGGACGAGATGCTGCATGGGGCTTCCTCTAAAGTGACATGGTTTAATCATGGCGAAGGGGAGCGTGATCCCCAAGGCAAATACCCCCCTAGGGCAGTCGTAAAATCCGAAGGTGCAGCGGTTATGGCCGTAATCTCCACACCGAACCGTACGGCTCAATCTCGTTCTCGGCATTGGCCCTATCGGTCGATGGCTGTGGTGCTCGGGGGGCTCTTAATGGGGCTGACCCCGGCTCCGGTGAATGCTTGGCCCCTAGCCTGGGTCGCCCTAGCACCCCTATGGGCCGTGCTGTTGTCCCAGCGGTGGCGGCTGGGGCAGGCGTTTCGATTGGGTTGGCTCTGGAGTGCGGTTTACCATGGCATCGCCTTGGCTTGGATTACAGCCCTGCATCCCTTGATGTGGATGGGGATTCCCTGGTTGGGCAGTATTGCGATCGCCCTCTTTGCCTGGAGCTTTATCACCCTATTGGGGGCGGTCACCTTTGGGCTTTGGGCCATGGGCATTGCCTATATCGCCCCGCGCTGGCCTGCGCCCATCACGGTTTTATCCGGTACCGCCCTCTGGTGTGGCTTAGAAACCCTACTGAGCTGGGGACCCCTGTACTGGCCGTCGCTGTCCTATACCCAGAGCCCCGGCAATCTGTGGATTTTGCATTTGGGCCAACTGTCGGGACCGATGACGATCGCGGCGGCGATCGTAGCCGTGAATGGCTGTTGGGCGGTGGGCTGGTGGGCATGGCGGCGACGATTTTATCTGCCGGGTCAGGGCGGGTTGCGTCAGGGCGAAGGGCCTTTCGCCCCTACAGCCTCCCGCTTCGGCATTGCTTTACTGGTGGGGTTACACCTGCTGGGCTACGGCTTAGCCGCAACCGGGGCTAGCGATAACACCGGTAATCCCCTGCGGATCGGTTTGATCCAGGGCAATGTGCCCACCCGCGTTAAGCTCACTCCCACTGGCACCCGTCAAGCGCTTCAGGGCTATACCCAGGGCTATCGAGATTTAGTGGCCCAGGGGGCGGAGGCGGTGCTGACCCCCGAGGGGGCGATTCCTGAGGTCTGGAGTCGGGCCTCCCAGACCCGCAGCCCGATCTACCAGGCTGTGCAAGAAAATGGCGTTGTGCTCTGGCTCGGCACCTTTCGCCGCACCCTGGATGGCGCTCACCTCACCCAGAGCCTGGTCACCTTAGACCGTAATGGCCAAGTTTTTAGTCAGTACAACAAGGTCAAGCTCGTGCCTTTGGGGGAATACATTCCGTTTCAACCCGTGTTGGGACGGGTGATTTCGCGGCTGTCGCCCTTGGAAGGCAGTCTGGCCCCAGGCAGCACACAGCAACTGATGGAGACCCCTTTCGGCCCAGCCATTGTGGGCATCTGCTATGAGTCGCCCTACAGCGAACTGTTTCGCCGTCAGGCGGCGAAGGGGGGGGAATGGATCATGACGGCATCAAACAACGACCCCTACCCGCCCCGGATGATGGCCCAGCACCATGCCCATGACGTGATGCGGGCGGTTGAGAGCGATCGCTGGGCGGTGCGGGTGACCAATACCGGGCTGTCAGGCATCGTCACGCCCCACGGCAGAACCCAATGGCTGTCTGAGCCCAATCAATATGCCACCCACCTGACAACGATTTATCGGCGACAGTCCCAAATGCTCTACGTGCGCTGGGGCGATTGGCTGACCCCGAGTTTAGGTTTGATCACTGTTGCCATGCTGGGTTTCCTTAAGACGCATCCTAGGGGAAGATTGCCGTAAGCTAACTTCTTTTAAAGCCCATGTCCGCCTCTGTTGAAGCAATTTTGCAGTTTTGGTTTGGCGACCCCCAGGATCCGTCAGGGGACTATGGTCGCCAGCGAAAATGCTGGTTTCAAAAAGACCCAGCCTTTGACGCGGCGATTCGCCAGGGGTTTCTAGAAACCGTTGAGCAGGCCGCTGCCGGACAGCTCGACCCTTGGCAACAGCAGCCCCAGAGTTGCTTGGCCTTGGTGCTGCTGCTGGATCAGTTTCCCCGCAATTTGTTTCGCGGTGAGTCCCGCAGCTTTGCCACCGATGCCCAGGCGTTAGCCACCGCTGAATACGCCCTCGCCCAGGGCTATGACCCGCAGGTGTTACCGGTCGAGCGGATCTTTTCTACTTGCCTTTCGAACATAGCGAAAACCTGGCTAATCAGCAGCGATCGGTGGCCTTGTTCGAGGCGCTAGCGGCCAATCCCGGCGGCGAGGGCGATCGCGAGGCCAATTTTGACAACACTCTGGACTATGCTTATCGCCACCGGGACGTAATTGCCCAGTTTGGTCGATTTCCCCATCGCAACCAGATCCTGGGACGGCAGAGCACCCCAGCAGAGGTCGCATTTTTGCAACAACCGGGATCGCGCTTCTAAAGCTGAGGCCCATAGCCGTGGGCCTGAAACCAAGCGATCGCCCGCGCTAACGCCGCCGCGATGGAGGACTGGGGAAAACCCAACTCCCGCACTGCCTTACCCGCCTCAAAGTACATTTTTTGCCGAGCCATGCGCACCCCGTCTAAAGGCACTGACGGTGATTTACCCAAGCGCGTTAACAGGGTTTCATCCACCCAGGCTGCCGTCAACGGCACCCAAAAAGGGATAGATCGCTGGGGAGCCGGTAAGCCCGTGAGCTGCGCGAGCTGATCCAGGAGCGCTTTCAGGGTCATATTTTGATGGCCTAGGATGTAGCGCTGACCCGATTGGCCCAGTTGCCAAGCCAAGAGATGGCCCCTAGCGACATCCTCGACATCCACAAAATTCAGCCCCGTGTCGAGATAAAAGGGCATCTGCCGTCGCAAAAACCGCAAGATAATGTCGCCGGTGGGCGTCGGTTTGATATCCCAGGCCCCAATCGGACTGGTGGGGTTGACGATCACCACATCCTGACCCGCTTCAGCCGCCTTCACCGCTTCCTGCTCTGCCCAAAACTTCGATTTTTTGTAGTGGCCCACCAGTTTTTCTACCGGCGACTGGTGAGTTTCATCCACCGGGGTCCCCGCTGGACCGGTGCCGATCGCCGCCACCGAACTGGTGTAGACGGTGCGCTCTACCCCTGCTCTTCGGGCCGCAGCCAAACAGTTGCGGGTCCCGAGGACGTTGTGGCGATAGAGGGCGTCCCGCTCCGTTTGCCAGAGGGTGTAATGGGCCGCAACGTGAAAAAGGGCCTGACAGTGCTGCATCTGTCGCCACAGGTCCGGATCATTCAAGTCCCCCTGCACCCGCTCAAGGTCTAACCCCGCCAAGTTGTCGAGGCAACTGGTGGAACGCACTAGCGCTCGCACCTGATGGCCCTCCTGCACCAGCAGGCGCACCAGATTCGCCCCCACAAATCCCGTGCCGCCGGTTACAAATATCCGCATGGTCTAACTCAATTGTTTCGGCGAGGCGTTGCACATCGCTGATGAATAGTGAACATTAGTAGCAGTCGCATTGATGCAGTTGCCCCTTGCCAGATGCGTTCTGCCGTATGGAGTGCTCCCCATGTCCGGCCTTGAGGCTTCATCCCCCCATTTGCGCTGTCCTGGCTTCGTGCTGCTGGCGTTGCTGACCGCTCTGTTGGTCATTTACGGCGGCCTGCTGCTGCGGTATGACGACATGGCCCACTTGGGGATGAGCGGTCTATTTATCTTAGGGGCAGGCACTTTGCTTTGGGACCGTCGCCATCAGTTGACCGTTGGTAGTTCCGGGCCAGCAGTGGTGATGGCGGCGGGACTCAGCCTGCTGGTTTTGCTAATCAGCGCCTATCTGCTACAGCAGTACAGCCTCTATGCCGATCAGATTGCGGCAGGGCAGGGCATCGCCAAACCAGCCATCTTGTTGATGCGATCGCTCCCCCTCCTCTCGGGGCTGGCGGTAGGGCTGCTGGGGTTGGGCTTCAGGGGCCTAAAACAGGTGTGGCGAGAGCTCGTCATTTTGGTTGCCTTAGGGTTACCCGGCATACTGGCGGCCTATACCGTCGATATCTCGCCGATGACCGCAAGATTTTCGACCGCGCTGCTCTGGTACGCCGGGTTTGACGTGATCCGCGACAACCTCACCATCCTTTTGGAGGGGGGCGGGGTTGAAGTCTACGCTGGTTGCTCTGGCCTGGAGTCGATGGCTTACCTGTTAGGGCTTTCCCTGCTGTGCTTAATCATGTTTCCGCTTCAGGGCTGGAAGCGGTACTGGATACCTTTGGTCGGAGTGGTATTGGGCTTTGTGATTAACGGCTTCCGGGTCGCCTTAATGGCCGTGCTGGTGGCAGCGGGTAAAGATGCCGCGTTTAACTACTGGCACACGGGGGATGGCTCCTTGCTGTTTGGCTTAGCGGCAGTGTTGGCCTTCGGGGGATTTTATATGGCCATACAAACCCTGGAACAGAGTTCTGGTCTCCGTCTGGCCGATGTTGCCCCACCCAGGGAAGCGGCCCCGTCTGCAACCTTACTGGCTTTTTTGGAGCAGGAGGACGATGCTGAGCCTGAAAACGAAGCCTGAAGTACACCGGTCTTAAGGCAATTTCCGACAATGGACATACCGGCTTTAGGGGCGGGTTTAGCCAGGGGACCTGTAAAGCTGCACCCTTATCCCAACGGGCTA
>JAAUQE010000163.1 GCA_012032425.1 Leptolyngbya sp. RL_3_1 | reverse complement strand
ACCTGCGCCGCGGCGACGAACACCGCGCCGTAGCTGAACCACCGGGTCGCTTCGATCGCGGTGGCGCCAGGATCGAGCGAGATGGAAGCGCTGGTCGGTCCAGCCTCACCAAATGGGGTGAGCGCGCGCTGCCAGATGTCGGCGTTGGTGGGGGCGATGGTCGCCAACCTGGAATCGTGGTTTGCTTGGCACGGGCCACCACCAGGCAGTCATCGGCCACATCCTTGGTGATCACCGATCCGGCCCCCACCGTCACATCCTCACCCACAGTGATCGGTGCCACCAAGACGGTATTGGCCCCGGTTTTGGTGCGATCGCCCACCACCGTCGGGTGTTTTTGCACCCCGTCATAGTTGGCCGTGATCGTACCGGCACCAATGTTGACCCGATCCCCCAGGGTGGCATCCCCCAGATAGGAGAGGTGAGCAGCATTGACGCGATCCCCCAGGGTCGATTGCTTGATTTCCACAAAGTTACCCACCCGGCAATGCTGGCCCACAGTGGCCTGCCCCCGCAGATGGGCATAGGGGCCAATGCGGCTCTGGGTCTGCACGGTGCTGTCGCTGATCACCGAATACAGCACCGTCACCCCGGTGCCCAACTGGCTATTTTCAATCAGACTGCCGGGGCCAATGCGGCTGCCCGACCCAATGGTGGTATGGCCGCGCAGATGGGTTTGGGGCTCGATAATCACGTCGCTGCCCAGGGTCACCGCCGTATCAATGGTGATGGTGTCCGGCTCAATCAGGGTGACGCCCGCCGCCATCCAGTCCGCTTTAATCCGATTTTGCAGAATGCTGTAAGCCTCTGCCAACTGCTTACGGTTGTTGATCCCCTGAATCTCCTGGGGATCCGCCACATCGACCGCCATCGCTGGGGCCAAGTCTTTAACCACATCGGTCAGGTAATATTCCTGCTGGTCATTATCCGCCTTGAGGTGGGGCAAAATCTGGGCCAACGCCGCCCAGCTAAAGCAATAGACCCCGGCATTAATGCGGCGATTTTGCCGTTGCTCGGCGGTGCAGTCTCGATGCTCGATAATTTCGGCAATGATGTTGCCTTCAGCACAAAACACCCGGCCATAGCCCGTGGGGTCAGGGAACTGGGCGGTGAGCAGGGTGACGGCATTCTGGTTTTGACGGTGCGCGGCCCAAAGCTGCTCCAGGGTGCTGGGGCGCAGCAATGGCACATCGCCATTCAGAACGAGCAAGTCCCCTTCAAAATCTTGCAGGTAAGGGAGCACCTGCTGCACCGCATGGCCCGTCCCCAGTTGTTCGGTCTGCTCGACAAAGGTGAGATCGGCTCGGTGGGAGAGGGCGGCTTTGACCGTATCAGCGCCATAGCCCACGATGATCAACTGCTGGCTGGGGTTGACCGTGGCCAGACTATCTAAGGCGCATTCCACCAGCGATCGCCCCCCCAGCGGATGCAGCACCTTCGGTAGGGTGGATTTCATGCGGGTGCCCTTACCAGCGGCCAAGACCACCACGGCTAGCTTAGATGTCATTGCTTTCCCTCAGCAAATGCCGGTTCTTCGCCCCGGAGTATAGCAGCCGCCAGTCCGGTGCGGGCAAGCCAGCGTGCCCTCACTTTGGCCTGGGTGGATAGGTAGATGGGTAGATGGGTAGATGGGTAGATGGGTAGATGGGTAGATGGGTGCATCGTTAAACCCGTTGGGATCTAGGCAATGTTTGTTTGTCAACCGGTTTAAATCTTTCTTCGCGGCAAAATAGAAGAGCATTCCTCTATCTGGGTCACCTGCCATGCGCGTTGGCATTCTTCATTCCTTATCGGGGTCTATGGCCCTGAGCGAAGCCCCCCTCCAGGATGCCGCCCTGATGGCCATTGATGAAATCAATCAGGGCGGAGGCGTATTGGGGACCGTGATTGAACCGATTGTCGCCGATGGGGCCTCAACCCCTACCCGCTTTGCTGAAAAAGCCACGGCCTTGATCTGTCAAGATCACGTCGTCACCCTATTTGGCTGCTGGACCTCCGCCAGCCGCAAGGCCGTCTTACCCATCGTTGCAGCCCACAACACCCTGCTGTGGTATCCCCTGCAATACGAAGGCTTAGAGCAAAGCCCGCATATTTTTTATACGGGATCCTGCCTCAACCAGCAGGTGGAACCGGCGGTGAACTGGCTGTTGCAGCACCAGGGTCAGCGCCTTTATCTGGTGGGCTCAGACTATAACTTTCCGCGAACGGCGAATAAATTGATTCGGGCACAACTGTCCCTGGTGGGGGGGACCGTGGTCGGCGAAGACTACGTTTCCATGGAGGCCGAGGATTTTCGGGCCATTATTGACCAGATTCAGGCGACGCAACCTGATGCGGTCTTTAATACGTTGAATGGCAGCAGTAATCTGCATTTTTATCGGCAGTATCAGGCGGCGGGCATTACCCCAGCCCAGATTCCGATTATGGCGGTGAGCGTGGCCGAGGGCGAAGTACAGCGGATTGGTCCTGCTGCCACCGGTCACTATGCCAGTTGGAGCTATTTTCAGAGTGTCGATCTACCGGCCAACCAGCGCTTTGTGCAGAACTTTCAGGCCCGCTATGGGGGCGATCGCGTCACCAGTGACCCCATCGAAGCCGCTTACTTTCAGGTCTATCTGTGGAAACAGGCGGTAGAAGCGGCGGGTTCATTCGCGGGCGATCGCGTCCGTCAAGCCGCCTACGGGCAGAGCTTCGAGGCCCCCGGCGGTCTGATTACCCTCGGGGCCAATCACCATGTGGCCAAGCCCTGCCGCATCGGCAAAACCCTGCCCTCGGGCCAATTTGACATCGTTTTTGATACCGAGACCCTCCTCCCCCCCCTCCCTTGGCTCGGGGTCGAGACGGCTGGCTTTGACCATGCCCCCGTCGTCGTGCAGATCCTGTCAGAGGTCTCTCAATGGATTCAAAAAGCCCAGGACCTCGAAACCACTTTGCAGCAATTGCAGCAAGAAATCAGCGAGCGGCAGCGCACCGAAGCCATCCTCAAAGAGCGGGATGCCCAGTTGGCCCGCACCCAAGCGGAAATCGATTTGACCCGCCGCCTCCAGACCTTGCTGCTGCCCAAGGATGAAGAACTGCAGCAGGTGGTGGGGTTGGATATTGAAGGGCTGATGACCCCCGCCGACCGGGTCGGGGGCGACTACTACGACGTGCTGTGCCAGGGTGACTTGATTTATATCGGCATTGGCGATGTCACCGGCCACAGCTTAGAGAGCGGCATGATCATGCTGATGGTGCAAACCGCCGTGCGGACCCTGGTGGCCCAAGGCGAGACCGATGTGGTGGCGCTCCTAAATGTGATCAACCAGACGGTGTATGCCAACGTCCGGCGGATGGCCTCTCACCACAACATGACCTTGATGTTACTCACCTATCAAGACGGACAACTCACCCTCGGGGGCCAACATGAAACCTTGATTTTGATCCGTCAGGGGGGCGCGCTAGAGCAGATTGATACCTTCGAACTGGGCTTTCCCCTGGGCCTAGAACCCGATATCAGTGCCTTTGCGGCCAAAATCCAGCTCCAATTAGAACCGGGGGATGCGATCGTGCTCTACACCGACGGCATTTCTGAAGCGATGGATCAGGCCAAGCAGCAGTACGGCTTGGACCGCCTGTGTGCGGTGATCCAGGCCCATCACCAAGGCACTGCCGGTCAAATTCGAGCAGCGATCCTAGCGGATTTGCAGCGGCACATGGGTGCTCAGCCGTTGCAGGACGATATTGCCCTACTGATTGTCAAGCGCTGCTGACCCCACTTTTGCGACCGGTGCTAGAAATTGGCCCAGAATGGGAATAAAGGCTTAGAAACAGTCATATCTGGGGCTCGCTATTGCTTGCCGTATCAGCTGAGATCAGGAGCACCGAACAGCATGCCTGCCTCCAATCGAGTCAAAATTTATGGCACCTTTTTAGAGGATCTACCCACCGAGGAACATTTAACGCTGCAGTTTGCGCCAGCGCGTTCTCCCCGTAATCGCCGCTGGAAAAATTACGGCCTGTCGGCAGATTTCCTGGGGGACTATTTTGCCGAGTTTTTTCCTGGGGACGCGCTGCCGGAGAGTAAAATCAATCGTCAAGAGACGGCCAGAGCCGCGATTAGCTACATTGCCAACGAACTGCTTGAGAATGGCGTTAAATACAGCGACGGCTTGGCTAACTTGCCCATCGTGATTACCCTACAGCTCTACGCCGAGAAGATTGTGATCGAGGTAACAAACCATGCCACGCCCCAAGCGGTCGCAGCCTATCAGCAGTTTATTGAAAGGCTGCTGAATGCCAATCTTGAACAGCTCTACACCGAGCAGCTTGAGAAAACGGCCCTAGGCTCGGGCGACTCTAGCTTAGGGATCCTCACAATGGTGAAAGATTATGGGGCTGAGTTAGGGTGGCGATTTCAAGTCCAGACGGTAAACCCTGATGTGACTCGGGTGCAAGTTATGGCCCACTTGCAGATTTGAGATTTCCCGGTGTGATGTCAAGGAGGACGAGACCCGTGGAAGTGATATCAGTGGAAGATGTACTCGTGGAAGATATACCCGTGGAAGATATACCCATGGAAGTAAACGCAGATGATTATCGGGTGTGGTTTGACCCGGCGAATTCGATCGTATTTTTGCAGGGTTTCCTACGCCTAGAAGGGATGGAAGCATATCAGCCGATCATTGATTTACTGGTGGGGGCGATCGAGACCGCTCCTAAACTCACCTTGAATCTAGAGGCGCTGGAGTTTCTCAACAGTTCTGGCATTAGTATGCTGTCGATGTTTGTAGTCAAGGTGCGGCAACGGGGAGATGCTCAGCTCACCCTCCAGGGATCTGACACCATCCTGTGGCAAACCAAATCGCTGAAAAATTTGCAGCGGTTGATGCCCAGTCTGTCGCTCCAATTCTCGTCCTGACCTTCGAAGGCTACATTGGGTCCCAACCACTGTGGATCGTGTTTGCGGACCATCGTTCCCAGCAGCTCCTCGTCACAGAAAGTGGGGGTAAAGACATCAGCCCCATTGCATTTGTGCGCGTTTCAACCACCTGTAATGCCCAAGATTCTGCAAGTTGTGCCTCGACTCCCGCCATACCTGGATGGCGTCGGAGACTACGCACTAAATATCTTTAAGGCGCTATCCCAGTTGAGCGACTTTTCACTTGAGTTTTTGGTGATTAGACCCGATCAAAAGTCTGAAGATTGGGTCGATGGATTCCGTTCATATCGCCTGCTCAAAGCCAGCCGGAAAGATTTTATTGACTTGGTTCCACGCGACGTAGACGTTATCTTGTTGCAATACAGTAACTACCCTTACCTGCTAGGCAAGTTAGATGCGCCATATTGGCTTTTAAATGCCTTAAAGCCTTGAAGAAAAATCAGCCCGTTAAGTTAGTCGTGATGTTTCACGAGCTACCCACCATTAGAATAGGGTCAATGGGTGTCATCAACCCTATCCAGGGTTTGTTCTCCTGCCAACTGTCACTTTTGGCTGATGCTGTGATTACTAACACAGCTGACTTTAAGCGGTTTTTATCGATTTGGTCTTCTAAAATTTACTCTATCCCAAATTTTTCAACGATTGGCGAACCTCAATATATTCCAACCCTTCAGGAAAGAAATCGTGACCTCGTGGTCTTCGGTAGTTCTGACCGAAATCGCGTTTATCAATCAGGTATAACCGACTTGATAAAGCTTTGTGGGCGACTGGAAATCAAAAGAATTTTGGATATTGGCCAAATCAATCCAACGGATCTAAGCCAGCTTGAAGAAAAAGTTCAGGTGGTGAGGATGGGGCCTCAACCGGCAGCGGTGGTCAGTCAGATTATGACTGACTCTGTGGCCGGTCTTTTTGACTATGGGCGCTTTCCTCGACACCTCGGCAAGTCATCCGTCTACGCGGCCTACTGTGCCCATGGTCTGCTGCCGATTGGTAATGATTACTACCCCTCAGAAGCCGATCACGTTTTTAACAACAAGCACTATCTCGTTTTGTCAAAAATGGCACATGATACTGCGACCCCTGACTGGAGCCTTTACCAGACTGTGGCCCATGCTGCCCATGATTGGTATGGCAACCATACCATTGCTAAATGTGCAAACTTATTCAAAGAGTGCATTGAGAAATAAAGTGTGATTGGGTCAAACTCAAGATTTAATGAGCAGAAATGACTGCAACGCTGAAGTCTACTGTTTTCAAAAAGTGTTCACGGCAGTATTAAATTAGTTGCTTGAGATGTGAAATGGTGCAAATATCCGTTGTCATCAATACTTACAACAGCTCAAAATTCATTGGTGAAACTATTCAAACTGTTCTGAACCAAAGCTTTCAAGACTTTGAGTTGATTATTGTTGATGATGGGTCTAAGGATAATACGCTGGAAATTGTAGAAACCTTTAAAGATCCACGGATTCAAGTCTATCCCTATGCCAATGGCGGAATCGCGAAAAGTCGTAATCGTGGCATCAAGCATGCCGAAGGTGCATATCTTTCATTTTAGATCATGATGATCTCTGGCATGAGCGAAAGCTTGAAGAACAATGGTTGGCGCTTCAAGACAATCCTCAGGCAGGCTTTGCCTATAGCTGGTTAGAAACCATTGATGAAACCGGTGCTTCCATCCGGTTCTATCCCAAGATTTGGCATAGCGGGCGGATCTACAAAAAACTTTTGGCCCAAAGCTTTATTCACACCGCCTCTAATCCGCTGCTCCGGCGGGAGGCGGTGATCACCATTGGTGGATTTGATGAGGAGATTTATGGTGCGGATGACTGGGATTTACTTATTCGTCTATCGGAAAAATATGACGTTATTTTGAGTCCCAATTATCACATTCGATATCGTATCGTTAAAGGCTCTGGTTCAGCCAATGTGACTAAGTTAGAGCAAGGAGCAACCCAGGTGATTGAGAAGGCTTTCCGGTCTGCTCCAAAAGAATTGCAGCCGATCAAGGCTGTGGCGCTGGGTCGGGTTTATCAATACCTTTGTTTTCGAACCTTAGAGGAGATGGCCGGACGGCAGAGTGGTTTAGCGGCTTGGCGATATTTGTTTCTCTCTCGCCACCATCACGCCTCTCTTTGGGGCAGAGCCCCCTTATCCAAAGCACTCTTTAAAATTGTGGCTGTGGTGGTTCTGCCGCAATTTTTAGCCCAAAGTTTAGTGCCATGGCTTGTAGCCCGTTCCAGGGGCGTTGCTAACTGACTTGTCTGGCAATGCGACGTATTCCGCAAGGTGGGACATTATCCTGGGACAAGAATTCAGGAGTCAGGGGCTAGAAGCCCTGTCCTGACTGAATTCTGGCTCCTAACTTCCTTCCCTAACCGCTTTTCCGGCTAACAATGACAAGCCATTTTCTCAAGCCTCTTGTTTGCACTCAAGTTCCCGGAGCAAGTGACTCCCCAAGGCGCTGATTAATCGCGATCGCAGCGGTAGAATTCGGAAGATTGCGGTCCGGTGAGCGCGTTAATACATCTACCCTATGGCCTACTACATCTCCCCCCGCTTCCTCGACAAACTCGCCGTTCACATCACTAAGAACTACCTCAACCTGCCGGTGAGAGCGCCCTTGATTCTTGGGGTCCATGGTCGCAAAGGGGAAGGAAAGACCTTTCAATGTGACCTGGTTTATGAACGCATGGGCATTGAAGTCGTGGCTATTTCCGGCGGTGAGCTAGAGAGCCCCGACGCTGGGGACCCGGCTCGACTGATTCGGCTGCGTTACCGCGAAGCCGCCGAACTGGTGAAGGTGCGCGGGGTGATGGCCGTACTGATGATCAATGACCTGGATGCTGGGGCCGGACGTTTCGACGCCATGACCCAATACACGGTCAATACCCAGTTGGTCAACAATACCCTGATGAACATTGCCGACAATCCCACCAATGTGCAACTGCCGGGTAGCTATGACGATCAGCCGATCCAGCGGGTGCCGATTATTGTCACGGGCAATGACTTTTCTACCCTGTACGAGCCCTTGGTGCGGGATGGCCGCATGGAAAAGTTTTACTGGCAGCCGGATCGCCCCGATCGCATCGGCATTGTCAGCGGGATTTTTGCCCCCGACAATCTCCCGCCCAACGCTATCGAAACCCTGGTCAATCACTTTACGGGCCAAGCGATCGACTTTTATAGCGCCCTGCGGGCTCGCCTTTATGACGAGCAGATCCGCGACTTTATTCACGCGGTGGGCATTCAGCAGGTCTCGCTGCGGGTGGTGAATAGCACCACGCCCCCCAGCTTTGCCAAACCCAATTTTGACCTCGATCATCTGATCGCTGTGGGTGAGGAGATGGTGACTGAGCAGCAGCGCCTACAAGAGATGCGTTTGGCGGATCAATATAACCGCGCCTTGCGAGAGCGTCCCCATCGGCCCGCTACTGGGCCTTTTTACCGGGAGTATGGGGGCTCAGCGGCGGCCAACGGATCTGGTCATGGAGCTAACCGTGAGGCGACCCAGCAGACGGCGGTGACAAAGGGTGGCGAAACGGATGATCGCTCGGGTCGCCGCTCAGGTTCTCCAGCAGATTCGCAGGCCGCGCCCCCATCCCAACTAGAGACAGCGGTCGTCGATCAGGTGCGTCATCTGCTGGACCAAGGCTATCGGGTGGGGATGGAATATGCCGATCGCCGCCGGTTTCGCGCCAATGCTTGGCAGAGCGGCGCTACCGTGCCCAGCCTAGATCTGCAAGCGACCACCGCCGCTGTCGCCAATGGCCTAGCCGATCATCCCCAAGCTTACGTCCGCTTGATCGGCATTAATCCCAAAACCAAGCAGCGTATCCTAGAGCAAATTATTCAGCGTCCAGATTAAAACCCTAGATTAAACATTGGCACAGGTGATCTTCTCAATGGGACTCAGCCTCCGATGGTGACAATCACGTATCAAGGTCAAACCGTGACCTGCCCCGTTGGGGCCAATCTGCGGCGGGTGCTCCTGCAACATCAGCTCACGGTTCACAATGGCGGTGCCCAACTGATTAACTGTCGGGGACTGGGCACCTGCGGCACCTGTGCTGTGCAGATTGTCGGGCCGGTCTCTGAGGCCAACTGGCGCGATCGCGCTCGGCGATCTTTGCCTCCCCACGATCCGCAACGGCACCTGCGCTTGGCCTGCCAGACTCAAGTTTTAGGGGATATTCAAGTCATCAAATATGAGGGGTTTTGGGGGCAAGGCACCCAGCCGCTCGAATCGCCCTCAGGGTAAGGGATCGGTTTTGCGGGAAGGCCACTATCATAGAAAAATGGCGTGATTAATTGCCATTTGTTATTGATGTGCCACTGCATTGCCATGATCACAGTGGCCTATAGGGGGTTGGAATGAGTCGATATTTGCTGGGCGGCCTACTAATTTTTGCGGCCCTGGCCACCTTGTTTGGGGTGGGGTCAAGTGATGGGCTGATGAGTCGTCTTGACCAAGGCACGCGCGCGTCTCGCAATGCCATCTCTGCCAACCCGGCCTCTGCCTCCAATGCCGCTACGCTTGAGCAAGCCGGACAAAACGTGCAGCGCCAAGTGACCCCTAACGGCGTTGCCGCGACGGGT
>JAAUQE010000359.1 GCA_012032425.1 Leptolyngbya sp. RL_3_1 | reverse complement strand
GCACCTGTCGGCGCATCGCCGCCGATGCGAACGCTGTTCAAGCCCAGCGCGGGTGGCGCGCTGTCCGCGGCGGGGAGTTTTTGATAAATCGTAATCACACCCAAGTCGGGCATTTTCATCTGTTTCGCAGACTTTGGCAAAGCTTAAAGCCAGTGATGCCTCAGCTGCGGGTATTGGCCATTAGCTGCCCCGATCATCCAGACTTGCTAGAATATTTGCGCAGTTTGTACCAGTTGATCAGCCCTTTAGCCTGTGACCTCATTTGGCAGACCGACGGCCGACCCATGAGTGGTGATCTGGGCAAAGGTGCGACTCGGGCAACGGTGAAGCTGGCTCATAAAGTGCTTCAGGCTGGTTTGCCCGGTTACGTGCAACTGGCTGGGGGCACGAATCACCATACGATCGCTAAACTCCAGGCCGCAGGATTGCTCCATCCCCGATTCATGACGACTCACAGCAACGCACCTGACTCAATGGCTACGCCTCATATCGCTGGGGTGGCCTATGGCAGCTTTGCCCGTAAAATTTTGGTCCAGGTGCAAACAACTCTAGAGGCGCAGCCCGCAGCAGTTGAGATCGAAGCCCATACCCAACTGTTGTATCAAGCCTTAATCTTGGCCCTAGGGTTGGTGAGCCAGCTAAAGCCACAGCTCATTCCTGACCTGGAAAGTTTATCCAGACAGGCTCGGGTGCGAGGGGGCGCACTGGTGTAGGCGTTCTTGATAGGGGGGATGGTCCTAGGGCCAGCTAATGACCCATCGATCGTTGCAGTTTTCACTAGCGTTTTGCCACCCTTGATTATGGTTGAATCCTCTCCCCTCAATTCCTCACTGATCACCGATAACTTGGATCAACTGCTGAATATTTTTCCGGTGGAGTTGCGCACTCGGTTGCAGAACCATCCGCAACAGGCCCAACTGATTGAAGTGGTCATGGATCTGGGCCGACAACCCGAAGCTCGCTTTGCCGGACAAGCAGAGTTGCTCTCGACCCAGCCAGTGACCTCAGAAGACTTAGAGTTTTGTGTCGGGCGCGTTGGTCAATTTAGTGGCGATAACCGAGCCGGGATTGAACGCACCTTGCATCGGATCAGTGCTATGCGCAATCGCCAAGGCCAGATTATTGGGCTGACCTGTCGGGTGGGACGCGCTGTCTTGGGCACCACCGAGATCATTCGCGACTTGGTTGAAAGCCAACGATCGATATTGATGCTGGGGCGACCAGGGGTGGGTAAAACCACAGCTCTGCGGGAAATTGCCCGCGTCTTGGCAGATGATCTGCACAAACGGGTGGTGATTATTGATACCTCCAATGAAATTGCTGGTGATGGCGATATTCCCCATCCGGCCATTGGTCTGGCGCGGCGGATGCAGGTGGCTCGTCCAGAACTGCAACATCAAGTGATGATTGAAGCCGTTGAAAATCATATGCCAGAAGTGATTGTTATTGATGAAATTGGCACAGAACTAGAAGCAGCGGCGGCGCGAACCATTGCCGAGCGGGGAGTGCAATTGATCGGCACAGCCCATGGCAATCGCATTGAAAATCTCTTAAAAAACCCCACCCTATCGGACTTGGTTGGCGGTATTCAGTCTGTGACCCTGGGGGATGATGAAGCCCGCCGCCGTGGCAGTCAAAAAAGTGTCCTAGAGCGTAAAGCACCGCCGACCTTTGAGATTGCCGTCGAGATGCTCGAACAAGACCGTTGGCATGTGCATGGCGATGTGGCCCAGACGGTCGATCATCTGTTGCGAGGCCGTTTGCCCCATCCTCAGGTCCGCACCATCGATGCCCAAGGGCAGGTAAAAATCACCCACGAGCCACCCCCTATCCTCACCCTGGAATCCAAACCCTTAGCCGGGCCAAGACCCTTAGAAGCCGTCCCCAGGGGCTGGCGCTCTTCGGGACAAATGCGGCCAGTCCCCTTAGGCACTTCGCTGCCGGAACCGCAAGAGTTTCAATCCCTGTTGGATGCTTCTTGGCAGCAGCAAGATGCCTTTGGCAATTTTCCTGACCCTGCGGCGGGACCCAACGGCGAAGATCTACCTTTGCAAGTCTATCCCTATGCGGTCAGTCGTTCGCAGTTAGAGCAGGTGATTACTACGTTGCAGTTGCCCATTGTCCTGACCAAAGATCTTGACGATGCGGATGTGGTGTTGGCGGTGCGATCGCATCTCAAGCATCATTCCAAGCTGCGACAATTGGCTAAAGCTCGACAACTGCCCATCCATGTCATCAAATCTAGCACCATGTCGCAGATTGCCCGTGGTCTGAGGCGGTTGATGCATATGGAAGATCCCAGCACCCCAGAATTGATGGATTTAAATCTGTTTAACAACAGTGATAGTAACGATGAAATCGAAGCCCTCGAAGAAGCCAGACTCGCCGTGGAGCAAATTGTCATTCCCAAGCAGCAACCCGTGGAGCTGTTGCCTCGTTCTGCCAGCATCCGCAAAATGCAGCATGAGTTGATCGAGCATTATCGCCTGCAGTCTCGCAGTTTTGGGGAAGATCCCCATCGACGGCTGCGGATTTACCCTGCTTAAGCCTCAGACTTGGTTCTCTAAGCCTTGACTGATGAAAATCTACAGCCAATTACCCACCAAAACAAAGGCCGACCAATGGGCAGGATGGCGAAAATCAGGATGGGAGATCAGATCCAGTTGGGCTTGGCGCAGGGCCTGGGCCTTGGTATGGCCTTTTTCTGCCAAATGTTGATAGAAGTGACTGATCAAGGCGGCACTCGATTCATCATCAATTTGCCACAACGAAGCCAGGGTACTTCTGGCCCCAGCCTGGACAGACATCCCGGCTAAACCCAAGGCGGCTCGCTGATCGCCAGCAGCCGTTTGACAGGCACTCAGCACTAGCAGCTCAATGGGTTGCTGGCGAGCCTGTTCGCTGCGGCGCAATAAGTCATTCAACTGATAGGCATTAATGGTCTGATCCCAGGCCACAACAAAGGTGTCTTCGGCACTCGAACCAAATTGACCATGGGTGGCTAAATGTACAATCGGGTAATCAGACTGCTGCACTTGGGCTTCGAGGGCCTCTCGGGTGAATTTTTGATTCAACAAGATAGTGCTAATGGCTTGTTGCGTCAATGGTCGGCCAGTTCTTGGGGCACATTGGCTAAGGCCCGAAACCCCAATCGCGCTTCACTTAAACC
>JAAUQE010000358.1 GCA_012032425.1 Leptolyngbya sp. RL_3_1 | reverse complement strand
CTAGCTCCCCTGCTCCTTATGCCCCCTGCGCTACACAATGATTAGCTTATTTAAGCCGTCCGGCACGAGGCTCTGCCTAAGCGCCTGAAATGCCCCCACGCGGCAACGCCATCAAGGCGCAGTTCAGCTTAACGCCCCCATAACCCCTTAAATTGTAACGGAGTGTAACCAAGATGAATGGCGTTCTGGATCCACCCTTGTTAATCCCCTGGCGAAGGAAAACCTGCTTTCCCCTTGCTCCTTAAGTTTTCCAGGGCAAAATCTTTTCCCAGTCTTGTCTAGAGAAGGCTTTTGACTGTGTTAGATTCTTTAAGGAATGCATTGCTATGAATCGCCTGACGCTTCAATGTTTACTAAGCAAGTTACCGACTCTAAAGTATTTCAGTGGTTTAACGAACGTCTGGAAGTTCAGGCCTTGGCCGACGATATCTCCAGCAAATACGTTCCGCCCCACGTCAATATTTTCTACTGCCTGGGGGGAATCACCCTCATGTGCTTCATCATTCAGTTTGCCACCGGCTTTGCAATGACCTTTTATTACAAGCCGACGGTGACTGAGGCATTTACCTCAGTGCAGTACCTGATGACCGATGTCAACTTTGGCTGGCTGATTCGCTCCATTCATCGCTGGTCCGCCAGCATGATGGTGCTGATGATGATTCTCCACGTTTTTCGCGTCTATCTCACCGGCGGCTTTAAAAAGCCTCGGGAGTTGACCTGGGTGACCGGCGTCATCTTGGCGGTAATTACCGTCACCTTTGGGGTGACCGGTTATTCCTTGCCTTGGGACCAAGTGGGCTATTGGGCTGTGAAGATTGTCTCCGGCGTACCGAGTGCCATCCCGGTGGTGGGTTCTACTATTGTGGAATTGATGCGCGGCGGCGAAGCGGTGGGTCAAGCGACCCTAACTCGCTTCTACACCCTGCATACCTTCGTACTGCCTTGGTCGATCGCGGTCTTTATGCTGCTCCACTTCCTGATGATTCGGAAGCAGGGCATCTCTGGTCCGCTCTAAGCCAATCCTAACTTTAGCCAGAGTCCCTTCAGGACTCTGGCTTCGGTCTTCATTAACCTGTTCATACTCCTTTCTGTTTCAGTCCTATGGCAACTATCAAAAAACCGGATCTAAGCGATCCCAAATTGAGAGAGCTACTGAAGCAGGGCATGGGCCATAACTACTATGGTGAGCCCGCTTGGCCCAACGACCTGCTCTATATTTTCCTGTCGTGATGCTGGGCACCCTGGCCTGCTGTGTGGCGCTAGCGGTGCTGGACCCCGCCATGATCGGCGAACCGGCTGATCCCTTTGCCACCCCCCTAGAAATTTTGCCTGAGTGGTACCTTTACCCCACCTTCCAAATTTTACGGGTGGTGCCGAACAAGCTCCTGGGCGTCATGCTGCAAGCAGCCATTCCCCTAGGCTTGATGCTGGTTCCTTTCCTTGAGAACGTTAACAAGTTCCAAAATCCCTTCCGTCGCCCTGTGGCCACCACCGTGTTTCTGTTTGGCACAGTCGTGACCCTGTGGTTAGGAATTGGCGCAACTTTCCCCATTAGCACCTCTCTGACCTTGGGTCTCTTCTAAGATTCAAGCTTTAAGGGCTTTATTGATGAAATCGCTCGGTTTTTCAGCCGAGCGATTTTTTATGGCTTGAGCCCAAACGCATCTCGAAGACCAATCAGGCAAGATAGGCCCTACAGCCAGACGGGCACCCTGGGGCAGTAGACTTGGCGACGTTGACCCCATCTCCTATGACCAAAACGGCACTGATTACGGGTATCACGGGGCAGGATGGCTATTACTTGAGCCAACTGTTACTCCAGCGGGGATACCGAGTGGTGGGTTTGGTGCCCCCTAGCCGCCAAGCCAGTGTCGCGAAGCTGGATGAGCTGGCCGATGCCGTCACCATCGCTGGGGTTGATTTGACTGATGGCGCTGCCCTGAGGCAGGTGGTGGTTGATTATCAGCCCCAGGAAATCTACAACCTAGCCGCCCCCAGTTTTGTCCCCGCCTCTTGGGAGGATCCCCTCGGCACCCTGGATTTGATTACCGGTACGGCAACCCGGTTGCTGGATGCCGTGCGCCAAGCGGGTTTAGAAACGCGGTTTTATCAGGCCAGCAGCTCCGAAATTTTTGGGGATGTGCAGGCATCACCCCAGGCTGAAACCACTGGCTTTCGACCCAAGAATCCCTATGGGGCCGCCAAGCTCCACGCCCATTGGACCATGGTGCATCACCGCGATCGCTATGGCTTATTTGCCTGCAGTGGGGTGCTCTACAACCATGAGTCCCCCCGGCGACCGCCGCAGTTTGTCACCCGTAAGGTCGCCTTAGCCGCCGCCTCGATCAAGCTGGGGCTGAGCGATCGCCTCTCCATGGGCAATCTGGATGCGAAGCGGGACTGGGGGTATGCGGGGGATTATGTCGAAGCCATGTGGCGCATGCTCCAGGCCGACACCCCTGAGGACTACGTGATTGGCACCGGCATTCTGCACACCGTTGAAGACCTGGTGGCCACTGCCTTTGCCAGTGTGGATTTAGAGTGGCAAAAGTACGTGGACATAGACCCCAAATTCCTGCGGCCAGACGAGCACTTTCAGCTCGTAGCCAACCCCACCAAAGCCAATACCCAATTACAGTGGCACCCCCAAGTCAGCTTTGAACAACTAATTGCCACCATGGTGCAAGCTGATCTAACCCGGCTCCAGGCCGGTACCGTTCAGCCCTTACCCGCCCTGCCCTAAGGGAGGTACGCTCCTATACCCCTATCTCCCAATTCTGAATTCAAAATTCAAAACCCTCCCCCCCATCCTTTTGCCTCGGACGCGAAGACCGCGCCCTTACACAATCTTCCCTATTCCCTACTCCCTACTCCCTGTTCCCTATTCCCTCTCACCCTCCATCCCCTCCGCCGATGCCCTCAAAGCCCCCCCAGGTCTGCTTCGTGTTTCTGGAGATTTTCACCCGTGAAGGTGGTATCCAGTCCTATGTGAAAGACGTGCTTCGGGCTTATCTCTCTCAACCCGACGCCCCACCGGCAGACGTGCTGCTGTTGCGGGATGCACCGGACTGCGAGAATCCCTTTGAAGGATTGGCGGGCTCGGTGCTGACCTTCCGCTATCTAGCCATGGCCAATGCCAATGTCGGGCGCTTGCGCTTGGCGGCGACCCT
>JAAUQE010000357.1 GCA_012032425.1 Leptolyngbya sp. RL_3_1 | reverse complement strand
GTTGCCATTGCTCTCAGGGGGTTGCGGGTTTTACTTGTCGCAACATACACCCTGAGAGCTTTTGTTACTGCAACTCCGACTTTTCAAACACCCTCTAAGAGTCATCTTCTCAACCTTAACCCACACAGGTGTGACTGAGTCGATGCCCAAACCGGGGAATTAAGCCGTCCAACAATCTTATTAGAGAGATGGTTTCCACATATCGTCCCTCTCAGGGTAGATATGCAGAAACTATCGGCATATCTACCTCAATCCGCTAGATCGCAAGAAATTTTCCGCATATTATCCGGATCTGGAAGGATCGCGAGAAACTTTCCGTATATTTTCCTGCCTCCCAGTCTCCGGCTGGAGGCGAATCGAGAGGCTCTGCTCCTGTTTCCAGGGGATAGCGGCAGAGCCACCGGGGGACGCACCCGTGGTGGACTGCCTGCGTTCTTGTAAGGTGCGGGTTGCCTCGGTGTTTATAGCAGTCGCTAGTCTGATTAAGACAAGCCTGCGAGCCACTTTGCTGATGCGCTACAGAACAGGGTGATCCGAGGTGTCTTAAGCAAAGTGGCCAGCGCTATAGAAAGACGCCCAGGCGCATTCCCATGACGGTATCCTCGAATTGGACTCAGATAACGGCTTTGTCCCTCGTAACATACCTGGGAAATCTTAGGCCAACCGACTTAGCCGTTTGATTGAATCCCTGCGGCAGCAAGGACTTTAGCCAAGTCAGGTGCCAGCTTGAGCTGAACAGCCCACTCCTGTAAGTAATCAAGGTCCAGCATTGTGGATTGAACCTTGAGAATACCTAAGATATCGCGCCACTGCTTTTCAGATTGGGACCGTTGCCGCCACCGCAGTTTACTCAGCACCAAATCTTCAGGGGTGATCAGATAGAGTTGCCCCCGTTGTTCAAGGGTTTCGAGACGGCGACGGGCGAACTTGGCGATCTCAAATTCATCTCCCCCCGAAAGGGTCAGATCGGCTTTCGCTAGGGTTTCGGTATGGATCGCTTGCAGGGTGGCTAAACGTCCGCCAACAGCATCATCCACTCCAGCCACATAGAAGCCTAAATTCTCTAGGGTTGTTACCAGCGCAGGAAGCTGCTCAGCATCCAGATTTAAAACCAGGTCAGCATCCTGGGTGGTGCGATATTCTCCATAAAAGATGGCCGCAATCCCCCCGGAGAGGTAGTAAGCAATTCCTAGCCCCTCAAAGACAGGGTGCAGGGTCAGGGCCACATCAATGGGATCTTGAAGCCAAGTCATCTCATTGCCACCGGGTTGAAAACCAGGGGGGAGGTCGTCCCAGTAGGCATTGGCAACAAGGTTGGGGGTGAGTTGCCCAAACCGGCGCTGGAGCCCCGCCAAGAAAAACCGCCGAATACCCGCATTTTGGGCCATGGCATGGTGAGGCGATCGCTATTGCTACGCTGCCGGAGCAAGGTAAATAACAGCTGATCGGCTTCGACACTGGTATCAATTGCCTGGGGTTGATAAGCCATGGCCCTAGTTTAGGCCCCCTCAGCAGCGAGAGTTTAGGGGGTGGGGAAATGGGCGATCGCATCCGCTCTATGCTTAATCAACGTCCCCTTCGGTAACGGTCCACCGATGTGATCCCAGGGCAAACGGCTGCTCCACCGGCCAGTCGTCGTGGACATATGAAAGAAAGCGGCGGCAGTTGGCCTTTGAGATCCTTGAAGACCCGCTTATAGCTGCCCAACGAGTCACCATAGTCTCGGACTTGGACCAGGAGTTTGGCGAGGCGGCGATCTCCTCGGGCAATCAACCCCTGCATCACCGACCAGTTGTAGCTTTCCGGGCGAAAGTCGATGCCCTGGGAGCGTAACTGCTTTTGCAAAACTTCAGCCGTTTTTCCGCCGCTGGGTTCACCCCGTACCACTGGAATGGGGTGTGGGCCTTGGGCACAAAGGTGCTGCACCCGAGGGTGAGGCGCAGACCGGGGGCGGCTTTTTTGACCTGTTGCATCATTGCTACCGTCGCTTCCAGATCTTCCGGCACTTCCCCTGGAATGCCCGCCATGCCGTAGAGCTTCAGGGCGCTGAGGCCCCCAGCCTTGGCATTCACCGCCGCCGCCAGGATGTCGGCGGTTTCCAGCTTTTTGTTGACGATGCGCCGTAACCGCTCCGAGCCACTTTCCACCGCGATGGTGACCGAGCGGCTGCCGTGGCGGGTGAGGGTTTCGGTGAGTTGGCGATTGACGGTGTTGGTGCGGACGGAGGCCAAGCTCAGCCGCACGTCGTCATGTTGGGGCTGGTTGAGGTAGTCGAGCAGATCGGCAAATTCGGGATGTTGGGTGATGGAGGCCCCCAGCAGTCCCAGTCGCGAGGTTTTTGCCAAGCCTTTCTCAATCGCCGCCACCAGGGAATTGATCGGCGCAACCCGAAAGGGCAGGGTCAGGTAGCTGGCCATGCAGAAGCGGCACATCTCGGGACAGCTCCGCACCACTTCCACCATATAGATGTTTTCCCAAGCGGCCTGGGGGGTAACCACGGTAGAGGTAGAGAGATGATCGCCCCGATAGGTCTGCTTTTCGAGCTGGGCGGGAATGTCGCTATCGATGGGTTGAATGCTGCTGACCGGCCCATCAGGGGCACTGTACGTGACCTGGTACAGACTGGGCACGTAGACCCCTGGCACCTGGGCCAAACGCCGCAAGCGGGTGGGGCGATCGCACCCCCGACTCTCTTGAAAGGCATCCAAAAATGCCCCCAATAAATTTTCCCCATCCCCCAACAGCACCACGTCGAAGAATTCGGCAAAGGGTTCGGGGTTAGCCGTAAGGACGGGACCACCCCCAAAAACAATCGGATCGCTGTCGCGGCGCTCTGCGGCCCAAATCGGAATCTCTAAGGATTCCAGCAGGGTAAGGATATTCACGTAGTCCAGCTCCCAGGAGAGGGAGAGGCCCAGCAGTTCGGGATGGGCAGGCAGCGGTTCGTGAATATCGGTGAACAGGCGCGACACTGCCAGATCGGGGCGCTGAGCGAGGGTGGCCCACACCACCTGATAGCCCAGGCTGGTGATGCCGACGCTGTAGGTGTTGGGGAAGGCAAAGATCACCGGTGTCGCCCCATCGTCGGGGGTGACGGGGGTGAAGAGCAGGCGTTCGGCGGTGAAGGGGTTGGGGGCGATTGCAGTGGGCATTAGGTCATGTGCGTATCTGAATG
>JAAUQE010000162.1 GCA_012032425.1 Leptolyngbya sp. RL_3_1 | reverse complement strand
CGGTCTGCTGAACGTCTCTGGTGCCAACGCCAATTTGTTTTGCTGAACCCTGCCGGGGTGCTGTTTGGCCCAAATTCTGCCCTCAATCTGGGGGGCAGCTTTACCGCCACCACCGCCGACTCGGTGACCTTTGGGACGGGGAATTTTGGGGCGATCGCCACCAATGACTACGGCGCGCTGGTGGGGGATCCGACTGGATTTACCTTTAGCAGCGACGCCCCTGGCAGCATCGTCAATGGCGGCAACTTGGCCGTCAGTCCAGGGGAAACTCTACAGCTCATCGGTGGCCAGGTGATCAACACCGGGACGTTAGCGGCTCCCGGTGGCGCGATCGTCATTGCTGCTGTCGAAGGGGAAAACCGGGTCCGCATTGCCCAAGACGGGCTGGTGCTCAATCTAGAGGTTGCCACCCTGCCAAATCCGTCAGCAACCCCCTTACCCTTCACCCCCTTAGCCCTACCAGAGCTGCTCACCGGCAGCGGTCTCAGCGATGCCGTGGGGGTTTTAGTGAATCCCAATGGCACGGTCAGTTTAACCGGCTCTGCTGTGGCCATCCCCACCCAACCCGGTATTGCCGTGGCTTCGGGGGAACTGCTAGCGGCGGGGGGACAGGTGGATATTTTGGGCGATACCGTCGCCGTGATCGATGCGCTGGTAGACGCTGCTGCTGAATTTGGCGGTGGTCAAATTCGAGTGGGGGGCGACTATCTCGGCTCTGGCCCCGTGCCCAATGCCCAAGTCACCTATGTGGATAGAAATTCAGTTCTCAATGCCAACGCCACGGTGGATGGCGACGGCGGACGCATCATCCTCTGGTCTGACCAGGCGACTTATAACTACAGCAGTCTGAGCGTGCGGGGGGGAGTATTAGGAGGCGATGGTGGCTTTGTTGAAACTAGCAGTGCCGGTTATTTAGACACCCGTGGTGCCCCTGATATTGGTGCCCCTGCTGGTCAAGGGGGAACTTGGTTGATCGACCCTCCTGATATCAATATTGGTATTTTTGGAGGTCTTAACAGCTCCACTGGTTTTGTCCCAGGGCCAGCCTTTAGCTCATCAATTGTTGCTAATGCCAATCCCTCTAATCTCGACATTGCAGATTTAGATGCTGCTTTAGCTTCATCTGGGACAGTCACAGTCGCAACAACTTTCACTGGATTGGGCACTGGCAACATCACCTTCGCGAACGACTTCACTTACAGCGGGGTAGCAGCCGCAACCCTGAATTTATTTGCCGCTGGTGATATTAATTTTGATCATGCTATTAACAGTGGCGCAGCATTGAATTTAATTGCTAACGCAGCAGGCAATGTCAACTTTAATTCTGCGGGTACATTCGCTATTAATACAGCAGGTGGCGATGTTAGTTTCACTGGTACTGAGGTAGTGATTGGTGCTGGTGCCGGAGGGCACACCATCAATTCTGGGACAGGCAATGTCGCCCTAATTGGATCTTCTGGGGCACCAGGTTCAACAGGCATTGTCATCAACCCTTCTTGGTGTGTTGAACACGACCAGCGGAACAATTTCCTTGACTGGGACAGGCAGTACCAACGGAGTCGAGGTAGCCGGAAATATCACCACCGCTGGGGGCAACGTCACTTTGATTGGAACAGGTGGGACTGGGTTTGGGGTTGATGTTCAGACCGGGAGTACCCTTGGCGGCACCACTAACCTCGACATCCAAGGCACCTCTACTGGGGGGACCAGCATCAACTCGGCAGTCGGGCTCGCGACCGCAGGGGGCAACCTGTTCTTAACCGGTAATCAAGATATTGTGGCCACCACCCTGGCAGCAGGGGGCGGCGCGATTGAGGTCACCACCAATGGTTTCCTGCGAGCAACAGGGGACATCACCACGGCGGGCGGTAACGCGATTACGATTCGCCATGGGGGCGGGGGCATTACCCCATTTATTGTGGGCAACCCTGCGGTCAACGGGATTGGGGGGGCGATCGCGAACGGCACCTTGGCAGAGGACATCACCACGGGGTCGTTTCTGTTCACCTTTGTCCAAGGCAACAACCGCATCATCTCTGTTCCCGACCCGTCTACATTGACCCATAGCAGCGGCAGTAGCAGCAACTGCACCACCACCCCTGGGAGCTTCTGCGACAACCTGCCAGAGTCTGGCACCGTGCCCAATGCCCTGAATACCGATGAGATCCTGACGGCTGAACCGGAAGCAGTGACGGACTATGCGTTAACGGTGCTGGATATTGAAGCATCCCTGACCGCAGACTTTGTCGGCCATTTTGGGTTTGACACCCCAACCCTTGCCTCACCCGCCGCCATTCAACAAAACCTCAAGGAAATTAATGAGGCTACAGGAGCAAAGCCGGGGGTGCTGTACGTCTACTTTGCGCCCCAAGCGGTGGAGCCCGTCGCGCCTCAGGTTTCGCAATTGCCGTCAGATCAAACCAAAAGCCTGGGATCCGAAGAGGTACTGTGGTCCACCACCCATAACGGTCTCACCATTGAATCCTTGCCCTGGCAACAAGCGCGTCGCCCTGACAATGTGCCCCCCCGAGCCAGCGACCCACTGGAGCTGATTTTGATTACCCCAGAAGCCCCACCGGTGCGATTGCGGCTTCCTGACGTGCGGCGGGATCAGTTTATGGCGATGGCCCGCACCTTCCGCAATGAGGTGGCCGACCCCAGCAAGATTCGCACCACCAGCTATCTGCCGTCCTCTCAGCAGTTGTACGACTGGATGCTGCGCCCCCTAGAAAGGGAATTGGCGGCCCAAAACATCAATAATCTGTCCTTTGTCTTGGATGCGGGTTTACGAGGAACGCCCCTAGCGGCCCTCCATGATGGGAGTGGGTTCATCATCGAGCGCTTCAGCATCGGTCTGATGCCCAGCTTTAGCCTGACCGACACGCGCTATCGCGATGTGCGCGATATGACCCTACTGGCCGCCGGGGCAGCGGAGTTCGAGGCGCAGGTGCCGCTGCCCGCCGTGCCGATCGAACTCAACACGATTGTGGCGTCGCTTTGGCCAGGGACGCTTTTGCTCAACCAAGACTTTACCCCCGAGAACGTGCGCCGCGAGCGCCAGCAGCGCCCCTTTGGCATTATCCACTTGGCCACCCACGGCGAGTTTCGACCGGGGGCAGCCGCCAACTCTTACATTCAGTTTTGGCAAGAGCAGGTGCAGTTGGATGACATCCGAGAGTTGGGCTGGGCCGACCCGACCGTTGAGTTGGTGGTGCTAAGTGCCTGCCGTCTGGCAGTGGGGGATGAGCAGGCTGAGCTGGGCTTTGCGGGGATGGCGGTGCAGTCGGGGGTTAAGTCGGTATTGGCTAGCCTCTGGACTGTGGATGATACGGGCACTATGGGGCTGATGCTGGAGTTTTATCAGCAGCTCCAATCAGCGCCCATTAAAGCGGAAGCGATTCGTCGGGCACAACTGCACCTGCTGAATCAGCAGGTGAGACTCACTCAGGGTGAGGTGATTTGGACAGGCGGCTCAGTTGAGTTGCCCCCTGACTTTGGGGCGGGGAGCAAGCAGTTTAGTCATCCCTATTTTTGGTCGGCTTTTACCTTGGTCGGCAACCCTTGGTAAAGCGGGAGATACGGTAGTTTTATCCCAAAGCGCCTGAAGCATTATCAGTGCTTTAGGCGCGGTTACGTGACCGTTCGCTGACGGCTTAAGCCTGCCGTTGGCGCTTGAGGATGGTTGAACCGATGCCCGCGATCGCCAAGGCATTCGATTTACCCCTAAACCCCAGCGGCGTAGCGGGCGGCACCAATCAATCCCACCTGGGGGTTCAACACAATGTGGACCGGCACCTCTCGCAGCAGATCGCTGACCCGGCCCTTATCCCGAAAGGCGGTCATAAAACCGCCAGCCATGAGCAAATCCAGGTTCTTAGCGGCAATTCCCCCGGCCACATAGAGACCGCCATAGGGCAGCAGCTTTAAGGCTAAGTTACCCGCCTCCGCCCCATAGGCCCCGACAAACAGCGCCATGGTTTGTTGCGACAAATTATCGGTCTGGGCCTGGGCCGCTTGGGAAATGGTGGCGGCGGGGTCTACGGTTTTGGCCACCCCCGCCTGCCGTTCCCCAGGTGGTGACAATCTCAGCGATGTCGGGAGACTCTTGGGCAATGGCGCGATCGCGCAAATACTGATAAATCGCGATAATCCCCTGACCTGACACCACTCGCTCTGCTGAGACCCGCGTGATTTGGTGCTTGTCTCGCAGATATTTTAAAAGCTGGAATTCCAACTCGGAGCGAGGGGCAAAGTCGGCATGGCCCCCCTCAGAGGGAAACACCCGATAGCGATCCCCCTGACACATCAAGTACCCCTGACCGAGACCGGTGCCCGCGCCAATTACCGCAATCGGGCCGGTGGCATCGGGCTGCCCCGGTTGCAGGGTATGCAAATCATTGAGTTCTAGCCCCAACACCCCGTAGCCGATCGCCTCAAAATCATTGATTAGGGTCGCTTCTGTCAGGCCCAACTCTTCCCGGAGGCGATCCCCTTGCAGGGTCCAGGGCAGATTGGTGAGTTGGGAGGTGTTGTTGACCACGGGACCGGCGATCGCAAAGCAGGCCCGCTCGGGTTGAACCGTGTGGCCCAGTTGCTCACGGGCCGCCGCCACAAACGCCTGCACCATGGGGACCAAGCCCGCAAACTCAGCGCTGACGTACTGGTACTCAAACTGGGTTTGCAGTTGCCCATCGGCCACCGTCGCCAATCGCAAAATCGTCTTGGTGCCGCCAATATCCCCCGCCAGCAGATCGGTCATTGCTCCCCCTTGAATTTCCTCCAGGGCAAGTTTATCGTTGTCTTCTGAGAACGGCTTGAACGTTAGTCATCATGCGACCGGTACGCCATTTCCCGGCCACGCCCTGAGCACGGATCGGAATCTGAAGCACAAATTCTGTGCCTGCTTCAGGAGAAGCATCACAGGCCAATTTACCCTGATGTTTTGCCACAATGATCTGGTGGCTAATGGCCAGCCCCATGCCCGTACCTTTGCCGATCGGTTTGGTGGTGAAAAACGGATCAAAAATCCGCTGCCTGATAGCTTCAGGAATGCCGGGGCCGTTATCCGCGATCGCAATTTGCACCCAGGCTTGATCAACCACCCCCGTCCGAATCGTAATTTGGCTGGGCGGCTCTGGGGCAGTGTGAGTTTCTAAGGCATCAATGGCGTTGGCCAAGAGATTCATAAACACCTGGTTGAGCTGGCCGGGGTAGCAGTCCACCGGCGGCAGGTCCCCATAGTTTCGCACCACCGCAATCCCCGGATGCTCAGGTCTGGCTTTGAGTCGGTGCTGCAAAATCATCAGGGTACTATCGATCCCCTCATGGATATCCACCGCTTTAAACTCCGCCTCATCCATGCGTGAAAATTCCGGAGGGAGAGCACAATTTGGCAAATCCGCTCGGTCCCCACCGTCATCGACTGGAGAATTTTGACCAAATCCGTTTGCAAAAAGTTGAGGTCGATTCTGTCTATCTCAACGGCAATAGCTCCCTCGGGATCGGGATACTGTTGTTGATAACAATCCACTAAGTGCAGCAGATCTTGACTGTAACTTTGGACATAGCTGAGGTTGCCGTGGATGAAGTTGACCGGGTTATTGATCTCATGGGCTACCCCTGCCACCAGTTGCCCCAGGCTCGACATCTTCTCGCTCTGGGCCAGTTGCAACTGTAGGCTTTGTCGGTCTTCTAGGGTGCGTTGTAGGGTTTGGGCTTGCTGCTTGAGTTGCGCTTCAGAGGTGCGGAGTTCCTGAGCCTGAGCCTGGGCTTGTCGGGCCACCTGTTCGGCTTGGGTATAGAGATCCGCTTGTTGAATGGCAATCCCGAGCTGCACACCCAAACGGGAGAGGAGCTTGCCTTCGGTGGGTTGCCAACGGCGAGGACCCGTACATTGATGCACGATTAGTAGCCCCCAGAGCTGCTCGCGTACGGAGATTGGCACAATCAAGTTGGCCTGCACCTTTAACCGCTGCAAAAATTGAAAATGGGCTGGATCCAGCCCTGCTGTATCAATAGCGTTGATCGCCCGGATGCCGCCACTTTGGTAATGGTCGAGACAAGCTTGGGGGAAGCAATCATCGGCGGATTCACCTAGGGTGGAAGGCCAGTCGGCAGAGACATCCTCTAGCACCACTTGCCCGCACCAATGGTGATCAAATTGGTAAATTAGGGCGCGATCGCTCTCAAACCGCTGCCGCACTTCACTCACTGCCGTTTGCAAAATGGTTTGCAAGTCTAGGGACTGGCGAATTTGGGTCGAGAGGGCATTCAGCAGCTCCTCCTGTTGAGCCAATTCGCGAAACTGAGCTTCAGACGCTTGCAGGCGGATTTCGGCCTGCTTCAGTTCCGTAATCTCACTAAACGTACAGACGAGTTGGGCTTGAGTCGTTTTTAGCCCCGATAGCGGCACGACATTTACCAATAGAGAGGTGCCCTCTGGGGCCTCGGCGGCACTGATCTGGACCACCGCATTTTTAACGGGTTGTTGCGCCGCCGCTTGCTGCAAAACCCCCAGTAAGGTCGGGGAGCCGACCGCATCGCCCCGATTTCTGGGGGCCGCAGCCATCCCTTGCCCCGTAGCCTGTTCCCACAACTGCTGTAATTCCCCCTCTGTAGAGACCTGTAGCAAGTCCAACACCGCTGGGTTGGCCAAGACAATGTCGGTGCCCTCGATCACCAGCACACCCACCTGAATTCCCTTGAGCACCGTTTTGAGATAGGCTTGGCTTTCCTTTAGCGCTTGGGTATAGACCACTTGGGCTGCTAGACGGCGATCAAAAAAGGCGGTCAGCAGGGCCAAAACCAAAATGATGGCGATGCCAATCACAACGGCAATGGCCAGGGAAAAAACATTGTCTGGCGCTTGCAGTTTGGTCGCCAGCAATGTGTCGCTTGTGGGGATAAACTGCACTGCCGCCATGCCGGTGTAGTGCATGGTGGGGATAGCGGCCCCCATGACTAGGGCCGCCAAGGGCTTTTGCCAGATCTGCCCAGGGGTGCCCTCGTCGCGCAGGCGAAAAACCAAAAATAGGCCCCCTAGGGAGACGGCGATCGCGATCACAATCGATACAGCTACCAGCGGCCAGTCATAGACCCTGATCGCGGGGGTCTCCATCGCCGCCATGCCCAGGTAATGCATGGCCGCAATCCCACCTCCCAGACACAAGCCACTGCTCAAAAATCGGCCCAGCTCCAGTGGGGGCGGCTCATCGCCAGCAAGGCCAGCCCCGCAGCGATCACCGCAGGCAGAATCGAGAGCAGCACAGTGCGAAAGCCATAATGCACCGCCAACGGCAGTCGCAAGGCCAACATACCGATAAAGTGCATCGCCCAGATCCCCATGCCCAGGGTGACTGCGCCGCTGGTCAACCAGCCCAACTGGCTGCGCCCTTGGGTAGCCGTGACGCGCCCCACCAGGTTCAGGGTGGTATAAGAAGCCAAAATCGCGATCGCACCGAGAGCATCACCAGCGGGATGTCATATCCCATGATCAAATCAGGAACCATAGCAGTTCAGGGGAATAGTTATGACTGGGGCAAGCCTCTACTGTTAAGAATGCCCCTCTCTGGCATCATCACTTCCCTAAAGTCACAAGTCATATGTAGTTGATGCACCGCCGCTAGCCTTCGGTCAATCTTGCCGCCAATGGTGGCACTTTCCTGACCGGCCCAAAGACAACCTTAAACCTGAGCCACGACCCCAGCTTCGGCGTATCCTTATTTCTCGGGAACCGTAGGCATTTACCCGACCGGGAGCGTCCCTTGGGCAAGCGCGATCGCGGTATCCTCAGCAGCTTTAGCTACATTGCACAGAAGGACAAGGGGCATGATGATTGACGAACTCGATACCTCTATTGAAGATATCCGCGCCCGAGAGATTTTAGACTCTAGGGGGCGACCCACCATTGAGGCCGAAGTCTACCTGGCGGGGGGGGCAGCGGGTTTAGCCCAGGTGCCCAGCGGGGCCTCCACCGGTAGCTTTGAAGCCCATGAGCTGCGGGACGATGACCCTAGCCGATTTGAAGGCAAGGGCGTTCTGAAAGCGGTCGAAAATGTAGAAACCATCCTCGCCCCCGAACTGATGGGGCTGAATGCCCTAGAGCAGATCGTCGTCGATGGCGTCATGCGCGAGGTGGATGGCTCTGAAAACAAGTCGAAGCTAGGGGCCAATGCGATTTTGGCGGTTTCCCTGGCCAATGCAAAGGCCGCAGCGGCGGCGGTGGGTTTACCGCTCTATCGCTACCTGGGTGGCCCCATGGCCAACCTCCTCCCCGTTCCCCTGATGAACGTGGTCAACGGCGGTGCCCATGCCGACAACAATGTCGATATTCAAGAGTTCATGATTGTGCCGGTGGGGGCTCCCACCTTTCGGGAGGCGCTGCGCTGGGGGGCAGAGGTGTTCTCTAGCCTCAGCAAAGTATTGAAGGGCAAAGGGTTGCTGACTGGGGTCGGTGATGAGGGCGGCTTTGCCCCCAACTTGGGGTCGAACCAGGAAGCGTTAGAACTGCTAATTCAAGCGATCGAACAGGCGGGTTACACCCCTGGGAGCCAGGTCGCCCTCGCCCTAGACGTGGCGGCGAGCGAGTTCTACAGCGACGGCCAATACACCTACGATGGCACCGCCCATTCCCCGGCTGAACTGATCGATTATCTGGCCGACCTCTCCGGCAAGTTCCCGATTGTCTCGATCGAAGATGGCCTCCATGAGGACGACTGGGACAATTGGAAGACTCTGACCGACCGGCTGGGCAGCACGGTGCAGCTCGTGGGGGATGACCTGTTTGTCACCAACCCCACCCGCTTGAAAAAGGGCATTGACCAGGGCATGGGCAATTCGATTCTGATCAAGCTGAATCAGATTGGCAGCCTCAGCGAAACTCTAGAGACCATCGATTTGGCGACGCGCAATGGTTACACTTCGGTGATCAGCCACCGGTCTGGAGAGACGGAAGACACCACCATCGCTGATCTGGCGGTAGCGACGCGGGCGGGGCAAATCAAGACGGGCTCTCTCAGTCGCAGTGAGCGGGTGGCGAAGTACAACCGCTTGTTGCGGATTGAGGATGAGCTGGGGATCAAGCGATCTATGCCGGGACGGTCGGCATGGGACCAGGGTAGATTGCTCCCCTCGCACCCAGTCCTTGGCTGGGTGCCCCAGCCTCTCGGGCTACCGCTTATACATAAGTCGTTGTTTGAGTATTGGTCAGGGTTTGGATCCCCCCAACCCCCCTAAAGCCCTCCGGGCATGGCTTCGCTAGAAAAAGGGGGACAGTCGTTCCAGTTTTGGAATAGCCCCCTTCAAAAGGGGGCGGCGACAGCGGGGGATCAGCCCATGACGCTGAATTCAGAGATGTGTATAAGCAGCAGCACCCGCTGGGAGAGGGGATTCAGCAGATGATGATTGCGTTGCAGCGCTCAATGCTTTCGCCCCTAGGAACTGTCCTGTAGATTGATAGGAACCGCTTCTGTGTGTTTTCTGAAGGACTCAGTGCATCGATCAGCGCCCGTGATGGGTGCGATTTATGTGTAGGTAGATGAGACGATGACCTTCCAGACAGGGCCAGTGCATGGCTGCATCTCTGACTGCTAAACAACGCTTA
>JAAUQE010000356.1 GCA_012032425.1 Leptolyngbya sp. RL_3_1 | reverse complement strand
CTCACCTAGCCCTCTCCCACGGGGAGAGGGAACAAGAGGGTGTGCTCGGCTCCCCTCTCCCGGCGGGAGAGGGGTTGGGGGTGAGGGCGAACAACTTTTGTCAGTCAACCAGGATCTACAGCACTGGGCAATGTAATCGGACCGTTTCAATCGGGCGACATCTCGGCGGATCCAGGCTGGGCCAGTTCGGCAATGGCTTGGACCAGCGCTTCGATATCTAGCGGTTTGGTCAGATGTTTTTGGAACCCATGGGCCAACGTTTTTTGCTGGTCTTCTTGGCGGGCATAGGCGGTGAGGGCGATCGCCGGAATCTGCTTTTCAGCTTTAACGGTCAGGGTACGCACTTCCTGGAGTAGGGCATATCCATCCATCGTGGGCATACCTAAATCAGTGATCAGGATATCTGGTTCAAGGGCGGCGACCTGAGCCAGCGCTGCCGCAGCCGATGCCACCACCATAATCTGGGCTCCGTGCTGGCTGAGCAGAGCCTCAATCAGCTCTCGACTATCTGGATTATCATCAACGGCCAAAATACGAATCCCGGCCAAGCTCAACGCGGCGGCTGTCACCGGTGCATGGGTTACACCAGCGGCAGCGGCCATCAGCGGTAGCTGCACCGTAAACGTTGTCCCCTTGCCTTCCCCCTCACTCTGGACGGTGATGGTGCCCCCATGGGCCTCGACCAAATGCCGGACGATCGCCAGCCCTAACCCCAAGCCGCCATGTTGCCGGGTAATCGACGCGTCCTCCTGCCGAAACGATTCAAACACATCGGGCAAAAACTCGGGACGGATGCCTTGGCCCGTATCGGCCACGGTGATTTGAGCCTGATCGTCGATTGTGTTGAGCCCAACGGTAATGTGGCCTTGGCTGGGGGTAAATTTAACTGCGTTGGACAGCAGATTCCAGACAATTTGTTGAATGCGGGCGGCATCCCCCCAGATCTGCCCAATCTCTTGCAGATGGGTTGCAATGGTAATCGACTTAGCCGCAGCGGCAGTTTGGACCGTGTCAATGGCGGCTTCTACAGTGGTCGCTAGAGGAACGGGCGCAGATTGTAGGTTGAGCTTACCCCGCAGGATTTTGGCTACATCCAGCAGATCATCAATCAATTGGGTCTGAAGCTTGGCGTTGCGCTCAATGGTTTCGAGGGCGCGGGCGGTTTTAGCCTCGTCTAGCTTTTGGGTTTGCAAAAGCTTGGCCCAGCCCAAAATGGGGTTGAGGGGCGATCGCAACTCGTGGGATAAAATTGCCAAAAATTCATCCTTAACACGGTTGGCGCGCTCGGCTGCGGCTCGGGCCGCCTGCTCTTGCTTTAACAGTTGCTCCCGTTCGGCTTCGGCTTGTTTGCGATCGCTGATGTCAAGTACGGTACCCACAAACCGCTTCGGGGTGCCGTCGCCATCAAAATACGCCTGCCCTTTAGCAAGGATCCAGCGTTCGATCCCGTCCTCAAGGCCAATGGTGCGGTATTCAGCGGTGTAGCTGCCCCCATACGCTGGGTTCAGGCAGGTTTGTAGCACCTGTTCTAGTCGCCCCCGGTCATTTGGGTGCAGACCGTCATAAAAGGTATTGATGGTGACTTTGGCCTGGGGAGAGAGGCCAAACATGGCTTTGCAACGGGTGTCCCAGATTAACCTGTCGGTGACGAGGTTCCAGTCCCAGGTGCCAGTTGCAGTGGCTTCCATGGCCATGCGGAGGCGATCTTCACTGCGGCGGAGGGCGCGTTCGTTTTTTTTGCGATCGCTCAAATCCAGCACAAAGGCGACCGATTCTTCCCGCTGTTGCCCCAGCAGGCTAAACCCCACCAGCACCGATACCCGGCGACCATCCTTGCGGAGATATTCCTTTTCGTAGGGGGCGCAAGCCCCTGTGGCTTGGGCTTCGGCAATGCCTTTTTCATCCAGGGGCAGATATTCCGGGGGGGTCATTTCGATCCATCGCAATTGACCCGCTTCGAGGTCCCCGCGCGTATAGCCGACAATGCGCAACAGCTCATCATTGGCCCGAAAGATATGGCCGTAAATGTCGCCGTAGAGAATCCCCACCACATTTGACTCCACAAACCCCCGCAATCGGGCGGCATTTTGGAGCCCGTCATCAAATTGGGCTACCTCCTGCGCTGTGGGCGGTTCACCGATCTCGGAAGGATTTATAGAACGACTGGGCTTTGTGCCAACCGCGAAGGCTGGTGCTGCGTTACCCCCATCGGAGTCAGCGATGCCCAAGGCTCGTTCAATGTGCTGGGCCGAAATTCGCTCCCTCACGAGGTAATCGGTTGCCCCGGCCTTGAGGGCTTTCACCGCAATCTCGGCGTCGTTTTCCCCAATCACAACCACCGGACAAGCAGCCTGGGCTAGGCTTTCGGCCAGCGCCTCAAGAGCAGTGATAGCGTCCTGGGGACTCACGTTCAGGTTGATCAAGAGGCCATCAACGGACCCCGTGAGCCATTGGGTTAGCGGTTGAGGGAGGTCGGTTAAGGCTATCGAGCCATCGGTAATGGCGCAGTCAGGCAAAAACTGGGCGATCGCAGCACGGGCATCGCCTGCGGAAGAGGCGCTTTGGCCATTATGAGCGATCGTGACAATCGAGATGTGAGGCGTAGGCATACAAGACCTAACAATCCCAAAAAGAAACCCGACTCAAGCACCGTTATTTTACCTGCTGTGGGCAAGGTCCATGGGGCTCACATGAGCGTAAAGGGATGCTAAATTGCTCAGGACAAGTATGGCTTGGGGGTTAGCGGATAGAGGCCAACTATACGATCGCTTTTGGGCCTCCATTATCTAGTCCTCGGCGGCTTAAGCCCCTTGCCTCGGGTTTGTAATGGTTGGGTTAATTCCGCCCTTTCCTTAAGTAACGCGGCCCTCCGCGTTACTTAAGGAAAGAGAATGCAAGGGCTAAATCTTTCATGGGTGCTTCAGGCCCAGCGGCTTAGATACGTTCATCTAGCATTAAGCCATCTAGCATTAAGCTCCTGCCGGGGCAGTCAACTCGCGATCGCGGCCACTGAGCGGCTCTAGAGATTCGCCCTCAACGAAGGAACGTAGCATCCAGGCCATTTCTTCATGCTGAGCCATCAGCCCAGTCAAGAAATCAGCGGTGGCCTCGTCATTAAACGCTTCAGAAGCCTGCTTCACATAATCCCTCAGGTTCCGAATGATTTGCTCGTGATCGAGGACGAGTCGCATCACCATCTGCTG
>JAAUQE010000161.1 GCA_012032425.1 Leptolyngbya sp. RL_3_1 | reverse complement strand
GGTTCGGGATAGCTCCGCCGATTACTTCTCTAAACCTCATCCAGATTCAGAAGTGGAGTTTTGACATCTGGCCCAACCTCACCGCCTGCGGCACCTCTCCTTACTAAGGAGAGGTTTAAGAAGACTCTGGTTCCTCTCCTTGCGAAGGAGAGGTTAGGTGAGGTTTTCTCGATCAGGCATAACTCCAGTTCTCAACTTAGACGCGGTCTAAAACCCTAACCTCGGTACTGCTATCTCCAGAAGGAAGGAGGCAAAATCACAACACTGACGTTAAGACAGGTTTAGAGCCGTAGCTGAACAGGCAGCCTTGATCCCATAGGGAATATGACGACCTCAACTGTCCGAGACCGCTACAAATATATCCTATTATCGGAATTTGCCAATATTTACCGGTTATCGGTAATGGCATAATCTACCGGTTATCGGTAATGGCATAATCTACCGGTTATCGGTGAGGGTATGATTTACCGTTCGCCAGTAACGACATAAGCGATGCGACGACCGATATTGGTGGCATGGTCAGCAACGCGCTCTAAATAGCGAATCACTAAAATCAAGAGCACGGTCTCCTCTAAAGACGCTGGCGGATGCTCCGGATGAACCAGCAGCTCGTACAGACGGTCGTAATCGTCATCAACGGCATCGTCTTTGGCTTTAATGTCGAGGCCCACATCGGCATTCAAGTCAGCTAAGGCCATGAGGCTCAGGGCCACCATGGAGCGGCAGCGATCGAGCATCACCTGAATCTGATCACTACAGGGATGAACCGGATAAGGAAACAATTTGATTGCGACCTCGCCAATATCTTTGGCATAGTCGCCAATCCGCTCAAGATCACGGATCAGCTGCATAAAGGCGCTGATGTGGCGCAGGTCTTGGGCTGCTTGTGGGGGAGACATCAGTAGCTCAGTGCAGTCCACCTCGATTTGCCGATAAAACTGATCGACATGCTTATCGTGGACTTGCAGTTGTTGAGCCGCCTCTAAATCGCGATCGCAAAGGGCACTGCGCGCCAACAAACAAGAATTTTCCACCAGGGCACCCATGCGCAGCACCTCTCGCTGCACCCGACGAATCTGGAACGTAAATGGGGCAGCGGTTGAGCGCTGTGATGCACTGGAATCATTCACTACAGCTAAAATCAACTGAATTACGACCTAGCATAGACACTATCTCTTGATGGTGATAGAGGGCAGTGTCACACATCACGATTTCATCACATCGACCCTTTGATCTGGGCTCAAGCCAATTATGGTTCATAGGGTTGGACTGGGAGCTGTGCTGACGTAAACAGGCTAGTTGCGGGGCCAAGTCAAGCGCCGATTAAGTTACGCTCTGTAACAGTTGCACCGATAACTTCGGCAGAAAGTCGGGCAATAGTGAAAATTAACTCAGCCCAACGGCTTCTCCTTGACGTTTGTCAATTCAAAGGATTGATACTTTATGTCTGATACTCAAGTGTTTGTGGCGTTGCTGATTGCTTTGCTGCCCGGAATCATGGCTTTCCGACTCTCAACCGAACTGTATAAGTAACGGTTTCGATCCGAGCAGGGCGATCCCTGGTCTCAATCAGGCCCTACAAACCGCCTTGACCCCACTGGGTGAGGGCGGTTTTGTAATGGGTCGGCTGATACACTACGCCTGATAGACCGGTTTTTAGCTGGATTCTTGTGGCTTTCTTCTACAAATGGGGCTATTCTATGGCAGCTTGGTTCGTTGTCTAGCCTAACTTTTCAGAATTTCAGAGGTTTTCATGAGCCTATCCCAGCCCGTGTCATTGGATTATTCCCCTGCATCTGCGCCAGTGACGCGCCCTGATCGGCAGCGGCTGGCACGACCTCGGCAAACTCCTCAACAATTGGCAGCCAAGGCTAATCGGGCGCTGGGGTGGGAAATGACCGTCCGCTTAGGGATTAACTTAGGGCTCAGCCTGGTCGCTTTGGCGGCGCTAGTGCGGCTATTGCCCCACTATCAGGACCAACGTCAGGCTTTGGTTGAAATCGAATCGGCCGTGCGATCGCTGCTACTAAGGCGGGCAATTTGCAAGAAGAATTTGGTCGCTACTTTGACCCGGTAGAAGCCAGTCGGCTGCTGCAAATTCAAGCCGGAATGCAATCGGGTCAGAGTATTTCCGTCGTGCTGGTCAATCCCCAAGACGCCACTCCTTAGTCAAAGTCTCCTTAGTCAAGGTCTCAGTAATTGTCGGGACTCTGGACGCGACTCAGGGTAAGAGGTTGCTGCTGGGATGACGGGCTCCGGTGCGCATCGGTGGATTTTTGGGAACTTTCAGGATCGCTGAGGTGTCTTATAGAAACACCTGGAATGTCCTGTCGTTAGATCCTCGTTATCGCATTACTACAAAGATGTTCCTCTACTTATTGCCCGCAGCCTTAACCTTGGGCTTAGCTCTAGAAGCGCTACTGCAAGATCAAGGTACCTCTCTACAGGAGGCCGATGCCTGGTTTTTCTTGGCTTTGATTACGGTATTGTGGCCGCTGACGCTGCCTTCGATGGTCTGGCACAAGTACCAGCAGTACTGCCAGCATCGCCTGATCAGCTCCCAAGACTTGGCTCAGTGAACCGGTGGTCTTGCGGAGATTGAATGTCGCTAGGTCGCGATCGCCTTTAAAGCCGCAATAATTTTGCCATTGGCAGTGGGGAAAGGGTACTGCTCTAGCTCGGGTACGCTCACCCAGCGAATCTCGTCACAGGCCAGAGGCTGAGGTTCCCCGCTGAGATGGCGACAATGGTAAACATGGAGCGTCACTTTGAAGTGGGTATAGGCGTGATCGAGGGTGATCAGGCGATCGCCCACCTCAACTTCGATGGCCAGCTCCTCTTGCAGTTCGCGATGAATGCAGGCTGCCACCGTTTCCCCTGGCTCCACCTTGCCCCAGGGAATTCCCAGAGGCCGCCCAGTAAGCCATCTTGAGGACGGCGATCAATCAACACCTGATTTTGGTCGTTCCACACCACTGCCACCCCAATCTGCTTGTGGGGGATGGGCGCCTTCGCCTCAGCCACGGGAATTTCTGACTGCATGTTTTGTTGATACGCCTGACAATAGAGCCGCCAGGGACAGATCGTACAGCTCGGCTGCCGTCTTGTGCAAAGGGTTGCCCCTAGATCCATCAACGCTTGGTTAAAGTCTCGGGGCTGTTGGGGAGGCAAAAGGCTTTCTGAAAGCACCCACAGGCGATCCAGGGCCTTTTGGGGCGGCACGTCTAGACCCATGAGACGGGCCAGCACCCGCTTCACATTGCCATCTAGGATCGGAAAAGGTAGATTAAACGCCGCACTCAGGATGCCGCCAGCGGTGGTGCGCCCGATACCCGGTAACGCCATCACCTCAGTCAAGCCAGTTGGGAAAGCACCGCCATGTTCCTGTGCAACCACTTGAGCGGCTCGATGTAGATTTCGAGCCCTCGCGTAATATCCCAGCCCTTCCCAAGCTTTCAGCACCTGTTGCTGTGGGGCCGCAGCTAACCCCTGAACGGTCGGGAATACCGTCAGCCAGCGCTGGTAATAGGGCAGCACCGTCTTCACCTGCGTTTGCTGTAGCATAACCTCAGAGACCCATACCGCATAGGGATCACGGGTCTGTCGCCAGGGCAACTGCCGCCCGTAGCGCTGATACCAACTCAACAGTGTCCCCTGCAAAATAGCCACGTCTAAAGCAGGCAACAATGGAGAGGCCGTTGGCTCAGAAACAGTAACCACTAGTGGTCTGTCAATCCTAAAAATCAGAGTTTCGTAGGTTGGGTGAAACGCAGTGTAACCCAACAATCACCGGCTGTGTTGGGTTTTGCTATCGCGCCACCCAACCTACAAATTGAAAGCTGAGAGAACACTGGGGATGGAGGCACAATGCAACACTTTCACCCTAGCCCAAATAAGCAATGCCCCAGCGACCAATAGGGCAACCTCGGCATCGCGCCATGGTGCAGGATGAGCTGCACCCTGCCTTATTAATCAAATTAATCAAACTCAATTAATGCGGCTAGCCTTCGTCGGTAGCAGTATCTTCTAGGGCCGTCGTAGATGACGGGCTGTCAGCACTAATCATCGACTCTAAAGCCAATCGTTGCTCAGCACCCCGCAAAAAGTAGCCACTCATCATCGCTGAAGCCAGCAATCGGCCCAAATGCTCCCGGTTAGTGGTGATGGTGATGTCGAAATTTTGAGAGGGTAGTCCTCCCAGTAAACCAATAATGTTGTGCTCCATCGTCTGCATCACGTCCGTAGAAACGGGCCGCGACAACTGGGCAATGGTTTCTGGATTCATCGATTGCACGTATTGCAACAGAGAGTTATCCACTTTGGCAGAGTCCTTGAGAAAGTCAGGGGTATTGCTGGATGAGTTGTTCATAATATTTAGGAGCCTTACGGGACCTCACTCGGCTAGCAACAAAAGCGTTACAGGTGCTGCTGTGTTTCGCTTGCACCCACTCTAACAAGGACTTTTTATACCTGGGGGTGGGCGGAACCGAACCGTTAAGGGTGGAGTTTTCTGGATGGGTTCTGGGTATTGTTAGCCCTTACCAAGCTGGGTTTGCTTACCAAGTGGGGTCCACGTAGAGATTGATGGTGAGTTCCGCGTGACCGGGCGGTACGGCGCTAATGCAAGCACAAATGGGGTCCTCCCACCCCTCAATTTCCACTTCACAGGCGTGGCACGAGCCCATCAGGCAGCCGGTGGGAATGGTAATCCCGGCCCGTTCGGCTACTTTCAAAAGCGGTTCTCCTACCGTTGCCTGCACGGCAACATCGTTGGGAACAAAGCGGACTAAGACGGTCATGCTAATTCTCAGGGCAGTGTGGTGAGCGGGTCGGACCTTGCTGATGCAGTTGAATCGCATTCAGCTCTACTCAATCTACAAAATCGAGATCGCAGTCTGCATGGCACGGGTGGGGCGATCGGGCTGATACTGTCGTCGGAACATTGCTTAACATGCTGCAACCCTGGTCAGGCAGTCGATAGGATAATAACTCTGGCCTGTGACGGTGGCTGTCAACGCCGGTGGCTGTCAACGCATTAGACGGCTCCGTTGAGATCGGCCCCATGGCATCCCGTGATTGTTGACGAGGAGAATATTTTGGTAACCACGGCAGCTTTAAATACCAGTAAATCAGACGCTATTTTTCCGCCGCTCAAACCCTGATGCCCGGTGGAGTCAGCTCCCCAGTGCGGGCTTTTAAGTCGGTTGGGGGGCAGCCCATCGTTTTTGATCGAGTGAAAGGGGCTTACGTCTGGGATGTAGATGGCAACCAATACATTGACTATGTCGGGACTTGGGGACCGGCTATCTGTGGCCATGCCCACCCGGATGTCTTGCAGGCCCTTGCCGCCGCCCTCGAAAAAGGCACCAGTTTTGGTGCCCCCTGCCAGCTAGAGAATGTGCTGGCAGAGATGGTGATCAATGCGGTTCCCAGCATTGAAATGGTGCGCTTTGTGAACTCTGGTACCGAAGCCTGCATGTCGGTGTTGCGCTTAATGCGGGCCTTTACCGGGCGGGATAAGGTGATCAAGTTTGAGGGCTGTTACCACGGTCACGCCGATATGTTCTTGGTGCAGGCGGGCTCTGGGGTGGCGACCCTGGGGCTGCCCGATTCTCCTGGGGTGCCGAAGGCGACGACCAGCAGCACCCTCACCGCTCCCTACAACGATCTCGAAGCGGTCAAGGCTTTGTTTGCCAGTAATCCTGGAGAAATCTCGGGGGTGATTCTAGAGCCGGTGGTTGGCAACTCTGGGTTTATCCTCCCTGATGCTGGATTTTTGGAAGGCTTGCGGGAGATCACCCAAGAAACGGGGCTTTGCTGGTTTTTGACGAAGTCATGACCGGCTTCCGGATTGCCTATGGGGGCGCTCAAGAGAAGTTTGGTGTCACCCCCGATTTGACTACTTTGGGCAAAATCATCGGTGGTGGTTTGCCGGTGGGGGCCTATGGCGGTCGCAGCGACATCATGGCGATGATTGCCCCAGCAGGACCGGTTTATCAGGCCGGGACCCTGTCGGGTAATCCCTTAGCGATGACGGCTGGCATCAAGACCCTAGAGATCTTGCAGCAGCCCGGAGTCTATGACCAACTCGACACCATGACCAAAAAGCTGAGTGCAGGGCTCTTGCAGGCGGCCCGTGATACGGGACATACCGTTTGCGGTAACAGCCTCAGCGCCATGTTTGGCCTGTTCTTTGCGGAGGGACCGGTCCACAACTATACCGATGCCAAGGGCTCGGATTTGCAAAAGTTCAGCCGCTTCCACCGGGGCATGTTGGAGCAAGGGGTTTATCTGGCCCCGTCGCAATTTGAGGCGGGTTTCACGTCCTTGGCCCACACTGAGGCGGATATTGACAAAACCATTGAGGCCGCAAAAACGGTGTTGAGCACCCTTTAGATTTGCTGACAGGCTTGCCTGTCTGAACGTTTGTGCAGAACCGTCGAGATCCCTGGTGATTTCGGCGGTTCGCGACTGTTGGGTACCTTTTACGGCAAAGTCTCGTTGATGGGGAAACGATTCATGGCGATCGCTGCCCGCCGAGCCGCATCCCTCAGAGAATTGGGAATATGGGGCACATGGGGAATCTGCGAGAGGAAGTCGAGGGTACGCCGCAGGATGCGGACGATATCCCCCTCGTCGAGGCTGGTATTGCCGCACAGTTCCGACCAGTCCCCAACCTCTGGTGCCGCTTCAGGGCTGGGCGCAGTGGCAGCATCGTCAAACCCTTCAGGAATCAGGCGGGGCTGTTCCCCCATATCCACCCAGCGCTCCACCAACCCAAGGAAGTCATATTCCATCCAGATGGGTGCGGCAATGTCATGGCGGCGCTGCTGTTTAAACAATTCGCGGCGGAGATTGCGTAGGCCCCCGAGGGCGCTTTCGACCACAGGGGAAGTCTCATAGGCAGACCAAGTGTCGGGGCGGGAATTTTCGACCACGAGGCCGGTACAGGCCGCCGCTAATTGGGGGGCCGTCAGTTTGTCGAGTTCCCCTGACGCTAGGGCTAGGCCCAACCACAGCTCGTTATCACCACGAATAGCGGCAGCGATCTCCCCGAGTTCCGTGGGGCGGTTGGCTTCTAGCCCGCCGAAATGCGCTAACACGGCCATGATGCTGACAAATTCTTGCCAGTAGCGATCAGCCGACTGGCTCAGCACTTCACTGCGATCGCCCAGCTCTTCCTCTAGCTTTTGCAGGCGACGCCATTGTTTGAGTAAGAGTTTGGGGTTGCCCCATTGATGGACGGGGTGATCGGCCAGGGTGGTTTCCACCTGATGGACCCGGTCCAGTTGGGCCTTTACCTCAGGGGCGACTTCCCCTAAGGAGGGGGGGTAGGGAATCTGCTGGGCGATCGCCCCGTGTCGCCCTGGCCTGGCGGTGCTGACCAGGTTTGGCGGGTAAATCGGCTGGCGGCTCGATCCCATCCACTGCGGCCAGTCGCGGATATTCGGCATGGAGACCGACTACATCGGCAACGGTGGCCACGTACCATTGGTTCTGCTGGGTGAGGCACACCAGGTAGGGAAACTGCCCCGAACCGGGCCATTTGGTGACCAGCACTGCCGGCATGGGAGCCGTAACCGGCACATTTTTACCCTTCAGGGAGAGAATCGTCCCGGCGATCGCAAAGGCCAGGGCTCTGGCCATATCGCCGGTTAGGACCTCAGCCGCCTGCTGCTGCAAGATTTTCAGCAGCCGCTTTTCTTCTCGGAGGCGTTCTTGGAGCTTTTCATAGTTGGCCACAATGTCTTCGTCAAACGCCGCGATTTGAGCCCGCTCGTGGTCGACTTTGGCCTGGAGATCGGCGATCGCCTGCTGCTGGGGGGCTAAATGGAGCGTAGCCAGATACTGGCCAAAGCTGCGCTCGATCAGCTCACGGGCTTCCTCAATGGTGTGGGTTTGCAGCAAATTCAGCACCATGCCATAGCCCGGGGTAAATTGGCTGACCAGGGGATCAGCCCCCACAGTGGCCAGATACGAAGCCTCCTTCGCCCCCTCAAAGGGCGTCTCAATGGTGACCACATGGCCCCGTTCATCCATCCCTCGCCGTCCGGCGCGACCAGCCATTTGCAAAAATTCCGACGCCATCAGCAGGCGGTGACCGCTGTCTGTCCGCTTCGAGAGGGTCGAAATCACCGTGGTGCGGGCGGGCATATTGATCCCTGCTGCCAGGGTTTCCGTGGCAAACACCACCTTAATCAGCCCCGCCTGAAACAGCTCTTCCACTAAGCCTTTCCAAGCGGGCAAAATCCCGGCATGGTGGGCGGCAATGCCTTGGTAGAGGGGTTCCACTTGTCCGGCCCTGGCTGCTTCTGGGTTCCAGGCCAAAAAGGTGTCGATCTTGTCTTTGAGCAGGGCGGCTTCGGCCTCGTTCACAAGGGGAGCGGCTTTGCCCATGTCAGTGACGGCGCGATCGCAACCCCGACGGCTAAAAATGAAGTAGATGGCGGGCAGCATATCCCGCTGCTGTAGTTGGGAAACCACATAGGCAATGCTGATCCCTTCCCGCTTGCCCCGTCGCCCCCGTTGGGCGTCTCTGCGTCTCTGCTCCTGCTTTTTTAAAAAGGGATGGAGCTTGGTGCCCGCATCATTCAACAGGGGACCGATCCCCGGCCCCTTGCCGTTGCAGTAATGGAAGTCGAGGGGGACCGGACGAAAGTCGGAATAGATCAGCTCGGTAGGGCCATGGACTCGACAGAGCCAGTCGGTGAGCTGGTCGCTATTTTCGACCGTGGCGGAGAGCGCCAAGAGCTGGATTTCGGGCGGGCAGTAAATGATCGACTCTTCCCAAACGGTGCCCCGCTGGCGATCGTTCATGTAGTGGCATTCATCCAGCACCACCGCTTCCACGTCCTGTAACGAGGTGCCCACTTCCCCGATGCGGGTGCCATAGAGCATGTTGCGGAAGATCTCGGTGGTCATCACCACTACCGGTGCATCCCGATTAATGGCGGTGTCGCCAGTGAGCAGACCGACGCGATCGCTACCAAATTGCTCTCGAAAGTCCCGCAGTTTCTGGTTAGACAGGGCCTTGAGGGGGGTGGTGTAAAACACCCGCTTGCCGTGGTCGATGGCCCGATAGATAGCGTATTCGCCAATGAGGGTTTTACCTGACCCGGTGGGGGCACAGACTACGACCGATTTATCGGCATCCAGCGCATGAACGGCATCAAGCTGAAAGTCATCGAGTTGAAACGGAAACAGCGTCGCCAGATCAAGCACTCAATCGCCTGCAATAAGGTTGACAAGCTTCTATTCTAGTGCCTCTCTGTCACCTCCTCTGGGTCATGCAGCCCCTGGGGGAGGGACAGGCGCTTGGTGAGAATGCGCATAATCTGACCGGGATGGGGGGTGGGCAACGGCGGTGACCAAGCCAAGGCGTCAGCATAACCCCAATGATGGTGGGTCATCACACAGTTCTGCACGGCCTGGGGACTACCCACCAAAATGATGCGTAGGGTATCAGCACTGGGGGCGGCAGGCACCTGAAAAGCAGGTCCCTTAGCCTCAGATGCAATCTTAGTCTCAACGGAGTAGGCCATGACGCAGGGGGGGAGGTGAACAACGGCACCTTTATGATGAACGCTGAACGGACAAATGTCAACATGTGGCGAATTGAGTGTTAGTTCAAAATTCAAAACGAAGAGCCAAGAA
>JAAUQE010000355.1 GCA_012032425.1 Leptolyngbya sp. RL_3_1 | reverse complement strand
TTGGCAGTGGCCGACGACGGAGGCGTTCTTTGATGCTTATTACTACATCCCGGCGACTGAGTTTACGGTGCAGCAGACCATGGCTCCCACGGCTTTTGCTTGGGGCTATCTCGCGGCGGTCGATGAAAACCTCACCAGTCTTCCCGTCATCGGGACCAACGGCAACGATAATTTTGTGGGTACGAATAGAAACGACAGCATTAATGGGGCCGCAGGGGATGATGTGCTGGATGGGGGTATCGGTGCCGATCAGCTGGTGGGCGGTGAAGGCGACGACATTCTGATTGGAGGATATGGAGCAGATGTATTAGCTGGGGGCGCTGGCCGCGATCGCTTTGTGTTTTCTGGCACTTTTGGTTCAGATCAAATCACCGATTTTCAAGGAAATGGAGTGGACCAGATTGATTTGGCTCACTTTAAGGTTACCTTTCCTCAGCTACTGGGGGTGATGACCCAACAAGGTGCGAATGCCTCAATCGATCTGACGGGTTTCGGCGGCGGTACAATCACCGTTCATAATTTCTCTACAGATGATTTTGTAGAGGCAGATTTTATGGGCTTAAGTTAACCCGGTGCCGCCATGGGCTTCGCCCGAGCAAATGCACGGCCTAACAAATGCGCGGCAATTGTTCGCCACTGAGCACGTCTAGGATGCGATCGGTGCCTAGGCGATTGGTTAAAGTTACGAGGGGTGATGGAGCCGCCGTGACTCGACCGATCGCACTGGCATTGGGCAATTCACCTTTGGCAATCTGGTCGGCCTGCAAAATAGCTAGAGCGGCATCCGCCTGGGCTGCGGGCACAAAGGCGATAAATCGGCCTTCGTTAGCAATGTAGAGGGGATCGAGTCCCAGGATTTCGCAAGCGCCTTGTACATCCGCTTGCACTGGGATCGCGGTTTCATTCAAAGTGATATGCACCTGGGCCGCCGTGGCGATTTCATTGAGGGTGCTGGCTAATCCCCCTCGGGTGGCATCTCGCAGACAATGAATCTCAATGCCCGCTTGCAGTAATTGACTAACCACCTGGGCGACGGGAGCGGTATCACTGGTGATGTCTGACTCAAAAGCCAGCCCTTCCCGTTGGGCCATGACGGCGATGCCGTGACGGCCTACATCCCCATTGAGCAGCACCACATCACCGGGGATCACGGCGTTAGGGGCGATGGTCTGACCATGTTCAACGATACCGACCCCAGCGGTATTGATAAATAGGCCATCGCCTTTGCCGCGATCAACGACTTTGGTGTCGCCTGTCACGATCCGCACCTGAGCCCGCTCCGCCGCCGCCTGAATTGATTGCACCACTCGCCACAGGGTTTCCATGGGCAACCCTTCTTCAAGGATGAAGCCCAAACTCAGGTAAAGGGGGCGGGCTCCGGCCATGGCCAAGTCGTTCACGGTGCCATTCACTGCGAGGATACCGATATCACCACCAGGGAAAAACATCGGGCTGACCACGTAGGAGTCAGTGGTGAAAGCAATCCGATTTCCTGGCAGGGTGAGCACGGCAGCATCGTGCTGGGGCTGCTCAGGCCGTCCGAAGGTAGCCAGGAACAGTTGGCTGATCAGTTGATGCATCAGCCGCCCGCCGCCGCCATGGGCGAGCAGAATCGTGGGGTATTGCTTTAAAGGAATCGGGCAGGAAAGGGACACAGCATTTAGCGATAGACAATATAGCGTTGGCCATTTTGATGAGAACATCTAGGTCTGCCAACACCCGTTAGCCTATCCCTCCCTTTCGCCGCTAAAGTAGAGGACAGACCTCATTTAAAGTTTTGAGTACTGTGGAACAACAAGACGTCATTACCCTGCTTTCCCGCCGAGAACTAGAGAAAATGCGTAAAGCAGGTCAGGTGGCGGCGGAGCTCCTTGATTATCTAGAACCGATGGTGAAACCAGGGGTGACGACTCTGGCGCTTAATGACGCAGCTGAAGCCTGGACCCAAAAACGAGGTGCGATCAGTGCCCCGCTGGGTTATGAGGGACCAGTGATGGACTTCCCCCGTTCGATTTGTACCAGTGTCAACGAAGTCGTCTGTCATGGCATCCCCAGTGCTGATCAGGTGTTGCGTCATGGTGACATCATCAATATCGATGTTACTCCGATTGTTGATGGCTACCACGGTGATACCTCTCGCACTTTTTTTGTGGGTGAACCCTCGCCTTTGGCCCGCAAGCTAGTGGAAGTCACCCAAGAGGCCATGTGGCGTGGGATTCGGGCCGTCAAGCCAGGGGGTCGGGTCGGTGATATTGGTGCGGCCATTCAAGCCTATGCGGAGGCTGAAGGGTTTTCGGTGGTGCGGGACTTTGTCGGCCATGGGGTCCATCGAATCTTTCATACGGCTCCGCAAATTCCCCATTACGGCACGGCGGGCAAGGGCAAAAAATTCCGTAAGGGTATGGTCTTTACGATTGAGCCGATGATTAATGTTGGCACCTACGAAGTGGAAGTTTTGGCGGATGGCTGGACTGCACTGACGGCAGATCGTAAGCTATCGGCCCAGTTTGAGCACACGATCGCCGTTACCGCTGATGGGGTCGAAGTGCTCACCCTAGCGCCTGCCAAGGTGCCAGCATAGCCCTATATCAAACTGTGACTCTGGAATCAAACCGGTCAGGCAGGCGTTAGGGCACCTCTGGCATCGGCGTAGCCAAAACCGCGTCCAGTAACCGATCGGGGCCAAACCGGACCACATCTGTACAGGGCAGTCCTGTCAACGCCGCCACCGCCTCAATCTCTAGCTTTGCCGTAGCTTCATCTAAATGATGGGTATTGAGGGCGATGCCCACGACTTTTGCCGCCATAAAGGCTCCGCCCGCCGTCACCAAAGACTCGCAAGCGGCGATCGCCACGGGCAAGGGTGGAATCTTGATATGGTCAAAATTTTTGATGTGAGTCTGTCCGGCCCGATGTACCAAGATTAAATGGGTAGGCTGGCTACCCCGCATCAGCGGGAGCGTTGCGGTGGAAGCGGGGTTAAAGATCGAGCCCTGCCCCTCGATCCAAAGCAGATCATGGTCATGGCCGTAACGCATCACCGGTTGCTCGACCGCCCCAGCAGCAAAATCCACCCGCACCGCATCTAGGGCCACACCGTCATCCCCCAGCATCACGGTTGGTCTGCCCGGTGGCGATCACCGCGATCGCACCCCCCGCGCTACCGCCGCCCGGTGCAGTTCTAGATTGGCAGACATCTTCCCCACCA
>JAAUQE010000009.1 GCA_012032425.1 Leptolyngbya sp. RL_3_1 | reverse complement strand
CTGATGCACGAGATAGATGCCTTTTTTTTTAAAAGCTATTGAGGAGATTTCAGCCTCAGGTTTTTCTGATGGAAAATGTGAGAGGTTTAATCGTTGGGCAGCGATCTAATTATTTCAATAGCCTAGTTGCTGAATTTCAGAATTTAGGATATCGAGTAAACTGGCAAATTTTAAATGCTGCGGATTATGGAGTCCCTCAAAGGAGGCTAAGGTTGTTCCTGGTTGGCATGCAGAAAACAAATTTTATTTTTCCTGAGCCAACGCATGGAAAAGACACAGGCTTATCCCATGTCGCTGCCAAAGACATTTTGCCTAAAGAACAAATAGGGGAATCTAATGCGGCTAAAGTAACGTATGCCAAAAAGCCAGATTTAAGACCCAGTCCTTATCATGGTCAATTATTCAATGGGGGTGGCAGGCCTATTAATTTAAATGAACCCTCGCCAACTATATTGGCATCAGCAGGGGGCAACAAAACGCATTTCATCGACAAGTTGAATTTAGTTCCTTCATATCATAGTCATCTTTTGAATGGAGGTGCGCCTAAAATTGGAGTACTTCCCGGAGCACGCAGACTAACTGTCGAAGAGTCTGCAATAATACAAACATTTCCAAAAGATATTATTTTTAATAGGGCCACGCACAAGTCAATACACTCAAATTGGCAATGCAGTCCCTCCACGCATGGGATTGATTTTGGGAGAACAGATTTTAAAGCAAATTAGAGGAGACAAAATTTCAGAAGGTGGTCATTTATCCCTTAATTCTGATAATGTCGTACATCAGTTTTCTTTGTTTTCACCACTGAAAATACAAATGTCCAATTCAAAGCAAACAAATGTAAATCGCAATATATATGTTGAACGAGCTGTAAATAGTGCTTTGAAGCGAATTGACGATTTTATTAGTGGAGAGGAATTACAGGATTTACCTTCCCAAACTTATCGACGTGCTTGTGACAGCGTTTTAAGAGACAGATCTGCGAGCGCTCGGATTGCAGGTTTATTTTTGGCATTTTACCGTTTAGAGGACAAAGACTGGGCCTTATCAAAAGTGCCCAAAGGCATTCGAGGTAAATATGGAGACAAGCGTTTGAGTAATGAACTTACAAAAAGATTTCTAACTTTGCATGGTAACATAACAGCTTTTGGCGAAAACCTGGGTTGGAAAGGAGATGTGGATAAAGTTGATTTGTTATCTGAAAGCCATTTTAAGGACTGGATTACAGCAGTCTTAGAGGCAAACAAAGATGAACAAAGGATCATGGCTGACTACTTTGCATCACGCTTTGCACAGTCAAGAATTGTCTTGGATCCTTTGCCTCCTATTGGCGAAAATATTCTTACCTTTGTAAGGGCAAAGCAATTATTTTCTCGTATATTAGGGCTTCGATCAAACGGCTACATTCAGCAATTCTTAATCGCAGGTTTGTTATTTGAATTTAGGCAGATTCAAGGCAGTGAAGTCATCACTCATCATCCCAATGCATCGGACACATATGATAATTCAGCAGGTGATATAGAAGAGAAGAAGGAAGGCATTCTGTTCAGAGCGTATGAGGTGACAATGCGTCCTGATTGGCAAAACCGAATTTCGGACTTTAGAAATAAGATGGACAAATTTGGCTTGTCAAAGTATACAATCATTGCCTATGGTATAAATAAAGACTCCCAGTGGTCTGTGCCAGCTCAGATGGCTTTGACTTTGGACGAATATGGCAGAGACATTGCAATAATTGATATTGAAGATGTCATAAACTTTTTGGCTGCTGAACTTTCGTCTGAGCAGTTAAGGAAAGCTGTGAATCATACTTTCGACTATCTAACCAATCCTAGATTGTGTGGTAGACAAGAATTTATAGATGCCTATCGTGACGCTGTTGATCAATGGTTAGATCAAGCAGGTGATAACAAAACTCAAAATTGAGTGTGTTTAAATCTACCGTTCTCCATAGTCGGCAATGCCTAATACATACGTTGGTGCGGGCGGAACAGGGTGTGTCAGCAGATTTTGGTTGTCTATCGCCGCACAACTTGACCGTTCTACTGCCTGAGTGCCCCCCGCGTCATTGACGGCCAGTGATAGGATAACGATGCCTTTTTGACCGCGCTAAGCCGCCCATGGACTACTGCCAATGGATTTGAAAAGTCGGATTCGAGACCTGCCTGACTTTCCCAAACCGGGGATTTTGTTTCGCGACATCACCACCCTATTGGCTGACCCTGAGGCGCTGCGCTATACCATTGACACCCTCAGCGAGCGGTGCGCGCCCTTCCAGCCCGACTATATTGTCGGGATTGAGTCCCGTGGGTTTATGTTTGGGGTGCCGCTGGCTCATCAGCTCAATGTTGGGTTTGCACCGGTGCGCAAACCGGGCAAGCTGCCTGCCGCCGTACATCGGGCTGAATACGCCTTGGAATACGGCACCGATACGTTGGAATTACATCAAGATGCTTTTCGTCCCGGCAGTCGGGTGGTGATTGTTGATGACCTGATTGCGACCGGCGGCACTGCCGCCGCTACGGTGCAGTTGGTGCAGCAAACCGGTTGTGAGGTGGTGGGCTTTGGCTTTGTCGTGGAGTTAACCTTTTTAGAGGGACAGAAGCAGCTCCCCACCGATGTGCCTGTGATCAGCCTGGTGCAGTATTAGGGTGCGCTATTCGGTAAAGCATTATTCGGTGCAGCATTAAAGGAAACCATTACCATGGTGAGACGCTTCGCACCCCTTTGGCCATGACCTCCATCCGACCGCAAATCCGGCGATCGCCCGTTGAAATTTGGGCGCTGGCGAGTACTGCCCTCACCAGTGAAACCAGCCTCTATATCCTGAAGCGGGTTTTGCAAGCGTTGCTGACCCTGTGGTTGGCCTCGGCCTTTAGCTTTTTTATTATTCAGCTCTCGCCGGGAGACTTTCTCGATCTCTATCGTCAAAATCCCCAAATTTCACCCGAGACCATTGAGCAACTGGAAAAGCAGTTTGGTCTGGATCGCCCCCTCATCCAGCAGTATTTCCTTTGGCTGGGGCAAGTGGTGGTCCACTTTAATTTTGGGGAGAGTTTTGCTTACCAGCGACCGGTGGCCGAAATTTTGGCTGAGCGGATTCCCAACACCTTGCTCCTATCCTTTGCGTCCATTCTTTTGACCTGGGCGATCGCCATTCCCCTCGGCATTGTCGGGGCGGTGCGGCAAAATCAATTTTTGGATAAATCCCTCCGGGTGCTGAGCTATGTAGGCCAGGGCATTCCCACCATCATTACCGGTTTACTGCTGCTCTTTCTGGCCCAGAGTACCGCCCCCCTATTTCCCATTGGCGGTCGCACCAGCATTAACCACGAAGACTTAACTTGGTTCGGCAAAATCTTAGATATCGGCTGGCACATGATTTTGCCCACCCTGGCCCTGAGCGTGACCAGCTATGCGGGCCTACAGCGGATTATGCGCGGTCAGCTTTTAGACGTGTTGCGTCAAGACTATATTCAGACCGCCCGCGCTAAGGGCCTCCCCGAGAATCGGGTGATCTACGTTCATGCCCTCCGCAACGCCCTCAACCCGATGATCACGCTGCTGGGGTTTGAATTTGCCTCCCTCCTCGGCGGTGCCTTTATTACCGAAAATTATTTCAACTGGCCGGGACTGGGGCGGCTGATTTTGCAGGCGGTGCAGGCCCAAGACCTCTATTTGGTCATGGCCAGCTTGATGATGGGGGCAGTGATGCTGATTGCGGGGAACCTGCTGGCAGACATTACCCTGACGGTGGTTGATCCGCGCATTAAGCTCTCGGAGATGACCTAACGCCGACGCGGGATTTACGGTATGTCAATCAAATTACCCCCTGGGACCGCTGCCCACAGCGAGGAGAATTCAGATCCCCAGAGTCGTCACTTAGTGACGCTGGTGGCGCTATCTGTGGGGCTGATCATTGCCGTTTGGGTAGCCGTGAGCTTTTTGTTTAATCAGGTGATCAACTGGATTCCTCCCTCGGTGGAGCGACAGTTGGGGGCGATCGCCGTCGCTTCTTTTGAGCAACAGGCGGAACCCTCCGACACCCAAACCACCCTGAACCAGTTACTGGATCGCTTGGAAGCCCAGTTGCCTGAAGACCTGAGCCGCGATCGCGACTACCAGTTGCTATACATCCCGGATGAAACGGTGAATGCCTTGGCCCTGCCGGGGGATTACGTAATTATCTATCAGGGGTTACTCACCCAGGCAGAGTCCGAAAATGAACTCATGATGGTGTTAGGCCATGAGCTGGGGCACTTTGCCCATCGCGATCACCTGCGGGGGTTGGGGCGGGGCATTTTAGTGCAGGTGGTGGCGTCCCTCTTGTTTGGTAATGCCGGTTCGATCGGCGCAGCCAGCCTCGAAACCTTTGCCCGGTCGCAGTTTTCTCAGCAACAAGAAACCCAGGCGGATGAATTTGGTCTCACCCTCCTGCATCAAATCTATGGCCATGTCGCCGGAGCCACGGCTTTTTCGATCGCCTCAGCGCAGAAAATGGCGCGAATTTCGACTTCCTCACCACTCACCCCGCCCCGCGTAAGCGGGTACGTCGTCTAGAGCAACTCATCCGCGATCGCGGCTACAGTGTTGAATCGCTGACGCCTCTGCCGCCTAGTTTGCAAATGGGCGAGTAAATGGGTGAAGCGATGGGACGTTGACGGGCATAGCGGTCAATGCTCTTCTGACTGGGGCTGACGCTGTAATTTCAAGATCGCTTGCCGAAAGCCCAGCACCACCAAAATATTGGACAAGGTTAAAAATGCCTCAGCGCCGCCATGGAGCCAGTCCACATTGGCCAGTTCTGCCCCATACACTTGCTGGGCATAGATGCCTGCTGGAATCGTAATCGCCACGAAAACCAGCAATACATAAAAGCCAACCAGCGCCAGTCGCGGCGTCTGGCCTGATTTCGTCAAGAAGTAGAGGAATCCCAGGTAGGGGAAGAGGGATAGAGCAAACAGCGTTTCCTTACTGAGCATTAAACCACCTTGGCCTGTCGCCAAATCCACCAGGCAGCGGCGCAGGCAGTGCAGTTGCCCACCACCGTCATCGCGGCTTGGAGGGTGACCAGCCAATCTAACGCCGGGGCATTGTCAAAAAAATGCCAGGTGCAGGCGCACATGGCGCTCACCAAGGCGGGCAGCATCCCAAAAGAGAGGGCGCGCCAGGCCCCGTGCTGGCTAATCTCGGCATACTGCCAAATCAACCAAATGGCGGCAACCCATTCAACGACACTGGTAATGTGGATCACCCAGGTGGGAATCGAAAGCGCATGCATGGCAAGAACGATAAAATCGGCGCAACCAGAATCAGTGTATAGCAGTCGCCAGTCCTGTGAGGGCAAGACTGCAAGCCACTGTGCTGGTGCGCCAAAGAACAGAGGGATTCTAGGGGTCTTAGGCAAAGTGGCCAGCGCTATCGGAGGGGATGCCTATGGGCATGAACAGTGAATTTGAGCCCTGAGATTCAACCATTACCGAAAGAGGTCGTGCAACTGATGGCAGCGGGGGAGGTGATTGACTCCCCCGCTGCCGTGGTGCGGGAACTGGTGGAAAATGCCCTGGATGCCGGGGCCAGCCGGATTACGGTGGCGGTAAAGTCGCAGCCCTGGCAGATTACCGTCACGGATAACGGCAGGGGCTTACCGCTGGCCGATTTGCGACGGGCCGCAACCGCCCATAGCACCAGCAAACTCAACGACCTGAGGGATCTCTGGCGGATCCAGAGTCTGGGTTTTCGGGGAGAAGCCCTCCATAGCCTCAGTCAGTTGGCCCATCTCACCCTTTGTAGCCGCCCCCAGCAGCATGATCAGGGGGATCAGGATGACGGCTACCAGATCACCTACGATCGCGACGGTCGCCCCCAAACGATCACGCCTGTGGCCATGGCCCCCGGTACCCACGTCACCGTTGCCGATCTGTTTTACTGTTTCCCCGCTCGGCAGCAGGCCGCCCCCGCCCCCAAGCAGCAAACCCAAGCGATCCAGCGAACGCTGCAAATGCTGGCCCTTTGTCACCCCACCGTAACTTGGCAGGGGCACCTCAACGATCGCGCCTGGATCACCCTCTGGCCTGGGGCCTCAGCCTTACATGTTTGCCCCAGATCATGCGGCGGGTGCAGGTGACCGATCTGCGGGAGCATCACCAGAGCGTCGATTTACCAGAGCCGGTGACGCTACCGGCGCAGCGCCCCAGCTTTACCTGCTGATGGGGTTGCCCGATCGCTGCCATCGCCCCCGACCCGATGGGATCACCCTGGCCCTCAATGGTCGCCCCGTCCATTTGCCCGAACTCGAAGCCATAGTGGTTGCCAGCCTGCGGCGATCGCTGCCCCGAGATCGCCACCCCGTCGCCTTCTTGCATTTACAGGCCCCCCCCGATCAAATCGACTGGCACCGCTCCCCCGATAAGTCCCACATTTATCTGCGCCATCTCGATCACTGGATGGCGGCCACCACCGCTGCTATCGATGCCACCCTGGGGCTGAGCCCCGCCCCGGATCTCACCAGCGGTCCCCAGCGCCTCGCCCAGTTGATGACCCTGGCTGAGCCCCAAGCCACCTATGCCGCAACCCAGCCCTTAGACTCCTCCCATCCCCTCGGTCTAAAGGCCCTTGCCCAGGTCCATGGCCGCTATATTTTGGCGGAGCATCCAGCCGGACTCTGCCTAATCGAGCAGCACATTGCCCATGAACGGGTGCTGTATGAGGAACTGTGCGATCGCTGGCAACTGGTCCCGCTGGCCACGCCGATCGTGCTGAGTCAGCTCAAGCCAGAGCAGATCGAGCAACTGGAACGCATTGGCTTAGAAGTAGCTCCCTTTGGCCCCGATCTCTGGGCTGTACGCACCGCCCCGGCCCCCCTCGCGGAGCGGGCTGACTGTAGCGACGCCCTCTGGGAACTCAGCTTAGGGAAAGATTTAGACGCGGCTCTGGTGGCGACCGCCTGTCGCACCGCCATCCGCAATGGCACCCCCTTAACTCCGGCAGCAATGGCGCGATTGCTAGGGGCTTGGTCAGCGGACCCGCAAACCCCAAACCTGCCCCCACGGCAGGCCGATTTGCCTGACCCTCAACGAGTCTAGTTTGGCCCGCTATTTTCGCCGCCACTGGGTGATTGGCAAAAGCCACGGGATTTAAAAGATGTTGTGGTTGCTATCTCAAGACCGATTTGCGATCGCGACGGTACCAAACCGCCACATAAATGAGGGCAGCGATCTGTAACGGGATGATCAGAGCATATCCCTTAAACATCACCGGTAGATCGAGTTGCGCAACGGTGCTGAGGGTGCCACCACCGAGAATCATACAGAGGGTCCAGAGCCGTATTTTGGGAGACTTAAACATGGAATGGGGTAATCCATAAACGGCCATATCAAGCAATTCACTACCGCTGACTTCGCCTGACGAAACCCGCCATAACGGATCAGCCATGGCGGGTTTAGCCCATTAGCCATTGGCCCAGAGGCGACTGCAATACCGCTGGCTGCAACTCACCCGTCAGCCCCCAACGCCACAAACGCACCCCGTGGTAGCTAATCAAGATTAAAACGATGGCCCGTTGATGGCGGGAGCGGCTGAGCCACTTAGAGTAACGGGTGTGAATGGGGCGATTGCGAATCAGTTCTAAGGAGAAGTGAACTATCGCGACCCCAAAAGCCAGAAAAGCCATACCCCCGAGGGCATGATGCTGCCAAGCTGCGGACAGATCTCCCCGCGCTAAGGCCATAAACGCCCGAGTCATCCCGCAAGTGGGACAGGGCACCCCGGTAAAGTGGCGAATCGGACAGACCAGCCAAGTCACCCTAAAGCCAGTGTTATAGATAAATGCACCTAAAACTGGGGCAGCAGCTGAGGCCACAGCCGCCACCCGCAAACAGCGACCAAAGGAACTCAGCGCTGGGGTCGGCAGGCGATCGCTCAAGTCAATACTGTGCATGGTTGTTTTGCGGCCCCTAACGCCAAGCCACTGATTTAGCGATCCAACCGGCTAAAACCAACCCTTTTTACCCGTTACATATTCAGCAACAAATTCGCCATCGCTTTTGGTGAGGTAGATGATTCCCTCAACCAGGCCAATGATGCCCATGATCGGGGAGCCAATACCGCAGGTTACTAGGCTGACGGCCAGCATGATGATGCCCTCGGTGTTATATCCCAGGATGAATTTATGCACCCCTAATGCTCCTAACAAAATGCCGCAGATACCCGCAGCAATTTTCTTGTCCGCCCCACCAGAACTTGTCATCTAAACCTCACTCCTAAAAAACGCACTCACCCGTGCATACATTACTCAAACATTGAAATCAATGCTACTCTTCTCCCTTCCAGAAAATAAGTGGCTTAAAACTGGAAGCCAGTGAGACTAGGGATCGGCAATCAAAAAATGTACCAGCTCCATAAGGTAATGATGAAGGGGTACGCTATTTAACCGTATATCCATTATCTAGCAATTAAGCTTACATGCCGCTGCCTAGGCCACGGGTATTTTCAGCGATCTGCCGATTACTCTCTGCATTTTTAAAGGCCACAATCAAGGTCTCTAAACCCACCCGCAGAAAGAGTAGATAAATAAAGAAAATGATCGGTGCGGCAATCAAGGCCCCAACCCCGGTGCCAAAGCCATTGGAAAAGCCGGCAACCACAATCGCTAAAGCCGCGAAACCAATCCCGATGATGCCAATCACATAAAGAACAGCCACCAAACGAGGTGTCACAAACTTTGTGAAGGAAAAGTCGAATAAGCCCGCAAAAAAGCCGCCGCTATTATTTGACATGGGATTCAATCCTTAAGCGCTTTAAATGAAGATTTTTGCAGGAGATTTCATTCCGGCAACATCCCCTGCACCACCTCCGAAAGTATCTTGAAAGGTCAGCACTGAGATGAGGCTTAAGGTTTTATGCGGAATCTGGCCAAACTTCTTGATATTCAGGGGTTTCGAGTCTGCCCCCTTAATTGGCGCTACTGCCCAACAGAAATAATCCCAACATTGTGATACTGTTCCAGGCGCTATGGAGCACCATGGGGCCACCAGGTTGCGCGATCGCGTATACACCACCCCCAGCACCATCCCCAACACCATCAGGGGCAGGATCTCCGACAGGCTTAAATGGGCCGCCGCAAAAATCAAGCTGCTCAGGGCGATCGCCGCCCCCACCGGCATGTAGCGGGTCAGGGACGGCAGCAAAAAGCCCCGAAACAAGAATTCCTCAAATAAAGGAGCGGCGATCGCGGCAGTAAAGAAAAACAGCCCCAGGGTAATCGGGTCCTGGGCCTCTAATACCGTTTGCAATAGCGGGTTGCTGCCCCCCTGCCCTTGCCACAACTGTTGGTTTGCCACCGATACCGCCAGCATCAACGGTAGTGCCACCAAGTAACCGCCCACCCCCCAGAACCAGGCGCTCGCCGCTCAGCTTGAGGGTAAACCAGCCCGCTGGTAAAGGCCGGTAGGGACGAATCGAGATCGCTAAGACCGCGATCGCCCCTACCGCCATTAACAGGTAATAGAGCAAAGCATAGAGGGCACGCCCCCGGCTACCGAAGCTATTTAACACCCCACCCAAGGGACTGATCAGCAAGGGGACCATGATTTGGCCCAAGAACAAAAACCCCGCCACCAACACCTGCCAAATGGTTTCCCCAGTCCAGGGGGTTTCCCACCGTTGGTCACCATGGCGGGCTAGGAGCGATTTTGCCCCCTGCTGCAAGCGCTGCCACAGTAAACCCAAGAGTAAGGCAATGCCTAGCACACAGCCGATTACAGGCACTGCCCCGACCAGCGCTAGGGTGACGAGGGTGGTTTCGGCCCGCTGCTGCTCAGCCCGGTAAAGCTGGTCGAGGGCAGCGCTTTTGATTGGTTTGGATATAAAGCTGGGTGAGGGCGCGATTGCGAAACCAGCCCTTGAGGGTGTCGGTAAGGATACGATCGCGTTCTGGCTGCCACCGCACCCCCTTGCCACAAAGCGGTTAGCACCTGGGCCGTCTGCCCCAGCGGGCTCCCCTGATCGCGACGGGATTGTAGGGCTTGCCAACTGGCGATCGCCGCCGGGGTGTCCCCCTGCTCAGCCGCTAGAATGCCTAGGCGCAAATCTAGCAAATCCAGCAGTTCGGCCTGCTGGGCATAGGCGGCTTGTAAGCGGCGATCGGAGCGGGCAGCGTCAACGTCGCTATCCACTGCGGCTAAGGTTTTTGTCGCCGTTGCTCGCACCTCCTGATAGGTGCTTTGGGCCTTGACTAAAGGATCCTGGCCGAGCAAGTTCTGCCGCAGCAGCGTCACTTGTTCAGGCGGAAAGCCACTACCTTCCCATTCGGTGGCCTGAAGCAGTAAGTCAGTTTGGTAAAGCTCTAGGCGGCTGGCCACTTGGGGTTCATTCCAGCTACCGATCAGAGCCTGCCCCATCATCACGCTGACCAATAGGGTCATGATGATCAGCATTAACCGCCGTAGGGTGGCGGGAAATAGAGGAGCCGTTTTTTCGAGGGTCATACGGGGGAAGGAAGGGTTTGCGCTTTTCCACGCTATCAAGAACTGTTGAGGAATGCGACGGTTCAGGAGGGGGCTAATCCATAGTATTGATAATGTTCGCCCCAACTCCAAGCGGCATACCCTTCCACATCTATGGCCCCACAGCATCAAGCTCAGCCCCCCCTAGCATTTTGCCCCCGACCTTTAACCCCTGGTGTTGGCAGGGGCCAAGCGACTCCTGCCGGTTTGGATGAAGCAGAACAGCAGCATCAAGTCAGTAGAAACCAAGGGGGTTGAGGAACTGGTGCGGGCCTTTCAGGCCTTCCAGGCCGGTGAGGTGCGCTTTATGATTGCCTTTCGCCACCCCAGTGCCGATGATGCCTATTGTTTGATGCGGCTGCTGTGGCACGACGTACCTCGGGTGGCGCGGCAGATGGGGGTGACGTTCTCAGCACCGATCCATTCTCACTTTATTTACGATCGCGGCATTCCCCTCTGGGCGGGGCGCTGGGTGGGCTGGCTCTACGCCAAGCTAGGCGGCACCCCCATTCAACGGGGCAAGGTCGATCGCCCAGGTCTCAAATCGGCCCGCAGCCTCTTTGCCCAGGGTCAGTTTCCCCTCGCCGCTGCTCCCGAAGGGGGCAATAACGGCCATACCGAAATCGTCAGCCCGCTGGAACCGGGCATTGCCCAATTTGGGTTCTGGTGTGTAGAGGACTTGCAAAAAGCCCAGCGCCCTGAGCAGGTGATGATTATCCCCCTGGGGATTCGCTACAAGTATTTGACCCCGCCTTGGGGGGCGATCGCCCAATTACTCCGCACCTTGGAGCAGGATCTGGGCTTGGACCCCGCCCCGGAGTTAACCCCGCCGACCTCCAGCGGAACGGCAGAGATCATCACCCAGCTCTACCCTCGCCTGTTGCGGCTGGGGCGGCATCTGCTGGCTCGTATGGAAGCCTACTACGCCGACTTTTACCACCGCCCGCTGCCTGAATCCGAGCAGAATATTGACACCCTGGACGGCACCGCCCTGGCAAAGCGACTTCAGGCCCTTTTGGATACGGCATTGCAGGTGGCGGAGTCATTCTTTAAGCTGCCCGGTAAAGGCAACACCATCGATCGCTGCCGCCGCATTGAGCAGGCGGGCTGGGACTGGATCTACCGGCAGGAATTGAGCCACCCCCAGCAGCTCTCAGCGGTCGATCAAGGGCTGGCCGATCGGGTGGCGGAAGAAGCCGCCCTGCGGATGTGGCACATGCGCTTGGTGGAAGGGTTTGTGGCGGTGACGGGGCAGTATGTCAGCCAAAAGCCCACGGTGGAACGCTTTGCTGAAACCCTATTGCTGGTGCGGGATACTATCACCCTGATCAAAGGAGAGAGTCCCTTTCCGCGCCCGCAACTGGGGCCACAGGTGGCGCAACTAACCGTGGGCGCACCGATCTCGGTGAGCGATCGCTGGGATGATTATCGCCAAGGTCGTCGCCAAGCCGTAGCTAATCTGACCGAAGCCCTACAGATGGCTCTCCAGGGTCTGATTGCGGCCTGAGCCCAGTAGCCTCAATTAAAAGGAATAACCAATTTTCCCAAAGTTGGTCACCAGGGCCAAATTGGCATGTTCCAAGGCGTTAATCAACCAGGCGGCATCCTTACAGCGGTAATGTTCGTGGTGGTTAAACAACACGGCCATGCGGTTTTCCAGCCAGGGCTTGACGCTGCCGCAGAACAAAACAATCCGCAGCAATAAGCCCATGGCTAGGGTGGGTCCCACATCCTGAATCAGTTGCCAGAAGCGGCGAAACACCGGCTGCTGCCGTCCTTGGACCACGAGAAAATTCAATAGCTTCTGGCACACCGTAATAATCATGAATTCCGTCGGAATTTGGCTGTCAAAATCCCTTAGCGCTTCCCTGAGATACTGACGCAGGGCGCGGCTAAAGACGTTATTGCGATAGCGAGGCTCCGCTGCCGTTAAAGGGGCGAGTAAATATTCCAGCAGTTCTTCCTTAAACTCGCCAAAGGATCGCACCGTCCGGCTGTAGGTTTGAAACATTTGCGCCACATCCCGATGGCTGCGATTGCCTTCAACCTTACCGGTGTAGTGATGTAGGGCTGTACCCAGCTCGGTTTGGGGGAGTCGGGTGGGGTTGGCCAGCGGCGATCGCCCTTTGCGGGTTTGATGCTGAGCCCAATAGCGGGCGAGTTTGACCCCGAAAGCCGCCTCTGCCCGATGCCGGAGTTCGCCTACATGTTCTTTTTGATGTTGATCGCTATCCTTGGTGAGCAGGCTGCTGTCGTACAAGAAAGGATAGTGGCGCAATTGGGTGGCAACCGGTTGATTGGCGATCGCCTCTGCCGTATGCTCACCCAATGACTCTGGCTCAAACAAGGCCGCTAGCCGCCGCAAAGCCGCAAATTGCTCCGTCTCCGTAAAGCTTTGGCTGAAGGTGCGAATACGATGGGTGACACTACAATCCGTCGGGGTCTGAGGAATATGATCAAATAGCGCCACTAGGGCCGGAATCGCCCAGTGGTCTCGGGGCTGGGTATACCAAGGGTTGACCAGGGTATAGCTACAGCGGTTAAGGGTATATTTAAACTCCCGCTCTGACTGGGAGAGATGGACTAATTCAACTAGGGCATCCCAAGGCTCCGCATCGGGATAGCCTTCCCCCTGAATAAAGAGTTGCTGAAAGCGACCCAGCACAGCATCTGTTGTCTCTTGCTGGCGACAGTGCTGGAGGTGTTCGTATAGCTGCCTTTGCAGCTCAGCAACAGAGGCACTAGACCAAGACTCGTAGGAATCCATAGTACTCATGGTGATGGATGACCCAAGGCAATCGCCTGATCGACGACGTCTCTCCCAATAATATCCGTATCTTCCCGGAGATGGTCACAGCTTCATCAGAACTACATGTTCAGAACTTTATATCCAGAATTTTATATCCAGCCGTCGCCAGTCCGGTTCAGGCAAGCCTAAACGGATCATCAAATTGCCTGCCATAGGAAAGGGATGCTAAATTTAGCATCCCTTTCTCACCGGATGATTCATTGAGGGTTGGCGCTAATGGCCCAAGGCTTGCGTGGCCATTAGCCGCCGAGCTGGGCTACTTCCGGTAAGGGACCTGGGCCATACTGATGTTTGCCGTAGAAACCCGAGGCGGCGTTGCACCGGCAGGGCTGATGCTGCGAGCCATACCCAAGAATAGGGCAGGGCTGCCTGCGGTCGGCTTCTGCTCCTGGGGAACAAACCGACGCACTTGTGTCTGCCAAACCACCTGGGGAAAGCCCAAGATGGAACGGTGATACTCGTCGTAGCGAGGCAAGCGGATATTGGTGGGCAGCTCACCTTCAGTCCGACTGGGCAGGACCCGTCGCCGTTGATAAGGCACGATGCTATCGCCAAAGTTCTCTAGATATTCGTCACTTTCTAGAAGTGCATCGACAAATCCCTGGATACCTTTGGTTGCCACTACAATTGACCAGGCAATCTTTTCCCGCTCGCTGTACACCGAACGTCCGAGCACCCGCTCAACACACTGCTCGACAAACCGGTAGTTGCTGTTTTTCTCGTAAAAGCTGCTGTAGAACGTGCTGGAAAGCAACAGACCTCTGACAAAGTCGCGCACGGTAATTTGGTTGTTACGCAACTGAGACTCTAGGAAAGGCTCGCGATCGGCCTGAAAGGCATGAAAAAAGATTTGACGATAGGCCGCCTCAATCAGGTTGTCTAAATCAGTACTGTCAAGAATGTTATCGGTGCTAAACACCCTAGGCTGAGTATCCCCTCCAACCTCATACCCTTCAACGCGCGAGTTTTGACTGCTTGGAGCGTAAGTCAACAAAGAAATAGCCACACCTATGAATCTCCAGAATCTCGGATTATTTCAAAAGCTTTAAGGGTAATCATAGAGGAGTGCGGGAAAGCCACCTAGGAATTCTGAGGGAATTATTACAGAGCTTAATATTCCCGCGAAGGCTGTCCCGGCTGGGTTTCCGTGCATTCAGCCTATAGCGACAGGGAGCCAATCCGGTTTATATCTCCCAGGCGTTACCCAGACTTTACAAAGCCAACAAAGCGTTACAAGCCAGTCCGCATCACCAGCCTAGGGCAGAGTAACAACTGCTGGGCAGGGTCGGGACGGGGCTGGCCGCTGCGTTCCTATCGTTATCTCCATTGCCCGTGTTGACCAGCGTCTCGACACAAAAGGAGGCGGTATTGGATAGCCCCAGTACAGTGCTGGTTCGGAACCGTAGGGTTGGACTCAGAAATGAAAAGCGTTCGACGGAATGCATCGTTTCGTATTCGGTCATCAGCACCAACCCATCTTGCTGGTCAACCCGGTAGCGCCCGACCACGGGGTTGGTTTCGGCGTACCCTTTTTCTCGAAGCAGCAAGCCCGCTTGGGGATTCTCGGTATCCGGAACCAGCACCATCACGGTTGCGCCCGCTTGCCCCTTATCCGTGTCCCAGGCCATCGACCCTTGCCAATTCACGTCAATGCCGCCGATCGCGGTGGCCGCATCAATGTTGTGCATGGCGCAGATCGCTGCAACTTGGGGAGCATCGGCGGGCAGGACAGTGGCGTTGATTTCCAATTCGCCTAACTCAGTGCGGCGCATGGCGAGGTGATGGGTGACCCGCTGCGATCGCCAACGTCCCTCGGTCATCCGAAAAAAATCCATTGCTTCCATCGTGGTGCGGCCCGTTGAACTAAGGTTTTAAGGAGTGTTTAGTCATCCTAGTAAAAGATCTGTCCCTCCTGGTATGGTTGCACCGTTATTGGCCTTAGAGATTACGGGTAAAACCCAGGTTTTTGGCATCATCGGCGATCCGATCGCCCACTCCCTTTCGCCACCGATGCAAAATGCGGCCCTGCAAGCCTTGGGGATCGATGGCGTGTATGTTCCCTTTCAGGTCAAGGGGGAGCAGTTACCGGTGGCGATGGCTGGCCTTGGGGCAATTGGCGTGCAGGGATTCAATGTGACGATTCCCCATAAGCAGGCGGTAATGCCCCACTTGGCTACCCTCACTGAGAGCGCCCAGGCCATTGGGGCCGTCAATACCATTTGGCCCACCGCGTCGGGATGGGCAGGGACCAACACCGATGTGCTGGGGTTTATGGCTCCCCTTCAATCTCAACCGGTGAACTGGGCCGCGAGTCGGGTTGTGGTGCTGGGCTACGGCGGGGCGGCTCGGGCGGTCGTGGCTGGGTGCCACCAACTGGGCTGCCAGGAGATTTGGGTGGTGGGTCGCCGGCCCGACAAGTTGCAGCAGTTTGCCCAGAGCTGGCAGCAGACCCCTTTATCGAGCCTGATCCACACAACGGCCTGGGATGCCCTCAGCCCCTTGCTGGCTGGCACCACCCTCTTGGTGAATACGACGCCGGTGGGGATGGCCCCCCATCAGGATGCGTCACCCGTGACGAGGGAGGATTTAGCCCGTTTGGCGAAGGGACGGCAACACCAGCGATCGCCTATGACCTGATCTATACCCCCAGCCCCACGCAGTTCCTCAAGCAAGCGGCGGCCTGTGGATTAGTCACTTTAGATGGGTTTGAAATGCTGGTCCAGCAGGGGGCAGCCGCCCTGAAAATTTGGACCCAGCAGACGCCCCCAGTCGAAATCATGGGACAGGCGCTAGCGGCCCATCTGGGAATTAAACGGGATTAACGTTTCGGGTTAGGCTGAGGAGGTCTGTCAAGGTTGGGTTTGCGCCACCATGAAAAAAGCACTGCGGATTGTATTAGTTGCGGCGATCGCCAGTCTGATGTGGTTGATGGGCACGGTGTACACCCCGGTTGCCGCCGCCATGACCCCCATTGAACTCAAGGATCTCAGCTACACCAGTTGCTCCGAAGAACTTTCAGAAGGATTGGTCACAGCCGGCTCCATCCAACTGGCACGCTGCTACATGGTGACTGGCACTGCCGTGAATCGCTCCGGGAAGCCCGTGGTGGATGCGGATGTCTTTGGGCAAATCTACGATGCCCAGGATAACCCGGTCATGCAAAATCGAGCCCGAGTAGGGGGCATCGAACGGGTTCCCCCTGGGGAAAGTCCCTTTGAGATTCGGGTGTCGATCGCCTCTAATCAGCCCGAACCCTTAAGGCTAGAGAAGTTTAAGGCTGCCGGTTTCACGACAAGGGTGCGATAGGTGCGCCGCGCTAAGTCTAATGGAGAACGTCAGTCTAATGGAGAGCGTCAGTGTTTAGAACGGTTTGGGGTTTGGGGACAGAGCAAAACCATCAGCGATCGCGCTCCCACCACCACCGACTCCCCCGCCAACGGCGTCATTTCAGCTAAGAAACCGCTGTCAAGCTTGGTGTCTAAAACCAACTGCCAGGGACGATCGCCCAACTGAGGCGGTATCAAAAAGGTTGCCACCTCCGCCTGGGCATTAAAAAAGATCAAGAACGAATCATCCCGAATCGGATTGCCCTGGTCATCCGGGCTGGGAATCACATCGCCATTGAGGAAAACCGCGATCGCCTTCGCATCCCCCACCTGCCAATCCGCATCGCTCACCTCAGTGCCGTCGGGGTCATACCAGCCAATATCCTGCACCTCCGAGCCATGGATAGCCTGCCCCTGAAACCAATTGCGTCGCCGAAACACGGGATGGGCCTGACGAAACGCCAAAAGCTTTTGAGTGAAGGTTAATAAGGTGGCTTGGGCCGGGTCTAAGGACCAATTGATCCAAGCCAGCTCATTGTCCTGGCAATAGGTATTGTTGTTGCCCTGCTGGGTGCGCCCCAGCTCATCACCGCCGAGCAGCATCGGCACCCCTTGAGAGAGCAGCAGGGTGGCGAGGACATTCCGCTGCTGGCGTTGCCGCAACTGCAAAATCAGCGGATCGTCACTCTCCCCCTCGACACCGCAGTTCCAAGAGCGGTTATGGCTTTCTCCATCGCGGTTGCCCTCGCCATTGGCCTCGTTGTGCTTTTCGTTGTAGCTGACTAAATCCCTGAGGGTAAACCCGTCATGACAGGTAATAAAATTAATGCTGGCGTGGGGGCGCTTACCGTTGGACTCATAGAGATCGGAGCTACCCGTCAGCCGAAAGGCAAAATCCCCCAAGCGGCAGTGGTCGTCCCGCCAAAAGTCCCGCATGGTGTCCCGGTACTGGCCGTTCCACTCAGTCCACAGCAGCGGGAAGTTGCCCACCTGGTAGCCCCCTTCCCCTAAGTCCCAAGGCTCGGCAATCAGCTTGGTGTTGGACAGGATCGGGTCCTGGTGAATGATGTTGAAAAACGCCGCCAGACTGTTGACCTCATACAGCTCTCGGGCCAAGGCTGAGGCCAGGTCAAAGCGAAAGCCATCCACATGCATCTCCTGCACCCAGTAGCGCAGGCTGTCCATAATCAGCTTCAGCACCTGGGGATGGCAGACATTTAAGGAGTTGCCGCAGCCGGTGAAGTCCATGTAGTAGCGGGGCTGATCCTCCACCAAGCGGTAGTACGCCTCGTTATCGATGCCCCGAAAGGCCAGGGTGGGTCCCAGGTGATTGCCCTCGCCGGTGTGGTTGTAAACCACATCTAGAATCACCTCAATCCCTGCCCCATGCAGGGCTTTGACCATGGTTTTAAATTCCTGTACCTGCTCCCCCTGGATGCCGCTGGCGCTGTAGCCGCTGTGGGGGGCAAAGTAGCCCAGGGAGTCATAGCCCCAATAGTTGTGCAGCCCGACGCTGACCAGGTGCCCCGGTGCCGCGTTGAAATGGTGGACGGGCAGCAGCTCGATCGCCGTGATCCCTAAATCGGTCAAATGCTGGAGGGCGGCGGGGTGCCCTAACCCCGCATAGGTGCCCCGCAGCGCCTCAGGAATCTCCGGATGCTGCCGGGTCAGCCCCTTGACGTGGGCCTCATAGATGACCGTCTCATGCCAGGGGGTGCCGGGATGGGTATCCCCTTCCCAGTCAAAGTGGGGATCGACCACCACACATTTCGGCACTAGGGCGGCATCATCCCCGTCATCAAAGTTGAGGTCGCGATCGGGCTCGGTCACTTCCCCGATCGGGTAGGCAAAAATCGCGGCCCCATGTTGAATGTCACCGGCGATCGCCCGCGCATAGGGATCTAAGAGCAGCTTGCGGGGGTTAAATCGCTGGCCCTGTTCAGGATCCTGGGGGCCATGGACCCGAAAACCATAGCGCTGCCCAGGGGATACGCCCAGCAGGTAACCATGCCAGACATAATTGCTGACCTCAGTCAGGGGCAAGCGGGTTTCCCGATCCGCTGCGTCAAACAGGCACAGCTCCACCAGGGTGGCATTTTCTGAGAAGAGGGCAAAGTTAGTCCCCCGACCATCCCAAGTGGCACCTAAGGGGTGGGGATGACCGGGCCATAGGGTTAGGGACATGGTAGACAAGGGCAATACAGATGAAGGGCATCAGAACGGTAACGACCCGGCTTAAATTTTACCGGTTATCCTGCCTGACCTCAGGGGGCATCGCCCCGAAACGGCCCATAGGAGCTATCTTCGCCCTGCACGCCCCGCACAATTCGGGAGAGTTCGCTCTTCTCATCGACTGAGATCCGGGTGGGCGAGCCGCTAATGATCCCCTCCAGGTTCCGGAAGGAATCCTTGATGTCAGGGCCATCACCGGTGATGGTGTATTCGCGAATGCCCTTATCGTGCCAAGATCCCCGCATCTTGAAGACGTTGATGGCCCGAGACATCTCGCCCCGTACCTCGACGTATTGCAGCATCAAAATCGTGTCCGTAATCGTGGAAATATGGGACTCGGTAATGGAGTGGAGCCCCAAAAACTGCTCGGTCGTGTTGGTGAAAAAGCCCGTGATCTCCTCCTGCTTGGCATAGCCGGTTACCCCAATTACAAACTGCCGAAAGGAGGTATTGCTGACGCCGCGATCGAGGGCGGACAGAGAATCGATCGCAATCCGACCCGGTTTGAATTGGGAAATCTCGGATTTGATGATTTGCAAATGGTCTTCTAACCCCGCCGACTCTGGATAGGCACAGAGAATTTTCAGCAGACCCTTTTCCTCCAAATCCTCAAAGTCAATTCCCCAGGAGGTGGCGTTCCGCAAGAGCTGTGCCCGCGACTCCTCATAGGCGAAGAGCATCGCTCTTTCCCCGTTGGCGCAGGCATTTTCTAGGAACTTGCTAACCAGCAGGGTTTTGCCGGTGCCCGTGGCCCCCGTGGCCAAAATGATCGAGTCGCGGAAAAAGCCGCCGCCGCACATCTCGTCTAGAGTCTCGACCCCAGAGGAGACCCGCACATTAGAGGAACGCTGGGTGAGTCGCATTGCCCCCAGCGGGAAAATATTGATCCCCTCATCGGTCATGGTGAAGGGATACTCCCCCTTCATGTGGGTGGTGCCCCGCAGCTTCAAAATCTCAATGGTGCGACGACGGCGTTCACCTTCTAAGGCATTGCGCACGATCACCACGTTGTCAGAGACAAACTCCTCGACCCCGTAGCGGGCTACGGGGCCATACTCATCCACCCGCTCGGTGGTCATTAGGGTGGTGACCTTCATCATCTTTAAGCGGGCCGCCAGCCGAAACAGCTCCCGTCGCACCACCGAGGCGGCATCGTATTGCTGGAATACCGCTGTTACTGAGTCAATCGAGACCCGTTGCGCCTTGTACTTGCGGATAGCATATTGAATCCGCTCAATCAAAGCCGACAGGTCAAAGTTGCCCACCACATCCTGACCTTCGGGATCAGGGGAGGCGTCAAGGATAAACAGCTTGCCCTCATCAACCAGCTTCTGCAAATCCCAGCCAAAGCTACAGGCATTTTTGATGATGTCCTCGGGGGATTCCTCAAAGGTGACAAAGACCCCCGGCTCATCAAAATAAATTACCCCGTGATAGATAAACTGAACCCCCAGCAGGGTTTTACCGGTACCAGAGGTGCCGCTCACCAGGGTGGTGCGACCGACGGGCAGGCCACCATGGCTGATGTCATCGAAGCCCTCAATCAAGGTCCGAATTTTCTCCACACCCGTGTAGGTCTTGGGGGTGGGGATGTCGCTGGGCACAGGTTGGGTCATGGTAGAGAATAAGTTGTGTTTTTAACTGAGTTTTTAAACTGAGTTGTCAAGCCGTCGTCTTGCCCTGATTGCCCCATGAAAGTCAACCAAACTCAACGCTGAACGAACTTCTCAATATGTCATGATGGGGCGCTCCCGGCTCACCTGTAAAGCTCACCTTCCTGGAGTTCCTCGTACAGCAGATCTAACCCGATTAGAACGCGCTCACGATCAGACAAATCCCCGATAATTTTACGGACGGGTGGAGGTAGAATTTTGGCGAGGGTCGGTGTCGCCAAGATTTTATCCTCCTCCGCCAATTGGGGGTTTTTGAGCACATCAATCACCTTCAGGGCATAGACCCCCTGAAATTCCTGTTCCAGAATTTGGTTGAGGGTTTTGAGGGCTCTGACTGAGTTGGGGGTGTTGCCCGCAACATAGAGCTTCAGAATGTAAGTCTTTTTGAGGGGACTCATGGCAAGCAATCCATAGGAAAGGGATAGTGGTAAGCAAACTCGCATGAATTCATAGTTTGAGTGCTGCAAAACCGAATGCTAAAGCCTAGCCCTCGCGGGGATAGAGCGCCGATACATTTCACACAAATGGGCGATCACATCGATCAAGGTGAGTCGATAATCTAGCAAGATTTCTTCATTGCGCCCCTCTAATTTGAGCTGTTTAGCAAAATCATCCATCAGCTCCATGTGAACTTCCACAATCTGTGATATTGAGACATCGGAGAAAAAGGCGACATTCACAAAGTCATCAATAATTTGATTGAGATTGCCCTGATCGGCAAAATAGTTGAGCACAATGGCGCGGTAATCCGATCGCAGTTTGTCAATAATTTCTGCGCGTTCCGTCGGGGTGAGGTTTTTTAGGAAGTTTTGGGGATTCCGCTTGTAATAGACCCCCAAGTATCCCAAGCGCTCCCGGAGTTTTTCAGTCAGGCGCTCTTGCTGTAGGCTCAGCAAGAAATGGCGGGTGTCTTCTGCGGGGGGAGGCGGGGGGTGATCCTCGGGTTGCTGGTGGGGGAGCTTGAGAAATTGATCAATGGCCTGATGAATATAGCTGTCGAGTTGGTCTAAGAGACCGTTGGGCAGACAGGCGATCGCGCCATGGTAAGTCTGCGCTAAATCACAACTGGGATTAATGGTATCGGCTATGGCGTTTGGCCCTGCTTCGATCCCCCCATTGTCGGTAGCGCCATTTTGATAGAGAGGAAGAGCTTTATCTTCTATCGGCAGCACCACCGCTGGTAGAAAGATATGTCGCTCTAGCAGATGGTCTAGGACCCCGGATAGCTCATCGACACTTTCCAACAGCAGGCAATCGATGCGATGGCGATTGTCTCCAACCCACTGCAAAAAGTCCGGCTTGGAATTTTCCCAGTGGAGGGTATACCCACTGTTCTTAAGAATCTCTCCAAGGCGATTGACAAAGGGCTGAGAGGCAATAAAACCACCGATCAAGAGTTGTGAAGGCAAAATGCAGCGCTCATCCTCAATATGTAACGGCTTTATCCCTAAACGGTCAGCATAGCCACGGGCTACACGACCTAGGCGCTTAACAGGCTCTAACAAGACTTAAATTTAATATTTATTTTAGGCGGTTTTGGCGATCTAAACCCTGGCCACGTCCAAACCTGTAGTTCGCCCTACGGTGAAAACTCAAGTTTTCAAGTTGGATGTGGTTTACGGCGTTTTTGAAGCTCGTGAGGTCCAAAAGAGACCTGAGATCCTTGCTGTAAGGACGTCGGCTTTACCTCACCAGCCCAGGAAATGCTGTATTCCCTGGGCATCATTTAAAACGCGCTCTTCTGGTTAAGCTGGGTAAAGGAACTTGATCCCTATTGTGGTGGTGATGGCTGCCCATAGCAGTTTTAAGGGGCTGACTGTAATGCTTTGTCTTAAAGGCAGGACCATGACCCGCAGCAGGCACGCAACCGGAAATCGGACTGAAAGCGTCTGGGGGTCACAACCATGGTGATGCAAACCCTGCTCGATTTTGTCTCGCCGGTGCCCAGTGCCCTGGACACGGATGGCACTGCCCTATGGTTGCAGATTTGCCTCCAAGCTGAGGCCCCTTACCTGATCGTCTTAAACGACAAGCGCCATCCCCTGGGCATCGTCAAGTTACCGCGCCTAGTGAACGTGATCAGTAGCGCGCGCACCGATCTGCCCTCTCCTCAGCGCGATCGCTCATGGCGGAGACCCTTACAACTGCGGAGGCACAACCGGGTCGTTCCCAAACGGCCACCATGGCCAACTTGGTGGAGGCGGCTCCGGTGCTCTCATCCGCGCTCTCGCTAGGGGCTGCCGCTGCCGCGATCGCTGCTGCCCCCGGAGCCCCATGGATAGTAGTGGATAGTCAGCATCATTATCTGGGCGTTTTAGATGCGGCGCGGCTGCTGCTGTTTTTGTGGGAACCGCCCGCCAGCGATCCGCAGATCAGCGATCCACAGAAGGCGGAGACCGGCACATCCCCCTTACCGATCCCCCACCCTGGGATGAATCCCTATTCAACGGTTTTGATCACCCACTTAGGCCATGAGCTCAAAACCCCACTGACCTCACTGCTGGGTCTCGCGAGCCTGCTCAACACTCAGAAATTAGGCCGGTTGACCCCCCGCCAAGCCCGCTATGTGAACCTCATCCAGCAACATGCGCGGCGACTCACGGCACAAGTCAATGCGGTACTAGATTTGGGTCGCATCAACAGCGGCATGTTGCAGGTGATGCCCCAGGTTGTAGCGGTGGCCGATCTCTGCCAGGAAGCCTATCGTCAGGCCCGCCTGTTGGTGGGTGAGGCCGCTCCCCCAGACCAGCCTTTACCCTTGGCTTGGGAAAGGGCTTTGCCGGACCTGACTATGGTTGCCGATCCGCTGCGGCTGGGCCAGATGCTGACTTACTTGCTCTACCTGACGCTAAAACAGGATCCTCAACCGGAGGATTTTCCGATCACCATGGAGCGGTGGGAGCGATGGGTGCTCTTTACCCCCCTGGGTCTTCATGATTCGAGGCAAAGTCTCTCGTTGTCCCAAGGCCCGTCGCTGCAAGGCTCTCAAACAGAAGACGCCCCCATGGATTACGCTGACTATGCCGAGGTAGCAGGCTGGTTAGAGCTGCTCCTCACCCGTAAGCTAGCCCACCTCCACCATGGGGAGTTGGTGATGATGGGCCAAGGGACGGGCGGCTTGGGTCCGGTTTTACTGCTGCCCCTCCAGGCTGAACCGGCCTCTACCCTACTGTTGGTGTTGGCCACCGAGTCTCCTGAAGTCATCGCTGGAGTCCAAGCCCAAGTGGTTCCCTTGGGCTATCGCTTGGCGATCGCTCAGCCCGGACCCGAAACCCTGGAAGTCGTCGCTCGACTCGGGCCAACTGCGGTGCTAATCGATTGGCAGCCTGCCTGCCGGGACTTGCTCAGGCAGTTGCGTAGCGATGGACGTACCCACACTTGCCCGATGGTGGTCTTAGTCTCCTCCGCCCAGGAGCCCCCTACAGAGTTGCGATCGGTAGATCATCCGATCCCCTGGCCATCCGATCAGTTGATGCCCCTATTGGCCACGCCCCCGATTCCCGTCACGCCGCCGCCGAGTCGGATTACGGTTTTATATCTGCGGTCATCCGCCTTGGTGAGCGAGTCAGACGACATCGGGTTTGATCTTCCCAATCTCCTCCATGATTGTGGTTGCCAGGTGCTAGAGGTCGATGATCTCGATCAAGCCAGTTTGATTAACCGGGTCTGGCATCCTGACGTGATGGTTTTAGATCCGGCTTTGGCTGACCCAGATGCCTATTTGCAGGGGTTGGCTGAGTTTCCCGATCTGACCCAACTGCCCCTCATTACCCTCACGCCTACAGCCACCCAGGCGGCCCACCAACTGCCCCAAGTGGTCGTATATCCCTGCTTGGTGGGGGAATGCGACTGGCAAGTCTCGGCAGAGTCGAACCAGGTCCTGGTCTGGCTACAGGAGGTACTGCAAGTGGCGATCGCCCAGCACCCCCCGTTTTAGTCGAGGATCAAGTCCGTCACACCGGCTACTCTGGCATCGCTTCTAGGGCAACGGTGCGCTGGGGCAATTCGCAGGCCACCCCTAAGGGCTGATTAAACAGCACCATGGTGGTGGTGGTATTAGTTTGAAACCCGATGCGCTCGTAGAACGCCTGCTGGTGGGTCGTCATCAAGTAAACCCGCTCGGCGCGATTGACATGGGGATGGCCCAGCACAGTCTCAACTAACCGCCGTCCTAACCCCGCCCCTTGGTAATCGGGGTGGATGACCACATCCCAGATGGTGGCGCGAAACACCCCATCGGAGGTGGCACGGGCAAACCCAATCAGGTTGACTCCATCCCAGGCGGTAACCACGGGGTGGCTGTGGGCGATCGCCGTTGCCAAATCGGCACTGGTGCGATCTTGAGCCCAGAAAGCCGCCAGCTTAAAGAGCTGCAAAAGCCGCTGTAAGTCAGCGGCATCTAAGGTGTTGTTGTATTGAAACTGAATATGGCTACAGTCCATGACCAATAAGGGGGAATGTTTGTGGTTGCGGCAACGTGATCGGAGGCAACGAGATCGATAAACGCGGGATGCAAAGACTTAGACCCACGCGCTCATCTGCCGTGGCGATGCTTTACACCCCGCTGCCTCGTCGATGCCAACCCCAAACCCCGATGGTTTGCTGGCGTCTAATGCCCCGCATCGCCACCGCTATGCCTTGCCAGCAGGCAGTGATCTCAATCAATAGTCCTGGGAAGACGCGACACATGGGCGGGCAGTGAAACGTGAGCGAAATTCTCAAGCCCCAACCATAACACTAAACTTTCGAGCCCCTTTTGCCCGTCCCGGATGTCCTTGCCTGGCGAGGTATTGCCGATGTCCTAGAATCAAGGGTTTTGGGGCTTTTCCCAGACCTGACGCGCTGCAAAAATGCTGTAAGCCAAGTGGTAGGATCAAAAAGCGCCAATTCAACCTTTTGCGAGAATGTTTAAAAAATGTTTAAAGAGTAGTGGCTATGCTTTTGGGCAGGCTTCCCTAGGCCCATGTTCAGCTGCCCCAGAGCCGGTTGAGTAGGGGGATTTCCCCTTGCATAAACCACCCCGGTTCGATGTACTAAGTAAAGAACTGTAAATCTCCAGTCTCCGGACATATGCTAAAAGCCCTCCTTGGTGATCCCAACGCCCGCAAGCTCAAGCGCTACAAGCCCGACGTGGTGGAAATCAATCTTCTAGAAGAAGAGATCCAGCCCTTATCGGATGAAGCGTTGGTGGCCAAGACGGCTGAATTTCAGCAGCGGCTGGAAAAAGGCGAGTCCCTTGACGATCTGCTGACCGAAGCCTTCGCCGTGGTCCGGGAAGCCTCGAAGCGGGTCCTGGGCATGCGCCACTTTGATGTGCAGCTCACCGGTGGCATGGTGCTCCACGATGGGCAGATTGCTGAGATGAAAACTGGGGAAGGTAAAACCCTCGTCGCTACCCTCCCGGCCTACTTGAACGCGCTCAGTGGGAAGGCGTCCATGTCGTCACCGTAAACGACTATCTGGCCCGTCGCGATGCGGAATGGATGGGGCAAATCCATCGATTTTTGGGTTTAGAGGTGGGGCTGATTCAGCAGGGAATGAGCCCCACAGAACGCAAGAAGAACTACGGCTGCGACATCACCTACGGCACCAACAGCGAATTTGGCTTTGACTACCTGCGGGACAATATGTCCACTGCGATCGCCGATGTGGTGCAGCGTCCCTTCAACTTCTGCATCATTGACGAAGTGGATTCCATCCTGATTGACGAAGCCCGTACCCCGCTGATCATTTCGGGGCAGGTGGAGCGCCCCGGCGAGAAATATACCCGTGCCGCTGAAGTAGCCCGAGAACTGCACGGCGATGATGAGCACTACGAAGTGGATGAGAAAGCCCGTAACGTACTGCTCACGGACGAAGGCTTTATCAAGGCGGAAGAACTGCTAGGGGTGGCGGATCTTTTTGACCCTAAGGATCCTTGGGCGCACTACATCTTCAACGCCATCAAGGCCAAAGAACTCTTCATCAAGGATGTCAACTACATCGTCCGCAACGATGAAGTGGTGATTGTGGATGAGTTTACCGGTCGGGTCATGCCCGGTCGCCGCTGGAGTGATGGCCTACACCAGGCGATCGAGGCCAAGGAACATGCCGAGATTCAGCCCGAAACCCAGACCCTGGCCAGCATCACCTATCAAAACTTCTTTTTGCTCTATCCCAAGCTCTCTGGGATGACCGGCACTGCCAAAACCGAGGAGCCGGAATTTGAGAAAATCTACGAGCTAGAAGTTACCGTCATCGACACCAACCGGCCCTCTCGGCGTAAAGACCTATCCGATGTGGTCTACAAAACCGAACCGGCTAAATGGAAAGCGGTGGCCGAAGAATGTGCCGAAATGCATGATTCCGGTCGTCCCATTTTGGTGGGGACCACCAGCGTGGAAAAGTCAGAAGTGCTCTCTAAGCTCTTAGCCGAGCTTGGCATTCCCCATAACTTGCTCAACGCCAAGCCTGAGAATGTGGAGCGGGAAGCGGAAATCGTTGCCCAGGCCGGTCGCAGCGGTGCAGTCACCATCGCCACCAACATGGCCGGTCGCGGTACCGATATTATTTTGGGGGGTAATGCCGACTATATGGCCCGCCTCAAGATCCGTGAATACCTGATGCCTCGCATCGTTCAGCCCGAGGAAGACGATGCTATGGCCATGGCGTCTGTACCCGGTGCCAAAGGCCGCAAGCGGGCTCAAGGGTTTGGCGCTGGCCAAAAGGTCAAAACCTGGAAAGCCTCTCCCGATATCTTCCCCACGGAGCTGTCGGCAGAGACGGAAGCGGCCCTAAAGGCCGTGGTTGATTTTGCGGTCGAGACCTACGGGGAGCGCAGCCTACCGGAACTAGAAGCCGAAGATAAGGTGGCCGTCGCCGCCGAAAAAGCCCCCACCACCGATCCCTTCATCGCCCGACTGCGGGAGGTATACGGCTTGGTGCGCGGGGAATACGAAACCTTGACCAGTGCCGAGCACGACAAGGTAATTACCAATGGCGGTCTACACGTAATTGGCACCGAGCGCCATGAGTCCCGCCGGGTGGATAACCAACTGCGGGGCCGGGCCGGTCGTCAGGGGGACCCCGGCTCCACCCGCTTCTTCCTCAGTTTGGAAGACAACCTGTTGCGGATCTTTGGGGGCGATCGCGTCGCCGGTTTGATGAACATGTTCCGAGTGGAAGAAGACATGCCGATCGAATCGGGGATGCTCACCCGCTCTCTAGAAGGGGCGCAAAAGAAGGTCGAAACCTACTACTACGACATCCGTAAACAGGTGTTTGAGTATGACGAGGTGATGAATAACCAGCGCCGCGCCATTTACGCCGAGCGCCGTCGGGTACTGGAAGGACAAGAACTGAAGGAGCTGGTAATCGGCTACGCCGAGCGCACCATGGATGACATCGTTGAAGCCTACATCAACCCCGAACTGCCGCCCGAAGAGTGGAAGCTGCCGGAAATGGTGGAGAAAATCAAAGAGTTTGTCTATCTGCTTGCGGATGTCGAGCCCGAGCATCTTGAAAACCTCTCCGTCGGCGAAATCAAGACCTTCCTCCGGGAGCAGGTGCGGATTGCCTACGACATGAAAGAGTCCCAGGTGGACCAAATGAAGCCCGGTCTGATGCGGGAGGCGGAGCGATTCTTCATCCTGCAACAAATCGACACCCTCTGGCGGGAGCACCTCCAGCAAATGGACGCCCTGCGGGAAACGGTGGGCTTGCGGGGGTACGGCCAAAAGGATCCCCTGATCGAATACAAGAGCGAGGGGTACGAGGTGTTTTTAGACATGATGACCGGCATCCGCCGGAACGTGGTCTACACCCTGTTCCAGTTCCAGCCTCAAGCGCAGCCCCAGGTTAAGACCTCTCAAGAAGTGGGCTAAGGGGATGGGCTTCAACCCATCTTGGCTTAGGATCGGTTGCAGCCCATCTTTCCTGAAAACATCCATGCTGATTTTGCACGCTGAGCAAGTGGCCTATTGCCTGGTCAGCAGTCGGGTTGATCAAGTGAAGGTGCAGCAGCCCGGTTTAGAGTACCAGGGTCGGTTTTACCTTAAAGATGCGGCCTATCCTCACAGGGACAAGCAAAAGGCGATCCAGCAGGCTCGACAGAAGCTTTTAGAAGAGCAGGATCAAGCCCTGCTTTTGGTGGAAGAAGCGGCGATGATCACCCTCTGGCATCACGTCAGAAAAGCCCAGAAAGTTAGCTCGATCTTTGCCGTTAATCTCCAGCAATTAGCGGCTGCCATGGGGGGCACCGAGGGCGTGGCGATCAAAAATCGGCAATTCCGGCTGAAGACCTATTCCAACTGTTTTGTCGGCAGCGAAGCGGTGGATTGGCTGGTGGCTTATCTGCGGGTTTCTCGGGAGGAGGCGGTGCGAGTGGGTCAACGCTTGATGAGTGAAAACTGGATTGATCACGTCGCCAAGGAGCCTGCTTTTAAGGACGATTTTTTCTTCTATCGCTTTCGACAAGAGGCGTAACCTGATAGGCAGTCCGGTTGAGTACCCCCGAAAAAATCAAGAGAACCTAGGGGCGCAGGGGGCTGCGCCGGTACAGAATGCAGGGCAATTAACCGGACTTGATAGGAGTGAATGGGGTGGGCCACAGGGTGATGCGGTGATCGGGAAGGTTTATATCGTTGGGGCGGGGCCAGGTACCGTAGATTACCTGACTGTGCGGGCTTATCAGCTTCTGCAAACAGCCGAGGTGCTGGTTCACGATGCGTTAGTGAGCGCCGAACTGCTGGACCTGTTGCCGCCGAGCTGCGATCGCGTCAACGTCGGCAAACGCGGTGGGCAGCCCAGTCCGGCCCAAGCGGAAATCGACCAGATTTTGGTAAACCTGAGCCAACAGGGCAAACAGGTGGTGCGCCTCAAGAGCGGCGACCCGTTTATTTTTGGGCGATCGACCTCAGAGATTCAGGCCCTTAAGGCCGCCGGATGTGGGTTTGAAGTGGTGCCAGGGATTTCCTCGGCCCTTGCTGCTCCCTTGCTGGCGGGCATCCCCCTGACGGACCCGGTGCTGAGCAGCCAGTTTGTGGTGCTCACCGCCCACGATCTGGACTTACACAATTGGGAAGCCATGGCCCGCATGGCCACCCTGGTGGTTTTGATGGGGGGCGATCGCTGGCAGAGATTACCCAACGACTGGTGCATTGGGGCAAGCGGGCCGAAACGCCCGTGGCGGTAATCCGCTGGGCGGGGCAACCTCAGCAGCAGATTTGGTCCGGCAACCTGCTCACCATTGGCCAGCAGACCAAAGGCGAAAAGCTCTCCCCCTGCATCATTGTGATTGGAGAAGTAGCCGGGTTAAGCGCCTACTTGCAGCGTTAAGTTGCCAGCCCAGCTAGGTTCCCTTAAGGCCTCGTACTGGAATGCTCAGGGTCACTTCCGTACCATGGCCCGATTGCGAAGAGACATCTAGGGTGCCGCTATGGCTTTCAGTAATGATTTGGTAACTAATCGCCATGCCAATGCCGGTCCCTTTGCCCACCGGCTTGGTGGTAAAAAAGGGATCAAACAGCCGTTTGAGCGTCTGCTCAGCCATGCCCTTGCCGTTATCGGTAATCCTAATGCCCACCCAGTTGCCAGCCATTAGCTGGGTGCGAATCGTGATCTGACCCGGATGGGTGGCCCAATCTTCATAGGCTCGATGAGCTCCCGCCTCCTCGATCGCATCAATGGCGTTAGCCACAATGTTCATAAAAACTTGGTTGAGTTGACCGGGATAACATTCAACCCAGGGCAGATCTCCATAGGCTTTCACCACTTCTATGGCCGGTCGCTCAGGCCGTTCCTTGAGGCGATGCTGCAAAATCAGCAGGGTGTTGTCAATGCCCTCGTGGAGATTGACGGCTTTGACTTCGGCTTCGTCCAGCCGCGAAAAATTGCGTAAGGAGAGGACAATTTGGCGGATGCGATCGGTACCCATCTCCATAGACGCCAGCATCTTGGGAATGTCGGCCTGCAAAAACTCGATATCAGCGTCTTCAATGGCGGCTTGAATCTCGGGCACGGGCTCAGGGTAGTGGGTATTGTAGAGCTGCACAATTCCCAGGAGCTGATGGGCATAGTCGCGAAAATGGGTGAGGTTGCCATGAATAAAGTTGGCCGGGTTATTAATCTCATGGGCCACTCCCGCGACGAGTTGGCCAAGGGAAGCCATTTTTTCGCTCTGAAAGAGCTGCGCTTGCGTCTGACTCTGCTCACGCATCAGGGTTTGGACCCGATCAATCAGGGCATTAAAGGCGTCCGCTAATTCCCCGACTTCATCTTTGCTGTTGACTGAGACCCGTAAGTCAAAATCAGATTTCTGCTGGACCTGGTGAGCCATCTCCGTGACCTGCTTGAGGGGGCGCAGTAAGGAGCGGGCGATCAGGAGCGAAATCCCTAAGGCTAACAGCGTTGATATGAGCAAGCTAGTGGTGACGATCAGCCCCTGGTATCGCTGGGCTTGGTTTTCTAAAGCGCGGGCGATCGCCTCTTCCTCAACAACGGTCTGACTCAGGTCCTGCAGATCTTCTACGACCCTGAGCAGGGGCAAGACGTTGTCATCCCGCAAAATCCCTTCCGTCAAAACTTTTGCTGAGATTGGCGTGAGCAGTGTGGGATCTAAAGCCTGAATGCTGTTGGTGGCTTCGACCCGTCGGTGATAGGTATGGATGAGTTCATCGTGGTCAGTGACCAGTTGTTCCAGCAACGCGGTTTCTCCATCGGTTTCTCCGATCTCGGACGGGTTATCGTAAGACGCTTTGAGGGCATCCCAAGCGGCTAAAGTTTCGCCAAAGTCCGTGACAAAGCGGTCATATTCTTGGCGAAAGGCATAGGGTTCGTTGATCAATCGCAGTAGCCGTTGACGGGAGACCTCCAGTTGCACCAAACCCGACTGCACATCGCGGATGGTCTCTAATTCTTCTAGGGTGTCTTGCCGTTGGAGTTGGGCTTGGCGATAGTAGCGGCCTCCCAACAGTATCCCTGTTTCAATGCCGACTACGGCAATGCCAATGGCGACCATATACCCCAAACCGATTTTGGTGCGTAGC